>JBEKIX010000018.1:0-62415 GCA_050011535.1 Acidobacteriota bacterium
TCATGGCGCCCGCCTTCGGCGCCATGGCGATCCTCGGCGCCCTGCAGAGCTGGAACAATTTTCTCTGGCCGCTGATCGTGATGCGCACCGGCAACATGTTCACGCTCCCCGTGGGGTTGGCCACGCTCCTGACGCCGTACGGGAACAACTATGACATGCTCATTTCGGGATCGGTCATGGCGACGATCCCGATCATCATCTTCTTCTTCATCTTCCAGCGGTATTTCATCGCCGGTCTCACCACGGGCGGGATCAAGGGCTGATGCATGCGGCCACGCTCATCACCCGGGACGCGCCCCCTCGCATCGATGTCCGTGCTCGTGTTCCTGGTCGCACTCGGCGCGGACGCATCCGCTGAGCCGCCGCGCTACCAGAACCCGATCGTCCGGCAGCGCGCCGATCCCTGGGTCTACCGGCATACCGACGGCTGGTACTACTTCACCGCGTCGGTCCCCGAGTACGACAGGGTCGAGATCCGCCGCTCCCGCGCGATCCAGGGGCTGGGATCCGCGCCCGCCTTCGTCGTCTGGCGACGGCACGACACCGGGATCATGAGCGCCAATATCTGGGCGCCCGAGATCCACTTCATCGGGGGCTACTGGTATATCTATTTCGCGGCAGGAGAGACGGTTGCTCCATTCAACCACCGCGTCTATGTGCTGGAAAACGACTCGGCGGATCCCCTGGCAGGGCAATGGATGGAAAAAGGACAGATCCAGACCGGCTGGCAATCATTCTCCCTGGACGCGACCGAGTTCGATCACGGAGGCGTGCACTACCTCGTGTGGGCGCAGAAGGATTTCGGCATCCGGGAAAATCGGGGAGGGGAAGCTCGTCAGAGCCGCAGGCAGGATGGAGCTCGGCATGGTCTGTCGCAGGTGATGCCACGGCTGAATTACGGGAAGCAGCAAGCAGACCAGCAGCAATGCCTGCCAAAGAGCCATCAGAACCACCGGCGTTTTCAGCCGGAACATGTAAATGAGCACGCTGCCCGCGAGGATCAGCACCGCAACCTGCAAGCTGTATGCTGCCAGGTTCTCCAGCCACAAATGAGCGGTCATAGATTCAGGAGGGCCGAAAGCATCGCACGAGTGGAGGCATGCGACACCGGCCGGGTCTTGGGGCCCTATGGGTTGTCCCGGATCATTTTCGCGATCTGCTTCAATTCCTTTTCCGACAGGCTGCGCTCCTCGACAAGATGCGCCACCAGTGGCTCAGCAGAGCCGTTGAAAACGCGATTGATGAACTCGCTGACCATCTCGTGAATCATCTGCTTCTTGGGCCGAGTGGCTTCGTAAACATGAGCACGCCCCGCGAGCCGACGCTTCACGTACTTCTTATCTTCCATGATTTTCATCATGGTCATGACGGTCGTGTAGGCGATCTTGCGGTGCGAGAGCAGGGTCTCGTAGACGTCGCGCACGGTGGCAGTGCCATAGACCCAGACGACCTTCATGATCTCGAGTTCCTGTTCGGTGAGTATCGGGCTTTTTCGTCGCATGCTAATAACTTAGTACTACAATAATGGCGTGTCAAGAATAAAGTGAAATAATCGTAACGTGCGATTGCAGGATACAATTCTCGGGATCAAAAGGTATCAGCGATAAACGGGAGAGTGTAAACAGGCTGGAATTATGGCTCCTCAGGTAGGACTCGAACCTACAACCCTTCGGTTAACAGCCGAATGCTCTACCATTGAGCTACTGAGGAGCAAGAGCAGGCAACTTTGCGCCGGCAAAAGCTGCAATCCGCTGAAAAACTAACAAATATCCCGGGCAGAGTCAACGTGATTGACGCCGATTTCACGGCCAAGACCTACAATTCGTCGACGATGCCCCGCCAAGCGCACTACAACATGCCTGGGTTGCGATACCGTCAGGCGTCGTCAAGGCACTGCGCTCCATGGTGCAACGGCGCGCTTACTTCACCAGTTTTGGACTGACCTTGGTCAGCTCATCGGTGAAAATCGTAGCATCCTTGGGTACGCCGGACACCGGATGAAACAGGATGTCCTTCGCATTCGCCTGTTTCTTGTACAGCACATAATTGGCGTCTTTGTCAGTCCTGACGACCTCTCCATTCAGGCTCAGCCCCGCAAAAACTCCCCTGGAGCGGGAGTAAGCGAGAATCTTGGCCCTCATCAGTACATCCGTCTTGGCAGAGGCATTTCTGCCCACTGGCCCGGCGGCCACGGCCGCATCGCCGCCCAAAGTAAACTTGCTGTCAAGCAGGCTGTCGACGCCACTGAGGTTCATGACGACCAGGACCAGGTCGGTTGCCTGGACGCCGATCTGAAGACCAAAGCTCCCTCCGCTCATCATCAGCATGGACGGAGCACTCCAGGGGCCGTTGCCGCTATCCCTGCGACACGCGATGACGCCCTTGCCATAAGCCGCGCCAAGAATGAAGCCAGCCTTTTTCATTGACGGAATCACGGCCACGCACTGGCATCGGTCGAGCAGATCCTGCGGAATGGACTTGTCCGGCGTGCCCATGATCTCCTTCAGCACGACAGCCGCGGAGACAACCCTATCCGCTACCTCGCTTGTTTTCGGAGAGGACTGGGGATCGTCGGATTTCTGCTGGCTTTGAGAAAGCGCCAGCTTACAACAGGAGAGAAGCAGAAATGCCATCGCGAAAACCAGAGATCTTTTCATGGGCCTCCTCACCCCGGGGCCTGACAATTACGATCGCCCGGCAATAGAAAAGGTATCACAATTCCTCTTCTTTGCGGTACCGTGTTTGCGAGCGGCTTTTTCTGTCTCCGCGGCAGGTGCCTATGCCGTGCAAGCATGATATCCTAGGGCCTGGAGGCTTGAAACCATGACGCAAGATTCGCCGGTTACGAACAAGGAATCCGACGCGGCGCAATTTTCGATCACGATGGATCAGATCGAAGACTATCAGTTCCGTGTTACATTCGACAAAGATCAGTACCCTGATCTTTTGACGGATGAACCAACGCCGATAGGCCGGGACAGTGCGCCCAATGCTTCACGCCTGCTGGCGGCCGCGGTCGGCAACTGCCTGTGCGCCAGTCTGTTGTTCAGCGCGCGCAAGGCACGCGCGAACCTCACGGGCATTCACGCGACGGTGAAGGTCTGGTATGCACGCAATGAAAAGGGGCGGCTGCGCATCGGCAAAATGAAGGTCGAGATCACGCCGGAGTTTGATCCCGCGGATGATCCCAAAATCGAGCGCTGCGTGGAACTGTTCGAAGACTATTGCGTCGTCACGCAGAGCGTGCGCAGCGGCATAGACGTGTCGGTCGAGGTGCAGCGCTGAACTTCATGCGGTATGCGGCGGCAGAGTTCGGATCCCGCGAGCGCGACAGACACCGGCTACAGATCGAGGAGGAGACTCCACAATGAAGAGACGCATGGGCTCGGCATTGCCAAGAGAGCCGGGTCGAGATTTGATCCGCGAACCCAGGGGTGTGTGGCGGGAACGCCTGCAAGAATGGATCGCGGGCGTTCCCGGTTTCGGGTGGCAAGCGGCAATGAGCACTGCAGGGGACGGCGTTTCCGGGACGTCCTTCCAGCTTCCGCCGGGAGTCTATCCGCGGCCCGGCGATTCAGCGCTGCCGGCGCTCCAGATGCCCTCTCCGTCCGTCGACCGTGTCGAATCGGCGATTACAGGGAGCAGCGCCTGGCTCGTGGATCGGCAACATCAGGATGGATACTGGGTGGCGGAATTGGAGGCCGACACGACGCTCGAGAGCTATTTTATTCTGTTCCGCACATTCTTCGGGAAGCGCGATGATCCGCGGATCCCGAAGTACGCCAAGGTGCTTCGCGAGTCGATGCTGCCGGACGGTGCATGGTCAAACTATGCCCATGGTCCAGTGGAAATTTCAGTCTCCGTGCTGAGCTACTTTGCGCTCAAAGTGGCGGGGGTGTCGGCGGAAGAACCAGACATGCAGCGGGCGCGCGACGCCATACTCGGGCTGGGCGGCGCCACCAAGGCTAATACTTATACGAAGTTTCATCTGGCCTGGTTCGACCAGTACGGCTGGGAACATGTGCCTGCGATTCCCCCCGAGATGATGTTCATCCCGACGATTGCCCCCATCAATATCTACGAGATGTCTTCCTGGTCGCGGACGATTTTCGTGTCACTGTCTGTGATCTGTGCGCTCAAACCCGTCTGTCCGTTGCCGCCGGAGTGCCACGTGGACGAGCTGTTCGTGGGCGGCCGGGAGCATGCGGACCTTAGCCTGCCGCGCACGAAGGAAGCCCTCTCATGGACCAATTTTTTCCTTCTTACCAACAAGGCGCTTAAGATAGCCGAAAAGTTTCCGATTCAGGCGGCGCGGCGCGCCGCTGTCAAGAAGGCTGAAAAGTGGATCATCGAGCGCTTCGAGGCGTCGGGCGGGCTGGGAGCGATCCTACCCGCCATGATGAACAGCGTCATGGCCCTCAAGGTCCTGGGATATGCGGATGACCATCCAGTGATGGTCGAAGGGTTGCGCGAGCTGGATGCGCTCGAGATTTACGATCCCGCAGATGACTCCATCCGCATTCAACCTTGCCACTCACCTGTTTGGGATACCTCGATTTCGACGTATGCGCTGCTTCAGTGCGGCTTTGATCCTGATGGAGAACCGATCCGCAAGGCGGTAAACTGGATGCTTGCCAGGGAAGTCAAGCGTCCCGGAGACTGGCAGATCAAGAACCCGGCGCCCCCTGGAGGCTGGTATTTCGAGTTTGCCAACGAGTTTTATCCGGACGTGGACGACACGATCATGGTGATGATGGCCCTGCGCTGGGCGACTTCGCCAGGGGCGCGCCAGGAAGTCGAGGATGCGATCGCGCGCGGGCTCATCTGGGTGCGTGGGATGCAGAATGAAGACGGAGGCTGGGCCAGCTTTGACCGGGACAACGACAAGGCGTTTCTCTGTAAAGTGCCTTTCGCCGATCACAATGCAATGATCGATCCCACAACAGCCGACATTACTTCGCGCACGCTCGAAATGCTTGCCACCATTGCGCCAGCGACCTACAACTCCCAGCACCCGATTGTAAGCCGTGCCATTGACTTTCTAAAGCGCGACCAGTGCAAGGACGGCAGCTGGTTCGGCCGCTGGGGCGTGAACTACTTGTATGGCACGCCTCAAGTACTGCGGGGGCTCAACCTCATTGGTGAGGACATGTCTCAGCCGTACGTCAGAAAGGCCGTCAATTGGCTTGTGTCGGTGCAACAGCCGGATGGAGGCTGGGGAGAACGGTGTGACACGTACGAGAACCCGGCTCGAAAAGGGCTGGGACCCTCCACTCCTTCCCAAAGCGCCTGGGCGCTCATCGGGCTTCTGGCAGCCGGAGAAGGAAACGGCGCGAGCGTGCGCAGCGGGATCGAATACCTGTTGAAGCGCCAGACTCCGGAGGGAACTTGGGAGGAAGATGAGTGGACCGGAACGGGATTCCCGCGCGTCTTTTATCTTAAATACCATTATTACCGGCACTATTGGCCGCTGATGGCATTGGGACAGTACCGGCGATTCCTGCTCGGCCGGCGCCCATGAGGGGCGCGTGCGGACGTTTCCGAAACCCGTTCTGATTTTTGGATGCGCTACCCGGCTAATCCCAGCCAGATTCCTCGAAGGAGCGATGCCTGGAGGAGCGCTGCTTCGACTCGCAGTGTTCCTTCAGGTCACGCAGAATACCGATCCAGCCCTCGTCGAGCAGCGTGAGCGTCTCCCCGTCTTCCAGCGGCGGACCCGCGTCGCACACGGTGACTTCGCTGATTCCTCTCTTGAGTCGGATCGAGTAGCTGGTGGTGTGGTGCTCGCCTTCCGGGCATTGGCCGTCGCCCTCATCGATCCATTGAAGCTCTACCTGGGAGTCCGGGACCAAGGTCGTGAAGATGGCGCGGCCGCGCAACGCCTGTCCGCCGTTGCCCATTCGCCAGAATGCCTTCAACTCGCCGCCGACGCGCGGGTCGGAGGTGACGCGGTCGCAAAACCACTGTGTGATCTCCTTGGCTTCGGTCAGTGCCCGAAATATGAAGGCGGGCGCAGCCTCGATCAGGACTTTTTTCTGGATGGTATCCGCCTTTCGGGTGGAATCTGCGCTCCGCTTGATGCTCATCGAGGTCCACGATACCACAGACGGAAGCAAGCGCAACCTAAACAACGTCCTAGAACACACCCTCGCAATCCTCCTGAATCGGTGGAACTGCGGAGCCTGCACCGCATCGGGACAAATTTCGTGGTTACCGATGTTTGGAGTGCGCGTTATAATGTCTCTTCCGCCAAAGAAAGAAGGTGCCATGCAAAAAAAACTGTTCTGGATCATCATCGTGCTGGCAGTCTTCGTGCTGGCTGGGGGATTATCATTCGCGACCGACCTGTACTTTGACTGGCTCTGGTTCGGCGAGCTGGGCAAGACGATTCTCTTTACCACGGCCCTGTATGCAAAAAGCTCGATCTTCGCCGGGGTTCTGGCATTCGTCTTCCTCTTCCTCTATTTCAACCTCATGTTCGCGAATCGCGGTCCGGGCGCCATCAATATCGGACTTCCGACGCCCGACGGGCGCGTCACGGCGTATACCTTTGCGGCCACGACCGTGCAACGCGTGATCGGCTTGCTGGCGCTGATCGTAGGGTTTTTTCTGGCGCTTCAGGAAGCGGGGCAGTGGGAGATGGTCTGGCGTTGGCTGTACCGCGTTCCGTTTGGGGCGCGGGATCCCATATTCGCGCGTGACATATCGTTTTATTTGTTTACACTCCCGCTGCTCGAGGAAGTGGTCAGCACAGGCCTCTTGCTTTGCTTCATTGCGGCCGGCGGCGTCCTTCTGCTTTACTATTTCAAGAGAGCCTTTTCGTTTCGAACTTTGCGCACGGCTGGGCGTGGACGAGCAACGTCCCACCTCTCAGTGTTAGCAGGCTTGTTTTTCCTGCTGCTGGCGGCGAATGCCTACCTGGACCGGTTTGAGATCCTCTTCGGTGACCACCAGCTGATGTACGGCGCCAGTTACACGGATCTGTACGCGCGGTTGCCCGTCCTGGGATTCCTGTCGATCACGGCGCTCGTGGGCGCGGCGCTCTGGATTTACAATGCGTTTGCCTCGAACTTTCGCGCCGCGATCGTGGCCGCGGGCCTGTACCTGCTCGTGTTTCTCGGCGGCAATCTCTATCCGGCGCTTTTGCAGAAATTCGTCGTGGCGCCGAATGAATTGGTGAGAGAGAGTCCGCAAATCGAGCACAATATTCAGGCGACGCTTCACGCCTACGATCTGGACACCGTCGAGGACCGCAGTCTGTCAGGAGATAAGGCGCTCACGCCTCAAGATATTGAGGCAAACGCGGCGACCATTCGGAGCATCCGCCTGTGGGACCACGAACCCTTGCTTGACGCTTTCTCTCAAATCCAGGAAATTCGCACCTACTACGATTTCGTCTCGGTCGACAACGACCGCTACCTGCTGAACGGCGGGCCGCAGCAGATGATGCTCTCCCCTCGAGAGCTCGACACCAATAACCTGCTGGAGCGCAACTGGATCAACGAGCACCTCAGCTATACGCATGGGTACGGTCTGACGCTCGGTCCCGTCAACCGGGTGACTTCAGAGGGACTGCCGGTGCTCGAGGTCAAGGACATCCCTCCCAAGAGCACAGAGCCGGCCTTCAAGATCAGCAGGCCTGAGATCTATTTCGGAGAAATGACCAAGGAATACGCGGTGGTGAGGACCGGGGCGAAGGAATTTGATTACCCCGCAGGCGAAGCGAACGTGTACACCACCTATCAGGGCACAGGCGGCGTTGCCATTGAAACTTTCCTGCGCAAGCTGCTGTTCGCTTTTTATTTCCGCGACCCTAACATCGTGCTTTCGCCGCTGCTGAAGGCGGAAAGCAAGTTTCTATACTATCGTGACCTGAAGACCCGCTTCAGCCGCCTGGTCCCATTTCTGCAGCTGGACCAGGATCCTTACATGGTGATCTCCGGCGGAAGACTGTTCTGGATCCAGGACGCATACACTCATAGCGACCGTTATCCGTATTCCATGCCGACCGACGACATCGGCAATTATGTGCGGAACTCGGTGAAGCTGGTGCTGGATGCATACAACGGCAACGTGGACATGTATGTTGCCGATCCGGACGACCCGCTGATCCAGGTGTACGAACGCATCTTTCCGGGCGTGTTTCAGCCGCTGGCCGCGATGCCCGCCGATTTGCACGCGCACATCCGCTATCCGCAGGACATCTTCCGCATCCAGACTTTCATCTATTCCGTGTACCACATGAACAACCCGCAGATTTTCTACAACAAAGAGGATCTGTGGGAAATTCCCGTGATTGCCTCGGCAAGCGGGCAGCAGGCCATGTCTCCTTATTATACGATCATGCGCCTGCCGCAGGAAAAACAGGAGGAGTTCATCCTGATGCTTCCGTTCACTCCGGGACGCAAGGACAACCTGTCGGCCTGGATGGTGGCCCGCTCCGACGGCGATCACTATGGCCAGCTCGTCGTGTATCGCTTCCCGAAGCAGAAACTGGTTTACGGTCCAAAACAAATCGTTGCAAGGATCAACCAGGATGCCGACATTTCCAAACAGCTTTCCTTGTGGGATCAGCACGGATCGCAGGTGATTCAGGGAACGCTTCTGGTGATTCCGATTGAGGAGGCGCTGTTGTATGTCCGCCCCCTGTATCTGAGGGCCGAAAGCGGCAAGATACCGGAGCTGAAGCGCGTGATCGTCGCGTACGAAAACAAAATCGCCATGGAGGAGACCCTCGAGGCTTCGATCAATAAGATTTTTGAGCAGGAAGGTACGCCTCTGGAGATCGCACCGCCCACTGGGCAACCCGCCCCTAATGCGCATGCTGACCTCATCCGCCAGGCGGCGGAGGCATATGATCGCGCGGTGCAGGCGCAGCGGCAGGGCGACTGGGCGGTATACGGCGAAGAACTCAAGAAGCTTGGCGTCATACTTCAAGAGCTGAAAAGGAAGTGAAGCGTGACGTGTGACGGGCGACGCATGGCAGACTCGCCATGCGTCGCTCGTCACAGCCTATCTGTCGATTCGCTGGAGGGTAGCATGGCTGGAACACAGTCCTTCGACATTACAACCGGCTGCGATCTGCAGGAAGTGGACAACGCACTGAATCAGGCGATGAAGGAGGTCCGGCAGCGCTACGATTTCAAGGGACTGAAGGTGGATGTTGAATTTCTGCGCTCTGAAAACAAGCTGGTTCTCCGCGCACCCGACGATTTCAAGCTTGCCGCCCTCTGGGAAGTAGTGCAGCAGAAGATGGTGCGGCGCAAAGTCCCTGTCCGAAACCTGCACCTGGGCAAAGTGATGCCGGCGGGCGGAGGCACTGTGACTCAGGATGTGGACTTACAGCAGGGGCTTTCATCTGAGACTGCGCGAGCCATCGTCAAGTTCATCAAAGAGCAGAAAATCAAGAAGGTACAGTCGGAAATCCAGGGGGATCAAGTCCGCATTTCATCCCCGTCTCGCGATGACCTCCAGCATGTGATTGCCCTGTTGCGGGAGCAGGATTACGGCGTCGAACTCAACTTCGGCAACTACCGCAGCTTTTAAAGGCACGAAAGCCGCCGGGACCGTTTCCCGCACGGGTCCTTCCGATCTGCGTCAGCGGAGCGAGTCCATGATTTCCGCCAGCGCGGCACGGGACGGGCGGGTGATCTCTGCGGGCAGTTGAGCCAACGGTTCGTCGGGCAGGTCCAGGAACTCGGTGAAGTCGGGCTTCTTGGGATCGACATAGAGCAGGCCGGTGACGAACTCTTCCTTCTGCCTTGATTCATGAAGCACGCGCAACGCCTCCACGAAATTGCCCGGATCGAAATCGCGCCAGAGCTTTCTCAGGGTGATATGCGAGCCGTCGTGCAGCTCCACCGACTTGGTCGCGCCCTCCTCGTAGTCCACGGAGATCTGTTCAAAAAACGGGATGAAGCTGACCTCGTGCAGGAGCTCCTCCGCCTCTTTCGCGTACTTGTAGCTCTTAGTGGAACCCTCGTGGTTATTGAACGTCACGCAAGGGGAGATGACATCGAGAAATGCCGTGCCTCGATGAGCTAGAGCGCCCTCGAGCAAGGCGACGAGCTGTTTCGGGTCGCCCGCGAAGGAGCGCGCCACGTACCCGCAGCCGAGTTCGATGGCGAGCGCGCAACAATCAATGGGGGGCAGGTCATTCACGACGCCGGTCTTGAGTTTGGAGCCTGCATCGGCTGTCGCGGAGAACTGACCCTTGGTCAGGCCGTACACCCCGTTGTTTTCCATGATGTAAATCATGGGGATGTTGCGGCGCAGCAGGTGGACGAACTGGCCCGTTCCGATCGAAGCCGTATCGCCATCGCCGCTCACTCCGATCGCGATCAGATTGTGATTGGCCAGAAGGGCGCCGGTCCCGACCGCGGGCATGCGTCCGTGGACGGCGTTGAATCCGTGGGCCCGGCCCAGAAAGTAAGCCGGCGTTTTCGACGAGCAGCCGATTCCCGAAAGTTTGATCACTCGATGAGGCTCCACGCCGTATTGGAAAAATGCACGGATGATCTGGCTCGTAATGGCGTCGTGCCCGCATCCCGCGCAAAGCGTGGATTCGGCGCCCTTGTATTCCTGCAGAAGCAGCCCGACGCGGTTGGTGCTGGCTTTAGCCTTTGAGGGTTCCTGGGAGGGCATTATTCGTTGTTCTCCTTCTCCTGTGCTGCGATGGCGTCTGTGACAAAGCGCGCGTCAATCGGAATCCCGTCGTAATGCAGAACGGATCGCAGCCGCGTCCCCTGTTCAGGGTAGTCCATCGCGAGCAAGCCCCGCATTTGTGCATCCCGGTTTTGTTCGACAACATAGATGCGTTCGTGTCCCTCCAGGAATGCATGTACCTCTGGACTGAATGGAAGAGCGCGTATGCGCAGATAGTTCGTATCCATTCCGTGCTCCGCAGCCAACTGGTCGCGGCATTCGCCGATCGCATGATGCGTGCTTCCATATGCGATGATCCCGACCTTGGCGCCGGTGCCGTAGTCGAGAATCGGTGCAGGCACATGGGCGCTGGCATTTTCGATCTTGCGGGCCAGGCGGTCCATCAGATTTACATAATCCTCGGGCCGTTCGCTGTATCCGGCGTGGTTATTGTGCCCGCTTCCGCGGGTGAAGTATCCGGCTGCATGGTGCCGGGTTCCCGGCAGCGTGCGATAGGGAATACCGTCGCCGTCCACGTCGAGATAGCGCGAGAAACTTCCCAGGCGCTCCAGGTCCGATTCGGAAAGCACCTTGCCGCGCTCGATAGGGATGTCGTCAGGATATTGAAATGCGTCTGCCATCCAGTTGTTCATTCCCAGGTCGAGATCGCTCATGCAGAACACCGTGGTCTGGAATCGCTCCGCGAGATTAAACGACTCCTGAGCAAAGCGGAAGCACTCTTCCACCGTAGCAGGGATGAGCAGGATGTGTTTGGTGTCGCCATGGCTCAAGAAGCGTGTCGACAAAATGTCTCCCTGGCTTGTTCGCGTCGGCAGGCCCGTGGAAGGACCCACGCGTTGCACATCCCAGATCACCGCCGGGATTTCCGCAAAGTAGGAAAGGCCGACAAACTCCGACATCAAGGAAATGCCAGGGCCCGAAGTCGCCGTCATCGCGCGTGCGCCCGCCCAGCCTGCGCCCAGGACCATACCTGCGGCTGCAAGCTCATCCTCGGCCTGTACGACCGCAAAGGTCGGTTTGCCGGTCTTCGGATCGAGGCGATATTTCTTCATGTAGGAAGCTATCTGCTCCACGAGCGAGGTTGACGGCGTGATGGGATACCAGGTTACTACCGTGCACCCGCCGAAGACCGCCCCCAGACCAGCGGCAGTGTTGCCGTCGATAATTATCATGCCGCGCGTTTTGTCCATTCGGGCGATCCGGAAGGGATCGCTCTTGGGCAGGCTGGCTCGCGCATAATCGAATCCGATCTTCGCGGCTTGGATATTGATTTCGGCCGCCTTCTGTTTGGAGGCAAACTGCCTGCGGATAGCCACTTCGATTTCCTGGAAATCAATCTCCAGAAGTTGCGCCATCACCCCCACATAGATCATATTCGAGAGGAGCTTGCGCAGGCGGACTTCCGGGCTGACTTGAGCCGCCAGCTGCAGGAAGGGCACTTCATAATAGCTGATGTCGTATCGCTTCCCCTTCAGGCCAAGAGACGCATCGGCCAGCAACGCTCCCCCCTTGACGACTGAGAGGGCATCCTCCCGGGCAGACTCGGGGTTCATCGCGACGGCAAAGTCGATCTGCGCCTTGCGCGAAATGTAGCCGTTCTTGTTGGCCCGGATGGTGAACCAGGTCGGAAGCCCGGCGATGTTGGAAGGGAATAGGTTCTTGCCGCTGACCGGGACGCCCATTTGGAAGATGGAACGCATGAGCACGTTGTTTGCGGACTGGCTTCCGGAGCCATTGACAGTGGCTACGTGAATGCTGAAGTCGTTGGTTATGAAACCGCGCGCATCTCCGCATTCTTCCGTTTCGGTCGCAATCGGTCTCTCTGTGTTATCCAAGGTCACCTCATCGCGCATCAGAAGAGAGATATTATCACTCCCGTTGCTCCAATCCAAAGCTCCTAGGCACCACGGTCCCGGGTATGTGCCTAGCCCTTGAAACCGGATATTGATTCGGCGCCTGATTTGGCCAAAACTAATGCTATGACCGCTGAGGAAAAAGCAACTGCGTATCAGAAGGCGCACCAGATTAACCTCGATGTCGCCCGTCACGGCGTATTCGCCGAGATCGGCGCAGGTCAGGAGGTGGCGCGGTGGTTTTTCCGCGTGGGCGGGGCGGCCGCCACGGTTGCCAAGAGCATCTCCGCCTATGACATGGATGTCAGCGACGCCATCTACGGCTCCTGCGATCGCTACGTCAGCCGAGGGCGGCTTCAATCGATGCTCGATTACGAGTACAATCTGCTCCTGCAGCGCCTGAAAGCCAAGCGCGGCGCACGCACCACCTTTTTTGTTTTTGCGAATACCGCCGTGATGGGTAGTTTCTCCCACAATCAGCCTGGGCATGCCTGGGTAGGCATGCGCTTCCAGCATCAGGTCCAGGCGCCACCGTCCGAAATTATCCTGCACGTGCGCATGTCCGAGCGCGACAATGTTCGAAAGCAGGAAGCTCTCGGGATCCTGGGTGTCAACCTCATCTTCGGCGGGTTTTACTTGTTCCGGGAACCGACCGCCCTGATCAGTTCTCTGAAGGACGATCTGACCCGGGAACGCCTCGAAGTGGATATGATTCGTTTCTCGGGACCGTGTTTTCAAGACGTCGACAACCGGCTTATGAGTCTTCAGCTGGTCGAGCAGGGTTTCACGGATGCGGCGATGTTCGATGCCCATGGGGAAGTGGTTCAGCCTTCCGAAGTCCTTTGGGACAAGCCGATATTGATTGAGCGAGGCAGCTTCCGGCCCGTGACGCGTCCATCTCTGGACCTGCTGGAGCGCGCCAATATGCAGTTCTCGGCGGAACTCCGCGGCGACGGCGAGGAGCCCTTCACCGTGATGGAGATGTCGCTGCGAAACCTTCTGTCGGGCGACACTATCGACCACACAGATTTTCTTGCGCGTGTCGACATTCTCAGCGCTCTCGGCAAGAACGTCATCATTTCCGATTACAGCTATTATTACGGACTGGCCGCATATCTGCGCGATTACACAAAGCGGCGCATCGTGTTTGCTCTGGGCATCCCCAACCTCATAAGGCTCTTCGATGAAAAGTACTATGCGCAGCTGGACGGAGGAATTCTGGAATCTTTCGGCCGCTTGTTTAAGGCCGACATTCGGCTGTACGTGTATCCCTGCATGGATGCCGCGACCGGCAAGCTCATTACTGCCGAAACTGTCGGCATGCCCGCCAATCTGCAGCAACTTTATGCCTATCTCCGAGCAAATCAGAAAATCGTCCCCATACAGGATGTTGATGAAAAGAACCTGCACATATTCCCCAAACAGGTTTTGCGCTTGATTCAATCCGGAGATTCGAGCTGGGAAGACATGGTGCCGCAGGAGGGGGTCAGGCTTATCAAGCAACGCGGAGTCTTCGGCTACCACTCCCGGACGGGCTAGGCCTTGACTCCTGCTCGGAAGCAGACTGCGCCACCCTGTAATACCAATCCGGCATCGATGAGGACATCAGACTTCGGGTGCTTGCAGGGGAGGCTGCGGATCCTGATTTCCGAGGACAGGGGTTTTGTGCCGCAGCTCAGAGGTCGCGCGTTTGAGGTCCTCCGCAATCTGGCTGTCCGGACCAGCGATATTCAGATCGAGATAGTATTCACAACGGTCGATCACTTCCGCGACGACAACCGCGGGCAGTATCCAGTCGGGGTAAGCACGCCACAACGCCAGGGGTATGACGAAGCCGAGCCCCAGTCTCAGGACCGAGGCGAAGAATCGCCACGGGCTTACCCGCCAGGACTGCCTCTCCGCATAAAGAACGAGCTTGATCAATCCGGCGCATGCTGCAATCAACGCGACGTTCGCTATGATGCCGCACAGGTACAATCCGGTAAGTACGGCGCCGCCGCTGTGAAACCTGATGAAAGCGGGACGGGAGATGGAGCTGTAGACGCGGTCGACGCAATACAGTGCGAAAAAGCCGGAGACAACTGCCGCGCCGCTCAGAATCCCAGCGGGCGAGGGCGAGAAAAACGTGGCCAACGCCAGTACCAGGAAGGCGGAATAAGCCACGATTTCGCGACTGAGCCACGAACTGCGCAGGTTGAGCACCGCGCGCCATGCCCGCGATTTTTTCCCAAAATGCAGGGCTCCTATCCCGATGGCACCGAGCGCCGCGATCAGGAAGTCGACTCCGCCTATCCTCAATGTCTCGATGGCGGCAGCGGCCACGACGGCCACCAGAAGCGTCGCGGCCAGCGTGAAGGCGATAAGTGACCATTCCGACTCAATGGTGGCGCGGGGACTAGGGGAGGTGTCCTGCACGTTAAGTCGGTCAAACACCGCTCCGTCCAAGGGTCCCAGACTCACCGCAGGCCCGCTTGCGGAATGCACCGGCACGAACCGCGCCCGAGGATCCAAGTCCGTTGCGGGGAACCCCGGAGCAGTTTCTACGCCATGTTCCGGATCCATCTCGGCGAATTGCAGCGCCCCCGTCGGACACAGAGTGGTACAGGCGGGATCCTTGCCATCGCCTAGCCGGTCTTTGCAGAGCGTGCATTTTGAAACAGTACCCGCATCGAGGTCATACTTCGGCGCATCAAAGGGGCACGCCCACTTGCAGTATCTGCAGCCGATGCAGAGACCGCTGTCGACCAGTACGGCGCCCGTAGATGCGTCACGGGAATACGCCGCCGCAGGGCAACATTTCATGCAGGCCGGTTCGGCGCAGTGCAGGCAGCCGAGTGACAAATGGAACCTGGCCACGCCGGGGCGGTGCCGGGTGTTAAACGTATAAATCTCTCTCCAGGATTTCCCGAAACCGAGGCCATTTTCGATGCTGCAGGCAAAGAGGCAAGCGTGACAGCCGGTGCAGCGATTCAAATCAAGCAGAAATCCCCTCATCGATCGACCTTCGCGACTTCCACGAGATTATCGTGAAAAGCGGCTCCATGCCCCATGTCGGTCTCACGGCCAAGAGAGCAGAAGTTGACGGTGCCGCCTTCTTGGATCCATGTTCCGTTCGTCATGGCCACGCATCCCGGCTTGAGGCCGAAGTCAATCCGGGCAGGCGCGTGCAGGCTGCCACGATCGTTGAAGACGCGAACCGAATCACCATGGCGGATTCCCCTCTTTGCCGCGTCAGCGGGATTGAGGATCAGACAGTACGGTCCACTGACTTCACGTACCATCGTCAGATTACCAAACTGCGAGTGGATGCGGTTCTTCGTGTTCGGAGTCAGGAAGTGGAGCGGATAAGGGCCTGAAGCGGAGCCCTCTTCCGGCTCGCGGAATAAAGGCAATGGATCGACGCGCCAGCGCTGCGCTGCCTCCTGGGACAGCAATTCGATCTTCCCCGACGGCGTCCGAAATACGAAATCGGAAAACGCAATTTCCTGGCAGCCCGGCGCAAGCACGGGGCCGGCGCGCAATCGCGCCAGCGTCAATCCGGGGAAAGACGCGAGCTTGTGCTCGATCCATGCTTCCACTTCTGCATCGGTAGGACCGGGGATCTGTGCGCGCACGGCGGCTTCCGGCAGCCCGAGATGGAGGGCGAGCAGCCCATAGATCTCGCTTTCCGGTTTGACCTCGCCGGGCGGCTCGAGAATCTTCTGCCGCAGTTGCACATACGGATGCCAGTATGCTCCGATCACGTCTGACTGCTCGAAGAGCGACTTAGCCGGAAGGACGATGTCGGCCTCCCGCGCCGTATCGGTCAGGAACTGATCGATCACCACCCGGAATTCCAGAGACCGGAAGGCCTTCAGCACCGTATGAGTCTCCGGGTTCTGCGTCACCGGGTTGCCGCGCTCCACCCAGATCATCTTCAATTTGGGATCGCGCAAGGCAAGCATGTCCTGGCCAAGCCTGGCCGGCGAGACCGCGACGCGCACGATGCAATCCGGAATCTCGGGCGGATACGAAGCTATGGGATCCTTGACCTCGTCAAAGATCGCGCTCTGCAAGTCGGCAAACTGCCAGCCCGCGCCCGATTTCCCGATGTTGCCCGTCAACGCCAGGAGCGCGATCATGGCGCGCATGGCCTGTCCACCGTTGGTATAGCGCTGCATGCCGAAACCCGCGCAGATGGTCGCCGGCTTGATTTCGGCTAGACAGGACGCCAGCCGTTCGAGATCGCGGATCGGAACGTCCGTCAACTTTGCGACCCTCTCGGGGATAAATTCAGCCGCCATGCTTCTGAATTCGGGGAAGCCCAGGACGCAGCGCTCCACAAACTCATGGTCGAAGTAGTCTTGCTGCAACAACAGATTCGCGATTCCTAGCGCTAAAGCTCCGTCGGACCCAGGCTTGGGCTGGACGAGGAGCTCGGCGCGCTCGGCCGACTCAGTCCGTCTCGGGTCGATGACAATGAGTTTCGCACCCCGCTGCAGCGCTTCGTTGATGAAGGGCATCTGATGAATGTTAGTTTCGGCAGGGTTCTTTCCCCAGAGGATGATAAGCCTGGCATTGGGCAGATCCCAGGGAGCGTTGTGTTTGTTCTCTCCCAATGTCAGGCGAGTCGCCTCCAGCCCGGCGGGCCAGCACAGATCGCCGTAGGTGCTTGTGCAGCCGCCAAAAAGGCGCCAGAACTGCATGCCTACCGAGTTGAGTAGCCCTTTCGTGCCGCTGCCGGCGTAGTAGAGCACACTCTGCGGTCCCGCCCCCTGTTTTAATTGCTGGAGCTTTTGCGCGATTCTATCCAGGGCTTCACCCCAGGATACCCGATGAAATTGGAGGCCGTTCGAATCTCGCGCGAGAGGGAAAAGGAGTCTGTCGGGGGAAACCTCCCTTTCCACATAGCTGAGTCCCTTCAAGCACAGACCGCCGGAGGTCGCGCGGTTGTCCGGGTGAGGTTCGATGCGGCGTATGCAGCCGTTCTCCACCTCCACTCGCATCGAGCAGGTACTGTAACAATTGCAGGGGCATGCTGTCGTATAAATCGGCACGATGGAAAACCTGATTCAAGCAAACAAACAACACTCACCGGCTCGAACGCTCAACGAGATCGCTCATCGTCTTCATCGGGCTTTTTGGTGTGACTAACGTGCGCCAATCGCCTCCGCTACTTCCAGCGCGGCCTGATAACGTCCGAACGGGGCGCTCAACTGCACTCCGTTAACCATCGGGCGCACACGCTCAACCATTTCGCGCGCAATCGCAAGCCCTTCTCTGCCGGCGCTTTCAGCCGTTTGAGCGCTGCGCATACGCCCCATAAGATCTTCCGGAACGGGTACGCGAAGCTCGTTTACCATGAATTCCGCATTGCGGTAGCTCGTGAGCGGCCAGATGCCTGCGATCACCGGGATGCGGACATGCTCGATGCGCCTGAGGAAGCGCTCGAGCAGTTCGATGTCAAACACGGGCTGTGTCACGACATATTCAGCTCCCCCCTGGACCTTCCACTCGAAGCGTCGCACCTCCTCGTCGAGATTCAGCGCGCCGGGATTGGCACCCACGCCGACGAGGAACGCTGTTTGCGAGCCGATCGGGTTGCCGCCAATATCGAGCCCGCGATTCAGGCCGCTTGCGATGTTCACCAGCCCGATCGAGTCGACGTCGAAGACTGCCGTGGCGCCCGGGTAGCTGCCCATGCGAGGTGGATCGCCCGTGATGCATATGAGGTTGCGGATCCCGACAGCATGCGCGCCTAAGAGTTCCGATTGTATGCCGAGGATATTGCGATCCCGGCAACAGAAGTGAAGCACGGCCTCGATGCCGGCCTGTTGCTGGATCAGCTGGCACGTCACCTGAGCGCTCATGCGCGCGCTGGCGCGAGGTCCGTCTGGCACGTTGATACAGTCGATGCCGTGCTCCGCGCAAGCCTTCGAAGCCGCTATTTCCGCAGCGTAGGCGACACCGCGCGGCGGGAGAATCTCAACAAAAGCGACAAATCGCCCGGCGGCGAGCATGGCACCCAGCCTAGATTTGAGTGCCATGGATGTTGGCGCCAACGCCTTAGATTTAGCTGCAGGCTCCTCCACGCTTACTGTCTGATGCTGTTTCGCCGGCTGCAGCGACCGGGCCTCGGCGCGCACCAGCTTGATGTGGTCCGGGGTGATCCCGCAGCAACCGCCTACGATACGTACTCCCGCCCAAAACATGCGACGCGCATACTGTGCCATGTACTCGGGCGAGCACAGATATAATTTGCGCCCGTCGACCAGCGCCGGGTGCCCCGCATTCGGCATGGCACTGACGAGCTTCTTGGAGTACTGCATCATCTTCTCGACGGTTTCAAACGTCACTTTTGGTCCCGCCGAGCAGTTGCAGCCGATGACATCGGCTGGCCATGGATCCATCTGAAGCGTGAAAGTCCGGGTATCGGTACCGTCGCGGAGATTTCCGTAATCGTCGATCGTCACCTGCGCGACGATGACCAGATCCTCTCCGGCCGCTGAGCGCGCCGCAACGACTGCCTCGCGCAACTCATCCAGACTGGTAAAAGTCTCCAGAATCAGCAGGTCCGCCCCCGCCGACACGAGAGCGTCAGCCTGTTCGGCGAAAACCGCGCGCGCCTCCGCGAAGGAGGTAGGCCCGAGCGGCTCAACATGCGCGCCTAGCGGGCCGATCGACCCGGCTACAAAGGCGTTGTCTCCGGCGGCTTCGCGGGCAATGCGCACCCCGGCCTGATTGATGGGTCGCAGCTTCTCGGCAATTCCGAATCCCACGAGGCGCATCCGGTTGGCGCCGAAGGTATTGGTCTCCACAATCTCCGCTCCCGCTCGCACGTACTCGAGATGCACAGCCTTGACGAGGTCAGGGGACGAAAGATTCAGCTCGTCATAGCAGCGGTTGATGAAGACACCTTTCGAATACAACATGGTTCCCATGGCGCCGTCGGCGACCATCGCTCTGGATTCAAGTTGTGTTCGGAATTCCTTCGCCCTGGACTCACTTACCATCGGATTCTTGTCCCATGCGTGAAAAATGCGGCCCCTACACCGAGCGCATTGTACCTTATCAGAAAAACAAATCCGAACTTAAATGCCGTGCCCGCCTGCGTGCATGCGCATCTGTGAATTTGAGCTGCAGACTTACTATGAGGAGGGGCAAAGCTACAGCCGACAGCATGAGCGACAAATGCGCTAACCTTCGATCGCTACCACACTTGGACTTGGACCTAGACTTAGTCTTGGACGTAGACTTGGATGATCATGCCCGACCTGAACTTTCGTTAGGATGCTCTCTAGGATGGACAAGGACAAACGCGTCGAAGTCCAAGTCGAAGTCCAAGTCCAGGTCCACGAGGAGGCAGTGTTTTAAGTTGGCGCTTTTGGCTGTAGTAGCTGCTGGACACCTTTGGTTTCAAAACACCAACTACTTCGAGTCTGCCAGCATTTCGGGATTTGTAGTCGGTTGCAGTGTCTGAGTCGCAGGATTCTGAGCGTTGCTCTTGACATAGCGGGTGCGCGCAAGGTATCTAATCTCGATTGCGGGTGTATCGATGACGAAGAGCTATCCAACCAGAGACGTTCATTACATGCGCAGCATGGCCATGCCCATGCGAGGCCCCTCTGGTTTGGGAGGTACGCTCAGGTAGCCATCGATCGCAGGTTCTGAGCCGCCATAACCCACTACCAGAGAGGGCTGCTGGTACGTGGGTTTTTTGTTTTATACGACATGTCCGGCATGGACTTTGAGACAAGGAAACGATGATGTCAACAAGGCGACTGGAAACTATAGCATTGCACGCCGGCCAGGAAGTCCCCGATCCTGCCACCGGTTCCCGGGCGGTTCCCATATATCAGACTTCGTCTTACGTGTTTCGGGACTCGGAGCACGCGGCAAACCTTTTCGCGCTCAAAGAGAGTGGCAACATCTACACGCGGATCATGAATCCCACAACGGACGCGTTCGAAAGACGGATGGCCGCCCTTGAAGGGGGCACAGGCGCGCTGGCTGTGGCTTCGGGGCAGGCGGCCAGCACCTATGCGCTGCTGGCGATCACAAGGCTTGGCGATGAAATTGTTGCAGCCAATAACCTTTACGGTGGAACCTATCAACTATTACATTACACTTTTCCGAAGCTCGGAAGAGACGCAAGATTTGTTGATTCCACTGATCCCGGCGCGTTCAGAAAAGCCATCACGAGCCGGACCCGTGCCATCTATGCCGAGACGATAGGGAACCCCAAGCTCGATGTGCCGGATTTTGACGCACTGGGCAGAATTGCTCATGATGCGGGCGTTCCCCTCGTCGTCGACAACACGGTCGGAATCGGTCTCGTCAGACCCATCGAACACGGAGCGGACATCACGGTTCTTTCGGCCACCAAGTATATCGGCGGACACGGCACATCGATCGGCGGAGTGATCGTGGACTCGGGCAAGTTCGGCTGGGGTAACGGCAAATTCCCGGAATTTACAGAGCCCGACCCCAGCTATCACGGACTGATATTGTGGAATGCGTTCCGTGATGTGCCTGGCGTCGGCAATGTTGCCTTGGCCGCCAAGACCAGGCTGCATCTTCTCCGCGACCTCGGCGCGGCGCTCAGCCCTTTTAATTCATTTCTGTTTCTTCAGGGATTGGAAACGCTTCCCCTGCGCATGAGGAAACATTCGGAAAATGCTTTCGAAGTCGCGCGCTTTTTGAGAGCGCACCCGCTTGTCAGCTGGGTGAACTATCCGGGGCTGGGGGAACATCCCAGTCACAAGACCGCGGCGAAGTATTTGAATGGGGGATTCGGCGGTTTGGTTGGATTCGGAATCAAGGGCGGATTGGCGGCCGGAAGCAAGTTCATCGATTCGGTGAGTCTCTTGTCTCACCTGGCAAACATTGGAGATGCCAAGAGTCTGGTGATCCATCCCGCCTCGACCACGCATCAGCAGTTGACCCGCGAGGAACAGTTGGCCACTGGTGTGACAGAAGACTACGTCCGTCTAAGCATCGGCCTGGAGAATGTTGAGGACATCAAAGAAGATCTGGATCAAGCGCTGAAGAAGGCCACTGTGCATAATTGAAGAAGCGCCTCCGGCGCCGCAGGAAAGGGCAGGAAAGGGTTTGACAATGTCGATTTCGAACGCGGAATTAAGGTCGGATCAAAGTGTGGGGATTGTAGAGACCCAGTACTATCGGTTCGCCGATCCGCCCCAGAGGTTTGTTCTGGAAAGCGGGGAGGAACTCGGGCCGATCACGGTCGCCTATGAAACCTATGGCGTACTGAACGAGCACAATTCGAATGCCGTTCTGATCCTCCACGCGCTCACAGGGGACGCGCATGCTGCCGGGCGCCATGCAGGCGAAACGCGGCCGGGATGGTGGGAGGAAATGATCGGGCCCGGGAAAGCGTTCGACACCGACAAGTACTATGTCATCTGCTCCAATGTGCTCGGCGGCTGCAAAGGAACAACGGGACCCGCCTCAATAAATCCAGAGACGGGTAAGAGGTACGACCTTGATTTTCCCGTCATCACCATTTCCGATCTGGTGAAGGTGCAGTGCCGTCTGATTGATGCCCTGGGGATTGACCGGCTGCTGGCGGTGGCCGGGGGCTCGATGGGAGGCATGCAGGGGCTCGAGTGGCTGACGGCTCACAGAGAGCGGTTGCACAGTGCCATCATCATCGCGTCCGCGGCCCGGCACTCCCCGCAGCAGATCGCCTTTAATGAGGTCGGCCGGCAGGCAATCATGGCCGACCCGGCCTGGCGGGACGGGCGTTACGACGGTAATCCGCCTGCGAAGGGCCTGGCCGTGGCACGCATGATTGGTCACATTACTTACATGAGCGAAGGTTCCATGGCGGAAAAGTTCGGCCGCCGCCTCAGCGATGAGCTACCGAGCCACCGTTTCAGCAACGGATTCGAGGTGGAAGAATACTTGCGTTACAACGGCCACCGTTTCGTCGAGCGCTTTGATGCCAATTCCTACCTCTACATAACCAAGGCGATGGACACCTTTGACATCTCGCGCGGCCGTGCACTCCATCATGCGCTGGCTCGTGTGAAAGCCAAGGTCATGCTCGTCGCGTTCAAGTCGGACTGGCTGTATCCTGTGGCGCAGTCACGCGAGATTGCCCGCGCCTGCAAGCTTGCCGATGTCGACACGACCTATTGTGAAATCGACTCGACTTACGGGCACGACGCTTTTCTTCTCGAGGTGGAAGAGGAATCCCATCTCGTCAAGCACTTCCTGATCAAGGTTTCCCAGCAACTGGAGCGGGTCTGAGGTGAGCGGGGTGGATTCCGGAGCCGTTCGTTCCGATCACAGGACAATTCTTGGATGGATCCGGTCGGGCACATCAGTTCTCGACCTCGGATGCGGCAACGGCGTGCTCCTGGAGCTCCTCGCGCGCGAAAAGAGCGCCCGGGTGCAGGGAATCGAGGTCGATGAGCAGGCGATTTACGACTGCGTCGCCAAGGGATTGAGCGTATTTCACGAGGACATCGACGGCGGACTGACCGCCTATGCGGACGCGTCTTTCGATTACGTAATCCTGAACCAAAGCCTGCAGCAGGTCCGCAGGCTCGACGATGTCATGCGGGAGGCGCTGCGCGTCGGCAAGCGGGTAGTCGTCGGCTTTCCCAATTTTGCCCAGTACCGGAGCCGGTTTCAGATTTTCTTTCGAGGGAAGACGCCGGTAACCACCTCGCTCCCCTTTGCCTGGCACGACACCCCCAACTTGCATTTTCTGACGATCTCGGATTTCGCGCTCTATTGCCGCGAAAAAAACATCTGCATTCATCAGGTCAGTTTTCTCGGCCGGAAACGCAGCGTCAGATTTTTCCCGAACTTTTTTGCACACGTCGCGATCTTCTTGATTTCATCCGGCAGAGCGTGATCGGAGCTTGAGGCTTTAGCCGGTCCTACTTGAGACCCTCAGGGTCGATTCCGAAGTATCGAGACCATTCCTGGAGGTCAATGTTATCCGGCTTGGCATCGGGGTCACCACGTGCGTGAGAGCTGGCGGCCATCCTGTCGGTAAACTGGCCCCAATTCATGGTCTTGAGGCCGGCAGAGCGGCACCGCGCAGAAAGCCCGCGATCGTTGGTCACGACTGTGATTTCAGCGGGCGCGGGCGCGCCCTCCGCCTGGCTGAGAATCGCGTCATCGGTGGAGAGCGGAGCGCTGTAGCGCACGCGGACGCCACGAGGCGGAACGAAGTGTTCGCTATTGTCTCCGTCGAAAAACACCAGAAACCACCCTCCACGCGAGGTCGCATGGCCGCTCAGCCAGGCGAGAAAGGATCTTCGCCTCATTGGATCTTGCTGTGTCGCGGTGGTGGATTGACCGATGATGTTGTTGCCGTCAAACCAATAGGGCATGGTGATGTCCTGTCTTGCCCATCTTCCCGGCGATTTTGTTCGCCAGGTTGCGAAAGCAGTGCCGGTATTCTCGCGACGCATCATGTTAGATCAGGACAGGTGCGAGTGGCAAGCGGCCATGGCGCCGACAAAGTCGCAGGACAAGCTGCGAGATTGGAGCGAAACTGGGGACAGTCACTTCTTTTTGCCGCAGCATCTCGGCAGGTTTGAGAAGGGAAAGCGAAAAGAGTGACTGTCCCTAATTTCGAACGATGGATTCCTGTGCTACCCTTGGACGCGCTTCGGATAATTGCATGATTCCGGCAATTCCGAGGATCAGTCCATAATTCACGTAGAGGCATGTGACGGGTTTCGATTATTCGGATTTGGGTGAGATCCTCTCCAAGGCGGGTAAATTCACGGGGGTTACTGTCTATAAGGATGAGCACAACTCCGATCAGTTCTTTGGCGCAAGTGATAATGTGGCGCTGGCAGAGCGGGGAATTCCGGCCCACACTCTCTGCGTGGCATTCATGTTTGCGGATTATCATGGGGCTGGCGACACGTGGCAGAAAATCAACTACGAAAACATGGCGCTGACCGATCGAATGATCGCCACCGCGTTGTTGATTCTCGCGCAGAGCGACGAGGAGCCGCGCTGGAACGCCTTTTTGCCGCAGGCAAGCCGCTATCGCTCGGCATGGGAAAAAAGTCATGAGGCAGCGAAAAAATGAGCAGGCAGCAGTGCAGGGCAAACTGGAAGAGGCGCGGACAAAAAAATGACCGCTGTAACTCCGTTACTTTGACCCGACCCTTTCGAAATCCTCTCTCCCGTTGCCCGGGATCGAGTATCGGCCAGAAGGAGCTACCCGTCACCTGGAATTTCTCCCGGCGACGCCCGCGTGACTATTTTTTTTACCACGCTGGCTCCGACCTTCTAGAACAACGAATAAACTTGTTAGGCTCGTCCGTCGCTCATCTGCCGGTGTTCAAAGTTCCGCGAATTACAGCGGCTGAAATGAACTATATGAGTGGCCTAAAACAATGTCAATAGGCCTGGTAAAAAAACCTTGTAAGTGTTTGCGAATTAAAGAAATAAAGTTTTGACATTCTGAAGATATCCGACTTATTTTGCGATGATTTTGAATCGAAGACCGCAACCACTGGATTCTCAGTTAGTACTGGGTGCATTATTTGAAGAAATGCAAATTCGTATGGGCTCGATAAACCCTGGATACATGGAAATTCGCATCATTACTTCTGTCGACGCCGGCGAGCTGCTTGGCATGTTGGAGGAGACTGCGTGTCTCGGCGCCTGGGCGATAGAAGATGGCTTTTGTCTGTACTGGCCGGTGAAGGATTGGGATCATACGATTTTGCATATTCTGCGAGATGCATTGCAGCGTCTCGGCGCCGTCGTCGACGCGCGCACGCTGACGGTAGCGGAGCTTCAGGATCAGGACTGGAACGCGCGTTGGGCCGAATCAATACAGCCGATCATGCTGGGGCATCGTATCCTCATCCGGCAAACCTGGAACGCAGCGGCGATTCCTGAGGGCGGCTTTGAGCTGATCATCGATCCCAAACGGGCATTCGGCACCGGGTATCACGCAACGACGCAGCTGATGGCGGAGTGGCTCGAGGAAAAGGTACGCGCCGGCGCGCGGGTACTCGATGTGGGAACGGGAAGCGGAATTCTGGCAATGGCGGCGTTACGCTTGGGCGCAACCTCGGCGCTCGCAATAGACCACGATCCGGAAGCGATCGAGTGTGCCAGGGAATACACCGTCGTGAACGGCTTCGGCGAAGAGCTGGAATTGCGAGTCGCCGAATTAGCGGAACTGAACCGGGAAGAATTTGATCTGGTACTGGCGAATCTTGATCGCAATACTCTCGTAAAAAATCTTGATTGTTTCCACCGATTCGTGAAATCCGGAGGTTGCTTGTTGATCTCGGGCCTGCAAAGGGACGACGAAACCGAAATCTCTGAATCTCTGGAGGCCGCGGGTTGGATGGTGGTGGACAAGAGGTGGCGCGACGAGTGGCTGGCCCTAGAGTTGCGGGCCGCGACCGACTCTTGACACCGACCGTAAGGCTACTCGGCGCAACAATGCAGGAAATGGCGGGGCCGACGAGATTCGAACTCGCGACCTCCGGCGTGACAGGCCGGCGTTCTAACCAACTGAACTACGACCCCGCAGGATCGAAAGGCGGTGCATGATAGCTCATTGTTTAGGCCGAAGCAAGTCCTATAACTATCCCATCCCTTAGGCTTGCAGGGTTTGCCATACGACGCATGAACGTTGTTTACCACGCCGTCTGATTGTCATATCTTTGGACAGCTTCAGGGCCATTTAATTCTGATTAACGATCATCGAGGTGCAAAGGGATGGCGCTCATTGGAGCCAACGAACTGAAACGTAAAATGCTGATCTTGGTGGACGGACAGCCGTACACCGTGATGGATGTCTTCTTTGCTTCACCCAGCGCGCGCGGCGCATCCACCATGGTCCGTACCAAACTGCGTCATTTGATCACCGATGCGGTGCTCGAGAAGACTTTCCGGACGAACGAAAAATTCGCAGAACCGGATGTTGCCTTGACCCCGGCCTCTTTCCTCTACACGAACGGTGAGGGGTTTCACTTCATGGATGAGCAGAGCTTCGAGCAGTTTTCCCTGACAGCGGACCAGCTGCGGGATGAACGGCTCTACCTGAAGGATGGAGTCTCGCTGCATGTGCGCAGATACAACGGGGAGCCGATCGCGATCCAACTGCCGCCCTTCGTCGAATTGACCGTGGCCAATGCCGAGCCTGGAGCGCGCGGCGATACGGGTTCAGGAGGCGCCACAAAAAACGCTACGCTCGAAACCGGATTGCTGGTGCGCGTGCCGTTGTTTATCAAGGAAGGCGAGGTCGTACGCGTGAGCACGCAGACCGGTGAATTCGTCGGCAGAGCCTGAGTGGGCATGCAAGAAAAACTTCCGAAATCGCAGCTGTTACGCGCTCTTGGGTTACGTGAAGGAATCGCGATCCACATCGGCATGATTATCGGGTCGGGAATCTTCGTGGTCCCGGCTACCATCGCAGGCCGTTTGAATGCGTTGGGGCCTATTTTGCTGGTGTGGATTCTCGGCGGGCTGCTGATTCTCTTCGGCGCCCTGACGCTGGCCGAATTGAGCTCCGTTCTTCCTCAAACAGGCGGGCCCTACGCCTACCTGAAGGAGGGCTTCGGTCCGGTCTGGGGCTACATGTTCAGCTGGAATCATTTTTTCATTAACACGGCCGGTTCCATCGCCGCACTTGCCGCGGCCTTTGCGACCTATCTAGGGCAATTCATTCCGGCGTGTTCGCCCGAACACCCGTTTTTTTCCTGCCGCTGGCTAGTGGCTGGTCATCCCATCGTATTTGCTGTCGGATGGATGCAGGTGGCGGCGATGGCCACGATCACGCTGGTCACCTGCATCAATTTCTGCGGGGTCAAACTCGGCGGGTGGGTGATGAATGCTTTTACGGCCGCAAAAGTCTCGGCCCTGGTCGCATTGATTCTGGCCGTGTTTTTTTCGGGGAAGGGCCACGCGTCAAACCTGCTGCCCTTTTGGCCCGCGCGTTGGACGGGCGATTTGACGACGGCGTTCGGCCTTTCCATGATCTCCGTGTTGTGGGCGTACGATGGTTGGATTACGGTGACCCTTACTGCAGGTGAAATCAAGGACCCGCGGCGAAATGTGCCGCGATCTCTGATCGCCGGCACGCTTGCCGTCATTGTATTGTATGTTTCTGCCAACCTTGCGTATGCATTCGTACTACCGATGCGCGTCATGGCTGGTTCTCCACGGGTTGCCGCGGACGTTGCCGGCGCGGTGATGGGGCCGTTCGGCGTGTTGTTGATTGTCGCCGGCATCTTGTGTTCGATGTTTGGCGCGATCCACGGGTGCGTTCTGGGCGGGCCGCGTTGTCTCTATGCGGCTGGAGCCGACGGCTTGTTTTCCACGAGCTTCGGCAAAGTGAATGCCCGCTTCCACACGCCCGCGGTTGCCATTGTGACCCTTGGGGTCTGGGGCGCCTTGCTCACGCTCAGCGGCACATACGATCAGATCACCTCCTATGTGGTCTTTGGTTCATGGGGATTCTATGCGCTCACGGCTCTGAGCGTGATCGTCCTTAGACGTAAAATGCCGGATGCGCCGAGACCGTACAAGGCCTGGGGATACCCGTATACGACATTGCTTTTCGTTGCGGTGTCCTGCTGGTTTCTCTGGAACACACTGATGAGAGACGCGCGCAACGCCATCATCGGGATTGTGCTGCTTCTCATCTCTCTGCCGTTCTATCTGCATTGGAAAAGAAAAAACACTCTCGCTTGAGGAGTTTGTCATCCCATGGGCAAAAGGATTCTGCTGCTGGGTTTGGGCATGCAAGGGAAAGCGGTGCTGCACGATCTTGCGAACCGCACCGACATTTCCCGCATCGTCGTCGTGGATAACCGTGCAGATCTGACAGACCACCTGCGCCGCTATCCAACGGGAAAGATCGTCGGCTGCCATCTGAATGTGGCGGATGGAACGAGCGTCGTTCCTCTGATCCAGGATTCGGACGTGGTGATCGAATGCCTGCCCTCGATCCACACCCTCGCGATGGGGAAACTCGCCGTTGACTGCGGCGTCAGCTTGGTGAGCAGCATGTATTACCTTAACCCGGGAGAGCAGGATCCCGATACGATAAACTCCATCAGACGCCAGATAGGGCAGCTCAACGACAGGGCGAAAGAGAAGGGGGTCGTTGTTCTGACCGAATTCGGTCTGGATCCGGGATTGGATCTCATTCTTGGAGCACGGGCCCTCAAGGAACTGGACGAAGTCGAGCAATTTAATACCTACGGTGCAGGGATCCCCGCACCGAATGCACGCACCAACGCGCTGCAATATAAATTCTCCTGGTCCATCATCGGAGTGATGAAGGCCTATCGGCGTCCGGCAAGAATCATCACTGGGGGACGGGTGGTAACTCTGGAATCGGGCAAAGTGTTCGAGCCCGGGAATTTTCACATTCTGGATTTGGCGGAGATCGGCGCGCCGCTAGAATGTTTTCCTAACGGAGACAGCGTGCCATACGCCCGCATGTTCGGCATTCATGATACGGTCAGAGAGATGGGGCGCTATACATGCCGGCTCCCCGGCCACTGCGCATTTTGGAACATCATGTCCAAATGCGGATTTCTCGATGAGAAGCCGCCGGGCGTGGGCGGGATTCAAATGTCACCCATTGAATTCACGGCCGCGCTTCTCGGCTCGCAGGAACAGTTCCACTATGCCCTCAACGAACAGGACATGGCGTTCATCCGCATCGATGTTCGCGGAAAAAGCGGAGGAAAGAAAACGAGGATCGTCTACCAACTGATTGACACTCGTGATCTCGAGAGCGGCCTGACTGCGATGCAGCGCACCGTGGCCTTCACTCTAAGCATCGGCGCTCGCTTGATTCTGGAAGGGAAGCTGCGCAAACAAGGAGTTCTGACTGCACTCGATGTGCCTTACGAAATGGTGATTCCCGCCCTGGAACGATATGGCCTTCATGTGGTCCGTCGGGAGGAATCGGCGGGCTGATGATTGAGCTGACACCGAAACGCAGCGCGCGGCGCCTGAAATTTCTAGAGGGCCGCGCCTGCAGCGCTCGATTTTTTATTCGGAAAAACTGCAACATTCCGATGTTGTGTGAGGACAATCACAGAAACAATATCGGCAACGCCATAGACTGGCACCATCTTTTGAGTATTCGGAGTGCCTGCAGCGCAGGGAGCCGCAAAATGTCCAATCTCATCAGAAAATGTGATGATTGTCACATAAAGCGAGCGCTTTGAGCCGATCAGAATATTAATCAGGCGGCGCCCAGGTGACTGTGGATTCTGTGGGAGTGTTAGAAGTATGCGCACATCAGTCTATTCAGGCTATACGCTCACGGAAACCTCAATCACATTGGCTGTAGCCTGCATTCTCATGGCTGTGGCGGTGCCTATTTTCGATGGTGCCTACCGGAGTTCCAGTGCGGATTCTGCGGCGCAACTGATTGCTCAGCAGTTGAGTTACGCGCGCGGTCTTGCCATCGGAAGTCACGCGCCAGTTCTGCTTGAGTCCAATCCGGACGGAAACGCGGTGACGGTCGCGTCCGGCACAGGTTCTGCGCGGGGCCCGTTTTACCTTCCGGGAGGAATGCAGATTCAAACTGTGGCATCGATACCGGACACTCCCGACGCTTTGGGTGCGACCTTGCTTGGCGTAGGAGGTCACACAGAAATGACCTTTCTCGACAACGGTGCGGTGATCGATGATCCCGTCAGCAACAATCTTTGTAGCGGCACATTTTTCTTGAAGCACCAGGACGGCGACCCGGCAAGCAGCCGTGCCGTGACTCTTCTCGGAGGCACCGGGCGGGTTCGCATCTGGCGCTATGACACACAAGCCCATGCATGGAAATAGCGAGCACACATGGCGGCGACGTGGCGCGCAAGGTCGCGGCCGCCGCGAGGACGGCTTTACCCTGGTCGAGATGCTGATCTCCCTTCTCATCCTGACCGGCGCATTCGTGGCCATCGCAGGCGCCATACCGCTGGCATCCCTCCTCCATCGATCGTCTCTCGAACAGGAGAGGGCCCTGGCTTTGGCACAATATCAGATGGAGTACTTTCTCACGAACCCGGGACCTTACCCGGGCGATTCCGGTACCACGGCCGACTTTGCCAACTCCTCCGAGTTTCCCTCCGGCTACACCGGCGCCTATGCTGCATATTCTTTCGCTCATGGTTCCGACCTGACCCTCATTGTGGTCAGTGTCAAACCTCCACACGCTCCGGCAATCGAGCTGAGCGCGATCGACACTACCTTTTCGAACATTGTTTTTTAAGAGGGATCGTGCGCCATGAAAAAAGGCGAGGCCGGATTCAGTCTTGCGGAATTACTGATTGCGTCCGTCATACTGGTGATCTCGGTGGGTGCGGTCGCTTCCGTGTTGCGCATCGGCGAGTCGCTGCACGGCAAGACGCAAGAGGGACTTGAGCTCCAGGAAAACGTCCGCTCGGCCCTGGACTTCATTTGTCGGGAGCTTATCAACACGGGTTCCGGCATACCATACCTGACCCAGATCAACGGCAGCCCTGCGATCGCGATTCCGATAGGGGCCAAGCTAGGTCCCTTGGGCCAGGCGGTTTTGACGGGCTCGATCTATTTTGTCACGCCCTGCGACGGCGCAGGCCAATCGGTCACCGTGGACGGCGAGGGAAACAACCTTCCGCAGCCTATTCGCACCGACATGTTGGTATTCATGGGAGGAATGGGAGACGCGCGCTTTGTCAACCAATCAGCACCGGGTCCGTCAGCCAACTGGGGCGAGCTCGTGTACCTTGAGGACAACTCGATTTTTGCAGCCGGCAACGTTGTCCTGATCAGCAATGGATTCCAGGTCTCCCTGGGACAGATCACGCAAATCCTCTCGCAGGGCGGTCTCAGGTTCGAAAACGGCAGCGACGTCTTGGGGTTAAACGCCGCCGGGGACAGCAATAACCCGAACCCGAATCAGAGCGCGGCGGCTCAGATTCCCGGCGGGCCACCGCCTCAGGTGTACCCCTTGGCGTCGATCACCTATTACATCGATGCTACAACGAATCCGGCGCATCCTTCCCTAAAACGCCTGGCGAACAGCGCCGCTGGAGCAGCCGCCGGCACTGCAGTGGCCGATGATATCGAAAACCTGCAGGTGATTTTCCAGGTGGATGCCGATGCCAACGCGACCACTCCCGCGATCCCGATTGATGCCCCTACGATCGATCAACTGTCCTTGATTCGAGGTGCGACTGTCAGCATTACAGGAAGATCCCACGCGCAAACGGGGGATCCCGCATACCCGGATGGTCACAGCCGTTTGACGATGAGCCAGACTGTTTTTTTCAGGAATAACATACTACGATGAAAAATCAATTTTGGATGCCTTCGAAGCGAGGTTTCATAGGTGGCGGCGATGAATCGGGTGTAGCCCTGTTGATGGTGTTGATTGTCACCGTATTGCTGCTCGGACTCGGAATGGCACTGAGTACCAACGCCATGCTCGAGACCGAGATCACATCAAACCACGATCGGGAGTTGCTTGCGTTCTATGCCGCTCAAACCGGTCTGGAACGGGCGATCGACGGTTTCCGCACCAATTACACGGCAACCACGCTGCCCGTCGACGGAACCACTCTTTTCACGAACACACAGGTCAGCTATCATGGAAGCAATGTGACCGCATACTACACAGTCACGGTCGCCCGGCGTGACGCGCCCGTGGGATCGCCAATCGCTCCTTTCCCCATCTTTTACACAATTACGAGCGTTGGAAGACTGGTGCCGGCCAATGTGTCCGCGCGGGCCTCCAGCGTCACTCTTTCGCAGACCGTGTGCGTTTCTCCGTGCTCGCTGGCGAATTTCACTCTCTTCTACGACACATTCGGCTTCGAACTGGCCTTTCAGTCCACTTTCAAACTCGCGGGACGTCTCGCGGTCAACGATCCCGGCGGAGTCAATACTTACCCCGACACTACCGTTAACGGAGATTTTTACTCGGCAGGCCCCATCAACAAGAACCCACCATTCGGCCTGCCGAAGGTTTCGGGAAACATCACAGAAAACGGCGGCAAGATCGACTACCCAGCCACGGTCGACCCCTTCTCATCCGGAGCCAGCGACAATTACAAATTCACGGGAACCACGCGACTGATCTTTGCGCAGGACGGTACTTTTACCGTTTACAACAACAACCTTCCCAGTGGATCCAAAGTGATGCCGATCCCACCAAACGGGATCGTCGCGGTGACGGGGGGCGACTGCGTCGTGGAGGGAAAAGTGCACGGAAGGGTAACGGTCACGTGCACCGAAAACATTCTCATCAATGGTGGCGTACTCTATGCCGACCAATCGCCGAGCTCATCGGACACTCTGGCACTAGTGGCACAAAACGACATCATCGAGCCGGAGTACCGATATACAGGTGTCGGCCCCACTCTCACGGATTTTGCCGCAGCCTGGAACGGCGGACACTGGGAGGCTGACGGTATTACGGGAGGCACGTGGGGTGCAAAGCTGCCCGGCGATTTCTCTATAGATGCGACGATGGTGGCGTTGAACGGAAGCTCTCCGTGCGTGATCAATCCAGGAGGGAGGTTGCCTGGCCAGTTATATGTTTACGGTAACAGCCTGGCTCACATTGCTTCCGTGACGGTGTATATGAACGGCGACTCCATTGCCAACGGGTTGAACGAGCAGTATACTCAAAACAAAAAACTGGATCTGGTTCCACCTCCCGGCTTTCCGCTGGGTAACAAACTGCTGCCCACATTCTTCTCTTTTCGTGAAGTTCGCACTGCCATCCAGTAGCAACGGCCGGGTGGCGGTGCGCCTCAGCAAGGAGCCCTCCTGATTATCAGAAGGGCTCCTTGACCAGCGTCAACCTCCCACCTTTCCCTGAAAAACCGTAATCCCTCAGTTGCGGCCGGAAACCCGACGCGGATGTACGTTTTCAGGCCTCAGGGGTTTCTCTCCATCATCGCATTTTCGCCATGGTGCGCATTGCCGGTTGCGGCATAATAGAGACCTCTGTTGGCGGCAGCAGTGACCACCTTCAAAAAGGAAACTGCCATGAAAACGATCCCATGCTTGTTATTGTCGATTCTCCTGTTTCCCGCGGTCCTTCCGTCGCAAGAGCGGGCATCCGGCAAGCAGCAGACCGCTTCTCGGTTTGCCCTTATGGATGGGTGGAGCCTCCGATCCTCGGCGGAGGTCGGCGAGAGCGGCGCGGTTCTTTCAACGGTTCGTTATCAAGCGAAAGACTGGTATCCCGCGACTGTGCCTGCGACCGTGGTGGGGGCTCTGATACAGAACAAGGTGTACCCGGATCCGTTCACCGGAATGAATCTGCGATTGATACCCGGCACGACGTATAACATCGGCGCGAACTTCTCGAACGTGGCGATGCCGAAGGACAGCCCGTTTGCAGTCCCCTGGTGGTACCGGAAAGAGTTTACCCTGCCCGCGAGCTACGGCGGCAAGACCATCTGGTTGAGCTTTGGCGGCATCAACTATCGAGCGGACATCTGGCTTAACGGCAAGAGGATTGCCGCGTCGGACGAGGTTGCCGGCGCATGGAGAGCCTACGAGTTCAACATCACCGACGTCGCACTTCCCGGCAGGACCAACGTACTGGCGGCTGAAATCTGGGGTCCGAGCGAAACCGACCTCGCTATTACATTTGTGGATTGGAACCCCCAACCGCCAGACAGGAACATGGGGCTCTGGCGCGGTGTGGAAATCAGCGCGAGCGGACCCGTGGCAATGCGCAACCCGGCGGTGATTTCCAAGGTCAGCTCGCCTGCCAACGATAATGCACGGCTGACGGCAACAGTTTTCCTGGAGAACGCGACCGCGAACCCCATACAGGGCACACTCCGAGGCCGGATTGAAAAGCTTGAATTTGCACAGGACGTGGAACTGGGCCCGGGAGCATCCCGGGATGTAACATTCGATCCCGAGAAGTTTCCACAACTGAAGATTTCCAACCCCAGGCTCTGGTGGCCCGCGCAAATGGGCCGACCCAACCTCTACAGCTTGACCATGGAGTTTGACGTGAACGGCGCCGTATCCGATCGCGCGGAAACTCAATTCGGAATTCGCGAAATCACGTCGGAGTTGAACGCGGACAAGAAACGTGTGTTTTCAATTAACGGCAAAAAACTCCTGATCCGCGGTGGCGGGTGGGCCATGGACATGCTGTTGCGGCAAAATCCGCAAAGGCAGGAGGACGAGCTGCGCTATGTGCAGGATATGGGTTTAAACACGGTCCGGCTGGAAGGAAAATTGGAGGCAAACGGGTTTTTCGACCTGGCCGATCGCAGCGGAATTCTGATTATGGCCGGCTGGTGCTGTTGCGACCACTGGGAACGCTGGGCAAAATGGACACCGCTGGACCACAAGATTGCGGAGGAGTCTCTGCGCAGCCAGATGTACCGCCTCCGCGGCCATCCGAGCCTGCTCATGTGGTTGAACGGAAGCGATAATCCGCCGCCCGCCGACGTGGAGAAAATGTACCTGGACGTTGAACAGAAGATCCTGTGGCCGAATCCGATCGTTTCGTCGGCAACGGCCAAGCCGACCACCGTGTCCGGCGAGAGCGGCCTGAAAATGACAGGTCCGTACGAATATGTCGCGCCTGCATACTGGCTCGAGGACACCAAAAACGGCGGCGCATACGGCTTCAATACTGAAACCAGTCCCGGTCCGGCCGTGCCGCCGATCGAGAGCCTGAGGGAGATGTTGCCCAAGGAACATCTCTGGCCTATCGATGACTGGTGGAATTTTCATGCGGGGGGAGGGAATTTCAAGGACGTACGTGTCTTCACCGACGCTCTGAATGCGCGCTATGGACAGGTAACTGGCGTGGAAGACTTTGCCTTCAAGGCGCAGATCATGGCCTACGAGGGGATTCGCGCGATGTTCGAGGCTTACAGCCGCAACAAGTACACATCGACGGGTGTGATTCAGTGGATGCTGAACAATGGCTGGCCTTCGCTCATATGGCATCTATACGATTTCTACCTGCGTCCGGGCGGCGGTTACTTCGGTGCCAAAAAAGCATTGGAAGGGCTGCACCCCATGTATTCTTTGGATGACCGGTCCGTTTGGGTGGTCAGCAGTCAGTATCAGGATGTGCGCGGACTCAAGCTCACGGCAAGAATCTACAACCTGGACATGACCGAAAAGCTCTCCCGGCAGGTATCGCTGAACGCTGCGGCGGACAGCACAAACCGGGCGCTGGATCTGCCCCAAATTGAGGGGTTGAGCCCAGTCTACTTCCTGGACCTGCGCCTTGAAGATAGCCGGGGCACCTTGGTCGGATCAAACTTCTATTGGCTTTCCACCAAGCCTGAGACCCTGGCATGGGAGAAGTCGACTTGGTTTGTGACACCCACGGCTTCTTATGCCGACTACAGCGCCCTGCAACGCCTTCCAGCAGTTGCGCTCAGGGTTAGCAGCCATACTGAACGTAGCGGGCAAAACTCGATGACGGAAATAAACCTTGAGAACCGGGGCAAAAGTCTGGCTTTTTTCATTCGCCTCAAAGTCAATCGGGGTGCTGGCGGCCCGGAGATTCTACCCGTGCTCTGGCAGGATAATTATTTCTCTTTGCTTCCTGGCGAAAAGCGCACACTACGAGCCACCTATCGCTTCTCGGACCTCGGCGGCGCCAATGCTGCGGTTGAGGTGAGCGGTTGGAACATTCAGAAGTGATGACGGATGAATGACGAGTGACCTGTGAACCGCTGATAAAAGCAAACATCTCCGGCCGTTTTTCATCTGATGTGCGTCATTCGTCAATGGGTTCAAAGTCCATGAGGTTGGCGCGGAACCCCCGGGTTTTCCATGCGCCAAAAATGATGCCCGCAATCATCCAGATTGCACCACCTATCTTGGCCGGGCGGCTGAGGTTGAGCCACAAGAGGAGGCAGATCAGGAACCCTGCCGCGGGGGTGATCAGGTTTGTCATCTTCTTTTCTTTCTCACGTACGTAATAGCGCATGAATGCGGCGGCGTTGACGCCCATGAATGCGATCAGCGCTCCAAAGTTCAGCATTTCAGCGCCCAGGGCATAAGAAAGCACAAAAGCCCCGAACAAGGCCACGAGGCCGACAAAGATGACATTGTTGCGCGGTATGCGCCGTTCGGGGTCGACCGCGCCGAAAAAGGATTTGGGCAGGGCGTTGCTTCGTCCCATGCCGAAGAGCAAGCGGGCGGCGCCAAGCTGCGCTCCCATGCCGGAACCCAGGTTTGCAAGCAGGAGGGTAAGATTCACCACGAGGAAGAACCAAGACCCGGCCACGCGACCTGCGACATGGACATAGGCGGTGTCGACATCGGGGAAGGGCTGCGCGGCAGGCCAGATCAGCTGGGCCGCATACACCTCCAGCGCCGAAAGAACGCCGATGACCAGGCAGGTGAGCACCGTCGCAATCAGGATGTTACGCCGCGGATTCTCCGCTTCCTCCGACAGGGTCGAAATGCCGTCGAACCCTATGTAGGTCAGCACAGCGATGGACGTTCCTCCCAAAACACTGCGCACATCGAAGGTCTCAGGATCATAGAAAGGGCGCGTAAAAAAGCCGGCGCCGCCGTGCGGATGGCCCAGAATGTAGTGTGCGGCCGCGGCAAAGAACACGACGATTACGACACCCATGGCCGCGGCGAGACCCGTATTGATGCGAGCCGAAGTCCGGATGCCGCGCAGGTTGAGTCCGGTAAAGAGAAGGAAAAAGAAGATTGCCCATGTCCAATAAGGGACATTCGGAACGAAGTTGATGGCAGCTTTGCTGCACCAGATGATGCAGATGAGAGGATTCAGCATGTAATCCATGGCCATGCTCCAGCCAGTGACGAAGCCCAGTGCAGGATGAATCTCCTGACTCACATAGGTGAACGCGGATCCCGCACTTGGATAGGCTCGTGCCATGCGCCCATAACTGAATGCTGTGAAAAGCATGGCCAACATCGCGATGAGAATGGCCGTCACCACGTGGCCGCGCCCGCGCTCGCTGAGTACGCCGAAAACTGACATGGGAGCTGTGGGTTGGATTACGATGACCCCGTAGAGAATCAAATCCCATAATGTCAGGGAGCGCCGCAGATGCAAGTCTCCCGTATTGGCCCTGTCATTCGCTTTTGCCATGACGATGTATTGGATGATGGGACGTTGTGACCTGTCAATACGAAAGACGAATATCTCGCTGGTGCGATCCGGCCTGCGCCGCAGGGGCAGTGCGGGAGCATCCGGCGTTCCGTGTTTGCATCAGCTACGAGGAAATGCGCGGTGCTTTTTACAGGAGGGGGATGATGTCTGGAAACGAACAGCCGTGATGAGCAAAATCCCTCGTGCCTGAGGTGGCGCTTATTGGTCCGACGTGCGGCGCTCCAGCCAGTTGAGCCAATCCGTGAGATGAGTGGACTGCGGCAGACTGCCAGGAGGACCGGACTTGGCCTCGTCGGCAAACCGTCGATACAACCTGCCCCTTTCCTCCACATCGGTCACTTCATTGCGTACGGCTGCACGGAAATGAGCGGCGGCATCGACCCACGCTCCCATTCCGGCATGAGCTCTGGCAATTCCGTCGCGGAGGGCCCTGGCCATGAATGGTGCAGTACCGCCGCTGCTCACCGACACAGTCAAAGGGCCGTCCTGCCAGATTGCGCCGAAAAAGACGGTGCACAATTCGGGGTCGTCCACCACGTTGACTGGGATTCCCAAGTTTCGAGCCTCTTCGGATACTGTGCGATTGACCGCTCGATGCGGCGTTGCGGCGATGACAAGCTGGAACCCCGCGCAATCACCTGCCTCGAAGGCGCGCGCGTGCCAGCGAACCTGGCTGCGTTCTACGGCGTGGCGAATGTGGCTGTCTATCGCCGGTGCGACGACGGTCAGAGGGCAACCTGCAGAGGTGAGAATCTCAACCTTGTGTGCCGCCACATGGCCGCCGCCGACGATCAGGCAGGACAACTGCTTCGTCTTGAAATGCAGAGGCAAAAACATGATTTATCCCTCTCGAAATTGTTCGATCGTATCCCAGAACGCTCCTGGTGCCAAGGTGCCGATACAAAATCGAATCTGTCGATCGTCTGCTCCGGTGGCCTGGCCATGGCTTTTTGCTTCATTTGCTTGACTTGGAGCGCTGGCTGCTTCACGATGTTTCGCGCGAATGCCTTGCCTTTGCCGGGCAGGGACTTCAAGTCTGGTGTGGGCGGGAGCAACATCTTGCTTCCCGTCCGATCGCATCGCAAAATTTTTCTAGGAGAAACCGAGGATTAAATGTCCGCCCGTCTGTTTGTTGGAAACCTTCCGTTCGATGTGACTGAATCTGAGTTACGAGATCTATTTTCCCCTGTAGGCGCCCTCTCCTATGTCTTTCTGCCCATGGATCGGGAGAGCGGTAAAAAGCGCGGATTTGCGTTCGTGGAATTTGCCGAAGAAGCCAAAGCCGCCGAAGCGCTGAATCGATTCAAGGATCAGCTATTCAGAGGCAGACCGCTGGCATTGAGCGAGGCGCGCGCCAAGGATTCGCGCCCTGCCTTCGCGATGCCGGCAAGACCCCGCGTGCCGCGCCTACCGGATTCCTTTGATTCTTCTCCCACTTTGGGTGAACCTTCGCGCCGGGAACGCCGGGGTCGCGATGACACCAAGAGGCATGCAAAGCCGGGAGCTCGCAAAGCGGGTTCCGACGGACTCGCGAAGAAGGGTCCGCGGCGTGAGAAAATAGGTGGACGCGTCTTTGGCCTGGATGCAGACGACGCCGAAGAATTCGATGAATCCATTATCGACGATTCCATTATTGAGGAAGAACCGGAATAGCTGGCACACCCTGCAATCGCCCTGTCGGCAGGACGCCCGCGAGTCGCGGTGGAGGACGCATGTGTCCGTGTGTGCGCTGTATTCCGTGCCGGATCTTACAGTTCCTTTAACGCGGCCTGGATGTCCTCCATCGCGGCTTGCATCCGTTCCAGGTGCGTCCGAAATGACAGGATGCAGATCCGGAGGACGAAGGTTCCTGAAAGAGTGGTCGCGGTCAGAAACACACGTTGCCTGACGTTGATCCGGTCGAGCAATCGCCGGTTGAGGTCGTTCAGTTCGCCGGGATTCAATCCATTACGAACGAGGCGAAAGGCAACCAAGGATAATTGAGGCTCGGCGACAATTTCCATTCCGGGAATCTTGCGCAATTCTTCCGTGACCCATGCCGCCAGATCCAGTTTTTCGTCCAGGCTGCAACGAAATGCCTGCGCGCCGTGCATTTTGAAGGGCAACCAGACCCTGAGGCCGCGGAAGTCTCTGGAGAGTTCGGGAGAATACAGGCAAAAATCCACCAGATCCGGATTGTCCTGCATGGGGGGCATGTAGTCGGCATGGATCGCGTGCGCGCGGCGCAGCGCCTCCCCGTCGCGCACCAACAGCGATCCGGTGCCATAAGGCAGAAACAGGGCCTTGTGGGGATCCAGGGCGATGGAATCAGCTCTTTCGATACCGCGCATCACGCTCCTGCCGCGTTCCGTCAGCATGAAAAATCCCCCATAGGCGGCATCGACATGCAACCAAAGATCCTCTTCGCGGGCCACGTCTGCCAGCGCTTCGAGATCGTCGACAGCACCCGTGTTGGTAGTCCCTGCACTCCCGACGATGAGGAAGGGTCTTTGCCTTGCGGCGCGATCCGATGCAATCCTCTCCCTCAATGCATCAATCCTGATGCGGAAATGTCTGTCTACCGGCACTTCGTGCACGTTTCTCCCGGGGAATCCCGCCAGTAGAGCAGCCTTGAGCACGGAGTAATGGGTCTGATCCGAGGTGTACAGCACCGCCGAGAGAAAATCTTCAGGGAGGCGCTCTCTGCGGGCCGTGACCAGGGCGGTGAAGTTGGCCAACGAACCCCCCGTGGTCAAAAGGCCCCGAGCGCTGTCCGGATAGCCGATTATGTCTGCAAACCACCGAAGGACATTTGCCTCCAGTTGCGCCAGCGCCGGCGCTGCCATCCAGACGCCAACGTAACGGTTCACCGAGTCAGCGATCAAGTCGGCAATCGCGGCATGAAACAATCCCCCTCCGGGAATATAGGCCAGGTATCCCGGCGATGCGGTGTTGAAAGTCTTCGGGACCAGCCGTCCGAACAGTAATTCCAGGAGGCCGGTAAAGGCTACACCCTGTTCCGGCATCGGCTCCACGACCGAGCGGGCGAGGTCTTCACCTCCAGTTACGTCCGAGACAGGCTGAGAGGGCAACGATTCGATATGTTCCACGATCCGTTCCGTCGCCTGTTGAATCAGCTTCCTCATTTCATCCGAACTCAGTTCAAGCTCACGGATGCTGCAGTTTGTTTCGTCCATGACCGAAATCGAATTGCCCCCTTCCACTGCGAAGTGCCTGAAACGGCGTGACAGGATACTACAAATGCTGTTTAGAACCGCCATCAAGACTTTGTGCCGGAGTGATGAACGGTGTCTCCATAGTTGTAGGAGCGACGCAGCTGTATGTACGGGGCGGACAAGTGTTTTCTGGAGCACGGAGCTGCGCCGACAGAGTGCGGCCGCGAGGGAAAACCGCGAGAACAGGCCTGGATCGCTTCATTCCGGACCGAGGTATTTCGGCGAATTCATGCATGTTTGACCAGGAAATCCATGGGTGTTATACTCGGATGCATCAAGGAAAGAACCGATGTGACCTGATTACACAGGGGCTTTCCAATGAATCCAACATCGGAGAGTTGGAAATGAAGTATCTCACTAAATCCAGCCTAAATACAGTCAGGATGGCTGACAATCCGGAGATGATGGATTATGAGATGCACACATGCATATGCTGTTGCGGCTACCATCGCGATTTTGCTGCCTGCCATGGGCTGTCACATGAACATGAACTGTCAAAAGGTGCCGCTTTCGGTGACCTGCGTTACTTCTCCTCAGCAGATCATTCAGGATGAAAAGGCCACCGTGCACGCGACTGTCGTGGCGCCCAAGAAAGAAATCATTAACTATGCGTGGGCGACATCAGGCGGCAAACTGACGGGCTCGGGTGATACCGCCAGTTTTGATGCCACCGGCGTCGCGCCTGGGAAGTACACGGTCACAGTGACCATCACCGACAAGCACAAACACAGTGTTCCGTGCGCGACCGACATAACCGTGGAGAAAAAATATCTGCCGCCGACGGTTTCCTGCACTGTGTCGCCAAGCTCAATCATGGTGGGTGAGACCGCGACCGCGCGCGCGACGGCGAACAGCCCTGATGGTTCGCCGCTGACATACGCCTGGACGGTGAATGGGCAAGCGCAGGCGGCCAGCACGCCGAGTTTCACGTTCGGTTCGGCCGGCAGAGATCCCGGTAATTACACAATTGGCGTGACCGTGAACACCGGCCACTATACAGCCTCGGCTTCCAGCGTCGTGGCTGTGCGCGAGATACCGATTCCACCGCCCACGATTGAATGTCAAAACGCGACTGTAGATATCGAATCCGGAGGAAAGGCACAACTGGCAGTTCGAGCGGTTGCGGAACGGGCCACGCCCACCGTAACCTGGAGCACAACCAGTGGAACCGTATCTGGTTCGGGACAGAGTGCGACTTTCGACTCGACAGGATTGAACGCGGGATCGTATTCGGTGACCGCGACGGTCGACAATGGCCGCGGTGGCAGGGCCTCCTGCACCTCGACCGTAAACGTCAGCCAGAAGGTTGAAGTGCCGGGCTTCCTTGAAGCCAAGTTTAAGGTAAACAATGTTGCGAAGGCTGTTCTTGACAACGTCGCTGTCCAGATGAATGCCAATCCGCAGCTGCGTGCAACAGTCGCCGGATATACAGACGGCTCCAAACGCGAGGCGCGCGTGAAGGACCTGGGACTCAAGCGCGCACAGGCCGTCACGGCGTATCTTGTGAGCAAGGGAGTCGATGCATCCCGGCTCACGGCCACTGACGGTGGCGTCAGCACTGTCGCTGACAGCAAGACCGAAGCGGGACGCAAAGAGAATCGTCGCGCTCAGATTACGCTCAGTGTCCACTGAGTGCTTTTGCGCGTGGTAGCGCCTGAAGCGGCTGTGCATCGCCGCTCGAGCAAAGGTGTGCTGAATTTCCGTTGAGCATCGCGGGGATCAGATCTATCAGATCTCCGCGATGCCAGGAATGCTGCGCCTCTGAGTCCTGAAGCAATCGAGAACGGACGGACTATCCGGATTGACCGTCCGGAGACAGCTCGTACCCAACCTCTTTAATCGTATGCGTCAACCCAGAATCTGCGTGTTCGTGTGCCTCGCTCTTGCCGGCTTCCCTTGTCTGGGCATGCTTCCGGCACAGGCCGCGCGCTTTGAGCGTCTGGGTCCGTACGGCGGCACGGTCCGATCCTTGATGATCAGTCCCAAGAACGGCAAGACAGTTTATCTGGGCACCAATGACGGACAGATTTTTAAGTCAGCCGATGGAGGGTTGTACTGGAATATTCTCTATCCTGGGCTCAATCGCCGGCAGCTGGTGATCGACACGATCGTCGAAGATCCAGATAGTGCGGATCATCTATTCGCAGGGGCGTGGGACCTCCGTTCAAGTGGGGGAGGGTTGTTTGAATCGCGTGACTCCGGCCGCTCATGGAGCCAGGTGAAGCTGCCCTCACGCGATGTTGCGGTGCGTGGGTTTAATTCCTGGCAGCAGAGCGGTACAGAAATCGAAGGGTTCCGCCAAACAGAATCCGTCGCCATAGATCCACGAGACCCGCGATTCCTTTTCGTCGGGACGTGGCATCTTGGATATCGCTCTGTCGATTTCGGAAAGACCTGGATTCAGAACGACCGGGGGATGATCTTTGATTCCGACGTGTTCTCGATATCCATCGATGAGCGGAATAGCAGCACGATCTTCGCAAGCGCATGCACGGGCCTGTATCGTTCTCTGGATCATGGTGCTTCCTGGACAAGGCTGAGAATTTTCCCGACCAATTACCAGGTGCGTGCGCAGGTTGTTTCGATCGATCCTGCAAACTCCGACAGGGTCTATGCGGGCACGACGGAAGGACTGTTCGCGAGCCAGGATAATGGGAAGACTTGGGCTAGGGTTAGTGCTTCAGACCTGACGATAAATGCAATCCAGGTCGATCCCCGAAACGATGATCTCGTCATTGCTGCAACTGATCTTTACGGCGTGCTTCGTAGCGACGATGGCGGACGTAGCTGGGTGCAATCCAACGATGGATTTGTCAGCCGTTCGATTGCACGGGTGTTGCCCGATCCTGCAGATTCAGGCCGATTCTTCGTCGGAGAACTGTTCGAAGGCAGGACGGGCGGCTTCCATGTGTTTGACGATCATGCAAACAAGTGGATAGAGCCCAGCCCAGCAGAGATGCCCGGTCAGGGCATGCTGTCCATGCTCACGTTGCCGGGCGATCGTGGCCGCATTGCCGGAACGGCCAATGGCGCCTTTCTTCAGAGTCCGGGGGCGGCGGCCTGGACCAGATTGCCGGGTCCAATCAGCAATCTCACGATCTACGATCTGACCGTGGACAAAGATGGAGAGTGGGTTTTTGCGGGAACCAGCGATGGCGTATATCGGACATCTTTGCAGGAACTGAATTTTCAGAAACCGTCAGGCTACACTTTTATACCCCGCGTTTTTTCACTGCTCTCCTCATCGAAGGTGTCCGGCAGAATATTTGCCGGCACGCACGTCGGCCTGCTCCGATCGGATGATTCCGGCCTCACGTGGCAATTTGCTTCAGATGGCATTCCTGACCACACGCTCATCGAGTGTCTCGTGTTTGCGCCCGGCCAGGAAACGCATTTCTTTGCCGGCACGAGCGCCGGTCTTTATGAGTCGGAGGATGCCGGGGCCCACTGGAAGTGCTCCGCCGACGGGCGAATGGGCGTGGAGATCTCTTCGATAATCTTCCTCGATGCGCTGGGCAGGCGGATGGTCGCAGCGGACGGTTCCGGCGGTGGCATATTCCTGAGTCTGGATGCCGGCGCTCATTGGGAGAGAATTGAGAGCCCTGAGTTTGCCTCGCCCGTGCGTTCGGTCGCGCAGGATTCACGGAATCCTTCAATTCTCTACCTTGGAACGAGTTCCGAGGGCGTCTACCGTCTTTTTCTCCCGGCTTCAGACCTCGGGCCCCGGACCTCAGATCAAAAGTGAGGTCGTGCGACTTTGCCGGAGCCGTGTTGCCTGCATTGGGTCTGAGATCCGATGTCTGATAAAGTATAATTTGCGGCTGAGAAGAACTATGAGAGCCAGGATTCTGGTGTTTCTGGGATTCGTTACATTTCCCGCGATTTGCATTTCACAAGTACGCCCTCGTCCCGCGGTGCAACCCCCCTCCCCGCCCGCTTTTATGCAGCAATTGAAGTCGTTTGAGCAAGAGGGGTCTGTAACCAAAGTCGTGCTCAAGAACGATTTGACCATACTGGTGGTGGAAGCACATTCCTATCCGTTGGCGGAAGTGCTTGCATGGGTTAAGGTCGGAACCATGGACGATCCTTCGGAGACGAAAGGGATTTCGCGTCTCATGGAGCACATGCTTTCGAGGGGGACAACCAATAGAGCCGCGTCGGTTTTTGCCGCCGACATGAAGGCCTTGGGCGGCGAACTGCACAGCGCCACCGAGTACGATCACACCGGGTTTTGGACAATCGTGCCCTCCGCACAGTGGCAAAAAGCCGTGGAGATTCAGGCGGACGCCCTGCTGAACCCGTTGTTGGATCCTCAGGAACTGAAGCGGCAGATCGGGGTGATGGGATACGAATCGCAGCAAGAGGCCGAGGATCCAGAAACACTCGCCGACATCAAACTCCTGGCCACGGGATTTGCCGGCGAGCGCATGGCGAGTGATCGATTGCTGCCGGCAAAAGCCCTGGGTGCTATTACGCGGGAGAAGCTCCTTGCTTTTTACCAGTCCGCCTATTTGCCAAGCCGAATGCTGCTAGTGGTCTGTGGGGACGTCATGGCCGCCGACGTCCTGAGAACGACCGTGGACCTTTATGCCAAAACAAGAGGCGGCGCCGCAGCCGAAAGCCGCCAGAAAACGGGTGGTCCTCGGGCAGGATTCCAGTACGTTCAGCTTCAAGGCAGGGACAGGCTCGCACGTGTGCTTCTCGGGTTCCGCACTGTGCCCGCCGGTTCATCGGATTATCCGGCGCTGGAAGTCTTGAAGGCAATGTTGGCGACAGGCGAGAGCGGGATTCTCAATCGACGTCTCAAATACCAGAAAGGGATTATCCTGGGAAGCGCCGCGGAACACGCGTCTTTTTCAGACTTCGGCTATCTTCGCTTTCGGCTGGAGGTGGATCCAAAGGACCTGGATCGGTGCGAGATCGCTGCCTTCACCGAATTCGAGATTCTGAAACATCAACCGCCGGATGACGCCGAGCTTGAGCGCGCTCGCGCGCAATTGCTGAGAGAATATTGGGAAGCCATGCAGACCGTATCCGCGCGCGCAGATCGTTACGCCCGATTCGAATCCCATGGCGGATGGAGGGGCGCGAATGATTATCCGGCACGGATCGCGCAAGTAAAATGGGCCGATGTGGCCCGCGTTGCAGCTAGATACCTCAATCTCGATAACTGCGCCTTGCTCGAGAGCCTGCCGGAAGCCGCGGGTTCGCGTAATGCCACCGCCGGGACCGTTCAAAGGACGATCAAGGACCTGCTGGCATCGGCTACTGCTCAGGAATTGGCGGAACGTGAAAAAGCGACGGTGCCCGGATTGGATATTCCTGCCGCGCCGAAGAAATTTACCCCTTCGGAGGTTCGCAGCACATTTCAGACTGCATCGATACTACGAGGCCCCGATCTTTTTATAAAAGAGGATCACACCATGCCGGTGGTCCATCTGGGGTTTTTCTTCGCCGGCGGCAAACTGGCAGAAACCAAGACTAACGCCGGCATTACTTGCCTGATGCTGCGCACCATGCTCAGAGACAGCAAAACAAGGACCGCCGATCAGATCTATCGCCAGTTGGAGGTCTATGGGGCCGCGCTCACCCCCATCGTCACTGACGATTACTTTGGCGTGTTTTTTTCCATTCCATCCGCAAACGTGGACTCTGGACTTGAACTGTTGGGTGAAATGATCAAGTCTCCTAAACTGGAGGCTGAGGAGGTCGAACGTCAGAAACGCCTGCAGTCCGCCGCATTTCTCCGCGAATCGGATGGGGCCCTGGCGATTTCCCGCTTTCAGGAGGCTTTGTTCGGCGATTTCTCATATGCGCTCCGCGCCCAAGGCACAGAATCCACCCTCGCATCCATCACTCCGGACTCTGTGCAGTCCTGGTATCGATCGCAGGTTGCCGATAAGAAGCCGATCGTTGTGATCCTGGGCGATACGCAGGGGACAGATTTGGCGGGCTTTTTCGTGCACAATTTCAGCGGCTCGCGTTTCGAGGACGTCAAACTTCCGGAAGGCTATGCGAAGCCGCTCGAAAAGAAGGCTTCCGTCGATGTCGGTTGGGGAGGGAGCAGCAGCACTGTTATGATTGGGTATCAAGGGCCGCCCGCCGGCGATGATGATTCCTTTCCTCTAATGGTGCTGGAGAGTTATGCGTCAGGTCAGGGAGGACTCCTGGCGAGCCGAGTCATGGAGAGCATGCAAAGGGTCTACCGTGTCTCTCTGAGCTACCGATCCGAATTGCGCGGCGGGAGCGTTGTTGCCTGTCTTGCCGCGGAGCCCGAGGTTGAGGAGGATGCGCTGCAGGCGATGACGGAAGAGGTGCAACGCCTGGCGACTGGTCCCATCACCTACCGGGACTACCGCGCCGCGATGAATTCAGCGGCTGCAGGCTTGTTGATCCGGAGGCAGAGCCGTTTTCAACAGATCGCCGACGTGGTCCAGAGCGTTCTCGGGGGACACGGGCTCGCGGGATATGAGGGTTTTCTCGGCCGCCTGCAGGATGTCAAACAGCCGGACTTGCAGGAGATTGCGCAACGGATTTTCAAGATTGAAAAGTCAGTCACTCTGCGTCTCCACGGCAAATCGGGTCCTTGATAAGGATGACGTGCGCGGAGAAGCAGAGCCATCGCTGATGTGAAACGGTTGCCGGTGGAGAGAAAGTGCAGCAGAGATTTCCCAAATCGGGCATGGGCAAGTTTACAGTGGCCCTCATCATTCTTGGAGTCTTGAGATTCCTGCTGCTTCCTCGCGCAGTTGAGAATTCGCTCTCTCCGGGAATCCAATTCAGCCTCGATCTGCTCACATTCCTGCTGGTACTGCCTGCAGTTTACTATGGCTGGAAGCTGTTTTCCGTGGTGCGCGGCAAGTTGCTCTGGAAGATCCGGAGCCGGCTGATTTTTGCTCATATTCTGATTGCGGCCATCCCCATTGTTCTCGTAGTGGTGATCCTCTACGTTTCCGGACTTCTCTTTTATTATCAGTTAAGCTACTACCTGATCGAAAAACAGATCGGGCTGCACACAGTCAAGATTCACGCCTTCAATTCTTCCTTGAGCGCAGACATGCAGGAGGCGATGTCGGGAACGACCGCCGATGCCTTTGCCCTCAAAGCGGTGCTCGATCGCGACGCAAAATACATGTTGGGCGACTACCGGAACGCGTTCATCCTGCTGCGCGTGAGGGATTCGGACAAAGGTAAGACCTATCTGTACGGTGTCGGCAGTCTGGCGTCCGATTTGACGGACTACCAGGTGCCTCGCTGGACGGGCGATCATGAATTCAGCGGGCTCGTGTATGAAGATATGCAGCCGATGCTGTACCAAACGCCAAATACGGAGAAAAAGCGGCACGGGCTCTTGTACCTCAGAAGCATGGTGTTCGGGGAGTTCCGCACCGGAATGACGTATAGCCTGGAAGTCTCGGTGCCGTTTGATGGCGACATGCTCGAACGCCTGAGAGCGGCTCTGGGTCAGGATTTGCTGCTTGCCGACCACGTGCCGAACACCGGGTTGAGTGTTTTGCCGGACACCGCGATTATCAAAAAAAACATTCTATACTCGACTTTTGACCTGACCGATAGCACCCAATCTGTGGACAGGCCGGTATGGTCGATGCCTCTGTACCCATATTCCTGGAGTAACGGGACGGAAATGGGACCGGGTGCGGACGCCGGTCCGATGGATACGGTTCTGTTTGTGGAACTCTCGACCTCCAAACTGATCCATAATGTATTTCCTCTCGAGAGCAAGGTGAGTCAAACCATTTTGGGTATTCTCGAGCTGGTCGTCGTCGTCTTTCTAGCAGTGGAGCTGGCCTCCCTGATCGGAGGAATACTCCTGACGAAGTCGATAACGAGCGCAGTTCATAACCTCGATCGTGGAACCGAGTTCATTCGGCGAGGCGACTTCAGCCATCGTATTGTGGTGAAGTCGGATGATCAACTGGGTGCCCTCGCGAAATCTTTCAATCAGATGACCGAATACGTTCAGACCTTGGTCAAGGAGCGCGTTCAAAAAGAACGGCTCGAACGTGAACTGGAAATCGCCAAGGAAGTGCAGGAACAGCTTTTCCCCAAGCAGGCTCCGCAGATGGATAAGATGGAATTGACGGGGCTGTGTCTTCCGGCTCGCATCGTCAGTGGCGACTATTACGATTTTCTCCGTTTCGACGAGCATCGGTTGGGATTGGCGCTCGGAGATATCTGCGGAAAGGGGATCTCGGCGGCTCTGCTGATGGCCAACCTGCAGGCGACGCTTCGGAGCTACGTTTTTTCTCGCGGTTCTGTCTCCGAGTTGCGTGCGGGCAACGGGGACGTCGCCGGCGTCGTCAAGGCGCTGAACGAACAAATCTACAACTTCACGTCAGCGAACAAGTTTGCATCCTTTTTCTATGCGCTCTATGACGAACCGAATTCCGCTCTCACCTACTGCAATGCAGGACACAATCCACCGCTATACTTCTGCGCGCAGGGGCTAAAACGCCTTGGCACCGGGGGTACCGTGATCGGGATTTTTCCCGATGCCGAATTCACGCAGGAATCCATCCAAGTGCAAAGGGGAGACATCCTTCTCGCCTACACGGATGGCATTACCGAATCCGTGAACGAGTACGGCGAGGAGTTCGGCGAACAACGCCTCATCGATTTGGTCGGACACAAGCGCGATTTATCTGCTGAACAGCTGCAGAAGGCAATTGTAGATGAAGTGTTGAGCTGGGCATTTGAGGAGGAGCGCGATGACGACATGACGATGATTATTGCACGCTTCCTGTGAGACGATGCCGGCTTTGTCCATCACGCGACGCCGGGACCGGCGCACAGGAAGATCAAAGTTAGTTTCTTTCGAGTTCAGAAAGCTCGAAACATCATCACCTACGTGCCAGCACTTCAAGTTTTCAGATTTCGTTGCGCTTTGCTTGACGCAACCGCACGTGACGGGATAATCTGAAGCCCGCATGAAACAACGATATATCGGAAAGATGTCCCAAAAATCATTTCTTACAACCTTTGAAATCAGCCAGATCTGCGAGGTCAACCCGACGACTGTCCAAAACTGGGTCAAGGAAAAGAAACTGAAAGCGTATGTCACACCTGGAGGACACAGAAGAGTTCGTCGGGAAGATTTGATCAGCTTCATGAAAGAGTTCGGGATGCCTATCCCGACGGAATTGGCAGAAGTGCCCACGTTCATACTAATCGTCGATGACGAAAAGGACATCATCGATCTGCTGACTTCGCTCATGCGCATCACCGACGGGGAGATCGAAATTGCCGGCGCGCGGAGCGGTGTCGAGGCGCTCCTGATCATCGGAGAGCGCAAGCCGGATCTGCTCATCCTGGATATTATGATGCCCGGTATGAACGGGATTGAGGTCTGCCAAAGGCTGAAGGGCAGTCCGGTGACGCAGAAGATCAAGATTGTCGCCATCAGCGGCGTTCCTGATCCGGCGATCCGTCAAAGGGCGCTGGCGGCGGGCGCGGATCTGTTTTTCCCCAAACCGCTCGACATGATCTCGTTCCGCGACAGCTGTTTCAATCTGCTGCACTCGGTCAGAGCGAGGTAAAATCTTGTCCATTCTCGATCAGCCGGATCGTTGGGAATCTCTCGATCCTGGCGACATGGGACATTTGATTCAATCCTTCCCTGCACAGATTGAAGGTGCCGCTCAAATGGTGCGCACCCTGTCCCTGACGTCCGCGGCGCCGATCGCGACCGTAGTGGTTGCCGGCATGGGAGGCTCGGCGATCGGCGGCGACGTGATCCGGGCGATGGCGACCTCCTGGCTCGAGATACCATTCTTAGTGTGTCGCGGTTATCGATTGCCGAGGTTCGTTGGCCCCTCCACGGTCCTGTTTGCCAGCAGTTATTCCGGGAATACCGAGGAGACGCTTTCCGCGTATGAGCAGGCCCGTCTAGCAGGCGCCGCCATCATTTGTGTTACCTCGGGAGGAAAGTTGGCCTCCCTGGCTCATTCCCACGGGCATCCGGTGATGCCACTGCCGTCGGGACTGCCGCCTCGGGCAGCGCTTGGCTATTCCGCGGTCTTCCTCCTCGGTGCCATGACGGCTTTGAAACTGGCTCCGGATATGAGCGCATCCTTGCGAGAGACCGTCGCGGTGCTGAAGCAGCTTGTCGCCGCGTACGCGCCGGAAGTGCCCGTGCATAAGAACCGGGCGAAATTAATGGCACATGCGATTCACGGCCGTATTGTCGCTCTGTACGCTGCTAATTCGATTTTGGAGCCTGCTGCCGTACGGTGGCGCGGGCAGCTGGAAGAAAACGCCAAGAATCTGGCGTTCCACCATCTCCTACCCGAGATGAACCACAATGAACTTGTGGGATGGGAATTGCCATCTCGATCATTGCGGCAGATCGCGGTTGTGTTTCTTCGCGATATGGAGGACCATCCACAGGTACAGCGCAGATTAGATTTGACGCGTGAAATCATTGCGCGCAAGGCTTCTCCTGTTTATGAAGTCTGGAGCGAAGGTGAATCACCCCTTGCAAGAATCTTCTCCGTTATCTGTCTGGGAGATTTTGTCAGTTTGTATTTGGCTTGCCTGAATTCTGTGGATCCTACTCCGGTGCCGATCATCGAAACTTTGAAGCAGGCGCTGGGCAGGTCGCCGGGAGATTGACGGTCCTCTGCTTATGTTGATGGCGAAACTGCACGGGCTCGGAAACGACTTTTTGGTGGTCAATAAGGAGGATGCGCGTGGAAGTTCCCTCAAGTCCCTGGCTCGGAGAGTGTGCCAGCGCTACATCGGGATCGGCGCCGATGGAGTCGTGTTCTTTCAACCGACCCCGGACGATGCCGCTGCCGACGTGTCAGCCTTGATCTTTAACGCCGATGGCAGCCGCGCGGAAATGTCGGGGAACGGCACACGCTGCCTGGCAGCCTACCTTGTTCACAGCGAAGAGATCTCAACCAAAATTATCAGAATCAGAACGGTCTCCGGGATCAAGGCCTTTGCTCTCACAGGCCGCAAAGACAGAACCTACACCTTTGAGAGTTCCCTGGGGTGCCCGGAGATGGATTCCGCAAAAATCCCGGTTCGGCTGGGGACGCGCCCGGCCCAGCTCATCGATTTTCCCCTGACGGTCGGCGGTGAGGTACTAAGGGTTACAATCAGTTCGATGGGGAATCCGCATTGCTGCACCTTCTGGCTGGACGTCACCAAGGCTCCGGTCGAAACCCTGGGACCTGTCCTCGAGGGGCTAAGCTGCTTCCCAAACCGCACGAACGTTGAGTTTGTACAGGTTATGGATCGCCACCGCATCCGCGCACGCTTTTGGGAACGCGGCGTCGGACCGACGCTCGCATCGGGCACGGGAAGCGCGGCAGCGGCAGTAGCTGCGATTCTGAATCGCAGGGTGGAAAGCCCGGTCATGGTGGAAGTAGACCTGGGGCGCCTGTTGGTTCGATGGAAGCCTCCCGGTGAGTTGCTGCTTACCGGACCGGCAGAGTTCATCTGCAAATGTGATTTGCCCGACTGATTCCATCTATGATTGAGCCAAATGACTTGGTTGCTTTTTTCGACGATCATCTCGAAGAGGCACTCTCCCTGCTGCGGCAATTGGTCGAGATGGAGTCGTATTCATCGGATAAATCGGGGATTGACAGGCTGGCGGAATCCCTTGCTCAGGAGTTCGAGGCTCGGGGTGCTCCTGCAAGTATCATTCCCATGAACGGATGTGGAAATGCGCTCAAAGCGGTGTGGCGCGGAACCGGCTCGGGCAGTCCGATCCTCCTGTTAGGCCATTTGGACACTGTGTGGCCGCCGGGCACTGCCGCCGAACGTCCTTTCATGATCCGGGAAGGTAATGCCTTCGGACCCGGTGTGTTCGATATGAAAATCGGCATCGTGCTTTGCCTGTTGCTGTGCGCTGCATTCAGGAAAGGGCTCTTCAAGGCAGGCTCGGATGTGATGTTCTTGTTCACTTCCGATGAGGAGATCGGATCTGCCGGTGGACTGCCGGTGCTCGAACCCATCGCCAGGCTTTGCCGGGCGGTTTTGTGTCTGGAGCCGCCGCTTCCCGGTGGCATGGTCAAGACCTTTCGCAAGGGCGTCGGGCATTTTCATCTCCGCGTAAGAGGTATCTCCGCGCACGCGGGTGTCGATCATGCCAAGGGCGCCAACGCCATCCTTGAACTGAGCCGCCTGGTAATCAGGCTGCAGCGAATGACCGATTACGACCGGGGAATCACGGTGAGCGTCGGAAAGACAGCAGGCGGATCCGCAGCGAACGTAGTGCCGGACAGCGCCCGCGCGGAGATAGATTTCAGGTTTTCAAAGCTCATGGATGGCCACCGTCTGGAAAGACGCATCCGCAGGCTGCGCCCGGTGGACGCGCGGTGCGGCATCGAATTGGAAGGGGGCATCAATCGACCTCCTCTGGAACGAACTCCGGCAGTGTCCGGGCTTTATCAAAAGGCGAAGTCGCTGGCGACTACTCTTGGCTTCGATCTGGGTGAAGGGAAAACCGGCGGTGGGAGTGATGGCTCGTTCACCGCGGCACTCGGCATTCCTACTCTCGATGGGCTGGGAGTTGATGGCGATGGTGCTCACGCCTTGAATGAGCACATTCGGATCGCCGATATCCCGCGGCGCGCTGCCCTGCTGGGCCTGCTGGCACAGGAGCTATCCACATGAGCGCAAGAACGCAGTGCCAGGGGCAGGTGCCCGGGCTTCCATCCAGGCGGGAATCTCGTGGACCAGGAAAGCGCATGTGGATAGGAGATCCTATCCTGCATCTCGTGGCTTCGGCAATCGCCGTGTTCGTGGTCACGGTGCTTCCTGCAGCCCGGGCTGCGGAGCCTCCCAAAGCGTTCGCTTTCGTAGGGGCGCCGTACATCATCACCGCAGAAGTTGCCGGCCCGCATACTTTCGTGCTCAACTTCTTCAATTTATCCGAATATGTGATTGTGGTGCAGCCGAACGAGTTTATCTATAAGGGTTCCTCCGGGCAGTTTTACATAGGGCAGGTCTTTGACCTGCCGACCAAGACTACACGGGGAACCAGCTACCGTTACAGCGCATCGTTCCTGCTGAATGGTAACTCCTTCAAGGGGCTCAATATTCTAGGCGCATTCCACGAGCAGGACCGCATCGAAGAGATCAGCGTGCGCATAGGCGCGAAGCGCTTCTATATGACGCCCATCGACCGGTCCCAGTACGACCAGCTCGGCACGGAGGTGGGTGATCTGGACATGAAAAGCCCTGATCCGCAGACGGCTCTACATAAGGCTGGCATCTCAGACCTTGGCAGAGCCACCAACACCGATGGCACTTCGGAATGGGATCGTGACTGGCAAAACCTGCTTTTATCCGATGGCGTGAACCCACCTCGCATTCTGGAAAGTCCGGAGATCTTGCCTACTGATGAGGCGCGCAAAACCAACACATTTGGGAAGGTCAGACTTTCCGCTACCATCACCAGGGACGGCGCGATTCTGAGCGTGTCCATAGTCAAGGGCTTGGGCCACGGACTGGATGAGCGTGCGATGGAGGCTGTAAAAGCCAGCTGGGTCTTTCTGCCGGCGACAAAAAACGGCGAGGTCGTCGAGACAGAAGTCAAGTTTGATGTCTCGTTTGAACCGCCCAAGAAGTAGTCAGGGCTCAGCAAAGAGCGGCGCAAAGGGGAAATGGCTGCCGCTCATCGGCATGTCCGAGCGAGTGGCCACGGCGACCGGCAATTGTGACGCCTGCGGTAGGCGGGTCATTGAATAGCGAAACCCGACACACGGCAAATGTATCGGGGCCCGATAGGGACCCTGGTGTCACGAGCCAGCCTATGTATGTGATTCCAAACGAACTTGTTGAAGAAACCTGGCAAGAGGTAGGCTCCAGCTCTGCAGAGCAAGCTCGAGAACTTATAAACCGGATAGGCAAATGCCAGAGCAATCTGCTCTCCTTTGTCATCGTGTTCACGGAGGATCTTGGTGTTGATGCACACGAGTTGTCCTTGTATTTGTTTACTGTAATCTATCGGGTTTTTGAGAAAGCGGCTTTTGGCCGGATTCGCCAATTGAAGCAACGTGAGATCGAGGCGGCCTACGAGGGAAACGAAAAGTTCTGCGAGCGTTACCTGGCAGCCCACGAACGCTTTCTTGCGAAAGCCGCGGAGTCAATTGCAATGCCGCAGCCGTTCGTCATGAAATATCTGATCGAAGCTCTTTTTGAGGCCCCCGAACAGGAAGAGGACCCGGTGGTTTTGTCCGAGGAGGACAGTGGACAGATTTTTCTGGTTCTCAAAACCGCAATTGATCTGCTCGCCGACGCAACGTCTCCCGCAGCCAGGAAATAAAGGACGGGGAACCGGTAAAGGGTCCGTGTCGAACCTGAGGAAGTAAGTGACTCTGCAGGAACTGATTTCAAAACTTCAGTGAGGGATCCGGCCGTGGACAGTGATATGGCATTTATGCCATACTTTGACTGTATGAAAATGACTATGCATATCGACGAGGTTCTTTTGGAGCGGGTCATGGTGGCAACCGGGGTTACCAGCAAAACGAAGGCGGTCGACCTTGCCTTGCGTGAGATAGACCGTCGCGCTGAACTGGTCCGTCTCGCCAGGGAAGGGCTCGGACTGACATCGGAGAAACTGAAAGGTGCATTCCATCCCGCCTCGGATCCGGAAACAACTCTTTATTGTTCAGAGGTGCGAAGGACCTATGGCCGCAAGTCCCGTTCTCGTTGACAGCAGTTTCTACATCCATCTGCTCCGCCGCGGCCAGGATCCCCTGCGTGCGCTGGCTCTGATCGCTGCGGCGAGGGATCTTGCTGTTTGCGGTGTGGTGCGCTGCGAAGTGGGGAGGGGTCTTCGGGAACGCCGGGTCTTGAAACGCTTCCAAGACTTCTGGGATGTCATGATCTGCGTTCCCACGGACGAATGGATCTGGAAGAGCGTTGAAGAGACTCTGTGGCGACTGGATCGACAGGGTCTGACGCTGCCTTTGCCGGACGTGATCATCGGCTGCTGTGCCCGACGAATGGGCGCGGTAGTGCTTAGTACCGATGAACATTTCCGCCTTATTCCTGGCGTTGAGGTCATGGCCCACGTCGAGTGACGAACCGTTGCGCGGCCCGACTCCTTTGCCTTGCCTGCGGGAACTTCAGATAAGTCTCTGAGAAGTGCAAGCGAACTTGGTGAATTCAGGATCCATTCTGATCAGCGCAAAGAAAGCAGCCAGAGGTCGGCCTCGATGGTGAGGAGGGGAAAATAGATGGTGCGATTATCGGGGGAGATGGCAAGCCCATCTAAGAAGTACCCCTGAGGGAGGCGGAAGATCTCGCGGCACTTCCGTGAGTGTGTGTCGAGGATATAGAGCTTGTTATCGATTGGTGTCGTAGCCGATGATTCAGCAAAAATGAGTCGCCGGCCATCGGCCAGCCACGCCGGCGACATTCACGATCCATAAGGGCCCATGTCCGGGCAGTTGGCGGTCGGGATGAAGGATATGCTCCGTGTCGATCACGATCTCCTTTCCATCGGGAGACCATGCAAGATTGTATCCGAAGTCGGCAATCCGCTTCACAGACTCGCCGGTGGCTCCCATCACAAAGATCGCGCCGCTGTTACGCTCCGAGCGAAATGCGATGCTCTCGCCATCCGGGGAGAAGGAAGGATGAGTGTCGTCTGCTGGAGAATCCTTGGTGAGGTTTACCGGGTTGGAGCCGCCCACGCGCAACAGGTAGATATCGCCTCGTGCCGCATAAACAACCGATTTGACCGATCATACGGGTGGTCTCGCGGATTGTGAGGACCGTGGATCTTCAACGCCACATCGTCTTGGTTCCGTAGAGAGTGAAGACGGGATCTTTGGTGATCAGTGTAAGTTTCTCGATCGAGCTCTGGACTGCCAGCATCCTGTCGAAGGGATCGCGATGGTGCTGCGGCAGCCCGCGCACTGCGTGGGCGTGCGCTACAGTCACCGGCAATTCCATAAAGCCAATTTCAGCAATGGCACCTGGGAAGTCTTCTGCAGGGAAGTCAATCTTTCCAATAGCGGCCTTGATGGCGATTTCCCAAACGCTGGCGGCGCTCACGTAAACGACGTTTGAAGGCGCTTCAATCGCTGCGCGGAGCGCGTCGGGCAACTGCCCCGGGTCAGACAAGGTCCATATCAGGACATGAGTGTCGAGCAACAGCCTCACTGATTTCCCTCGAATCGGGCCAGGATTTCCTCCGGCAATGGGGCGTCGAAATCCTCAGACACATGAATCCGCCCGGCAAGTATGCCAAGTTTCCGAGGAGCCCGGCTCTGGTCGCAGGGGATCAGTCTCGCAACCGGTCGCCCGTTTCGCGCGATGACGATCTCCTCCCCTTCGGCAGCCCGGTCGATCAATTGCGACAGCTTTGTCTTTGCCTGATAAACGTTGATCACCATAAAGCCAGACTAGACTAGATCAATTTATTTGTCAATGCAGATGATCGTAAAATCAGTCCTCTGAGCTCGGCCAGGTTCACGAAAGGCCGAGAACACGTTTGAGGCCTTCTTTAATCTCTCTCAGGTTGGCTCTCGTAGTAGCTGCGAATCGCTTCGAGCAGCACGGCGATGGTGCTCTTGCTTGGCCGAATCTCGGCTTGCTTCCCAAAAGCTGCCAGGGTGCTCTCCGTGACCGGCCCGAGCGCTGCGACGGTTGCCTGCGCGAGAATTTGTTTTCCCCTCTGGGAACCGATCAGAGCGATAAAGTTTTTTACCGTCGATGAACTGGTAAAAACCAGAAGGTCGGGAGTGCAAGCGAATAAAGCCTGCAGCTGCTTGCTGTCGATTTCCGGCAGGACGTTCTCGTAGCAGGGCGAGACATCGACCCGGACACCTGCGGCCTCGAGAGTGCGCGGAATCAGATCACGAGCCTCCCGGGCTCGAGGAAGCAGGATGCGCAATCCAGCGAGGGCGTTGAGGGTGCCGTATTTTTCCTTGAAGGAGTTGAGAATTCCCTCCGCCACATATTCCCTGGGAACCAGGGATACGCAAATTCCCGCAGTCTCAAGGGCGGCGGCAGTCGCCGATCCGACGGCGCAGATCTGCAAATCCCGATCCAAGCGTTTGGGGATGCCCCTCTCCTCCATGCGGCGGAGGAAGAAACGCACTCCCTGGGTGCTTGTGAATACGATCCATGCGTATTCATGAAGATGATCCAAGGCAGCGTCCAGCGCGCTTTTATCCTGGGTTTCGCGGATCGAGAGGATGGTGAAAATGCGGACTTCGGCGCCGAGCGCTCCCAAGCCGGAGGCGAGCGCCTCCGATTTTGATTCACTGCACGCGATCACTACACTCTTGCCGGCAAGCGGCGTGGAGGCCTTGTGCATGGTTTAGCGAAGCGACTGGAGAATCCCCGCTCCTCCCATGGACAGGAGTTTATCGGCCAGGTCTTCGGCCGATTCGCCGGCAGCCGCAAGCGCACACCGGCAATCATCCCGGAGCATGGTGCGCCCGTCCGGAGTAGCCACCAGACCCTCGATGAAGCATATGCCATGTACGAGACGCGCGTGCACAGCGATCGGGCTGTTGCATCCTCCTCCCATGCGCCGAAGGAAGGCGCGTTCGGCAAGCACGCACGCGGCTGTCGATGGCTCGTGGAGACCTGCGATCATGGTGGCGACGCGCCGGTCGTCTTTGCGCATCTCCAGTGCCAGGGCGCCTTGGCCCGGAGCCGGCAACATTTCGCTCCAGTCCAGAATGCATCCGATGCGTCCATGCATATCCAACCGATTCAGGCCGGCGCACGCCAGAATAATCGCGTCATAGCTGCGAGCCGCCAGTTTCTGCAGCCTTGTTTCCACATTTCCGCGAATATCCTTGGCGGCCAGATCCGGCCTGCGCGCCAGGATCTGCGCCTGTCGCCGGACGCTTCCCGTGCCGATTACTGCCCCCCGCGGCAGATCATCGAGCTTGTGAATCTGCTCACTGGCAATCAAGGCATCGCGGGCATCCTCGCGTGCTGGAATCGCGCCAATATCGAGGGCATCGGGAATTTTGGTGGGCAAGTCCTTCATGCTGTGCACAGCCAGATCAATCTCAGATTTGAGCAAGGCCTCTTCGATTTCACGCACAAACACGCCTGTGGCCGAACCGGAGCGAATCGATGTCCTGGTGTCTTTGTCCGCGGACGTGCTGATGATTTTTATTTCAATGCTCGCATCAAGCACGCGCTCCAGGATCCTCTGTCGCACCCATTCGGTTTGCCTCTGGGCCAGGGTGCTGCCCCGGGTGCCGATCTTCAACATAGGTCCCCATTTCTTCCTAGATTTTGAAGATGCGTTTGATCGTTTCCACGTAGGCCTCGCGATGGACAGGGTTGTGGTCAGCGCCGCGCAGCTGCATGACCAGCGGATGCGCGATCTTTCCAGCGATACGCGACACCATCCATTCGAGCTCCTGAATATCGCGCTCGTCGCGTGGGCCCGCGCGTCTCATAAAACGATTGAGCTCGGCCTGGCAGATCTCCTCGATCTTGTCCTGAAGCCGCGCAACCATCGGCCCCACATCACGAGATTTCAGGCGAGCGCAGAAGGCTTCCACTTCTTCCTCGACGATCTTTTCGGCAAGAGCCGCTGCCTTGCGCCGTTCGCTGACGCTCGCCTCCACGACCGCTCCAAGATCGTCGATGTCATAACAGAAGGCGTTGTCGATCGTACCCACGGCCGGATCCACGTTTCGGGGAACCGAAATGTCGATGAAAACGATCGGTTCGTTTCTTCTTTGCCAAACCGCTGCCTGAGCCATGGCACGGTCGATGATGATGTCCGGGCTTCCGGTGGAAGTGATGACAATGTCAGACTTCGAAATCCAGCTCCCCAGTTTCCCGAAAGGAACTGCCTCGCCATGGAGTTGGGACGCAAGGATCTCCGCCTTCTCGGGGCTGCGATTGGCGACGCGGATCAGGCTCGCGCCGCTGGAAACCAGATGCCGCGCTGCGAGTTCGCCCATTTCGCCGGATCCGACGATCAGAATGCTCTTGTCGCTGATATCGCCGAAGATCTTTCGCGCCAGTTCCACTGCTGCCGAGCTGACGGAGACCGAAAACTCTCCGATGCTGGTTTCGGCGCGCACTCGTTTGGCCGTGTGAAAGGCCGCCTGCATCAGGCTGTTTATATGGTACCCGACCGTCGATGCTCCCACGGCGATGCCGTAAAAGGACTTCACCTGTCCAAGGACTTGCGCCTCACCCAGCACCATGGAATCGAGCGAGCAGGCGACCCGGAAGATGTGACGCACGGCCTGATTCCCTACGTGGCGGTAGAGATGATCTCGAAGCCTTTCCTCGGGAATCCGGCAGGCTTCGGAAAGAAAGGATTCGAGCGCGTCCACACCTTTTTCGGGCGCACTGACTCGCGACAGCAGCTCCACCCTATTGCAGGTGGAAATGATCATGCCCTCCTCGATGCCGGGCCGCTGCGTCATGCGTTTCAACACCTCCGGCAACTCCGATTCGGGGATGCTGGCGCGCTGACGGACATCCAATTCCGCCGTGCGATGGTTCAGCCCGACAATCACCAGATTCAACATTTCGTCACCGCACGCGCTGCGTCCAATCTTTGCTGCGGCCTTCAGGATGATAGGGAACAAATGCGGAGGTCGCAAATCCGAGGCAGGCCGCGTAGGCCATACTGCCGACCGATTCGAGAGAGTATCTATAAGTACGTGTGTAACCCCTTGTTGATTCCGAAGGTAAACAGCATCGATATAAACCCCGCAATGCTGATGTAGGAGGCCCAGCGGCCGCGCCAACTGGCGGAAAGGCGGTAATTGACCAGCAGGAGGTAAATAGCCCAGGTTACCAAGGAAGCCGTTTCTTTCGGATCCCAGCTCCAGAATCGTCCCCACGCCTGTTGAGCCCATAGCGCTCCGGTCATGAGCGTGACGCTCATCAATACAAAGCCAACGAACAGCGAGCGCCGGAGTAACTCGTCGCATACCTTCAGAGAAGGAAGCCGGAAGTAGAAAAAGCGAAAGTTCTTGGCCTTCAGCTCCTTTTCCTGGATCAAGTAGAGAATCGCGGAGATGAAGGTCAGGAAAAACGCGGCATAGGCCAGAAATGCAACGCTTACATGAAAGTAAAGCCACCGGCTTTTCAGTAGCGGCGGAATCGTATGATTTTCCTCCCAGATGGATTCTGAGAAGATCATGAGCAGAGACACCAGCGGAAGAACGAATGCACCGAGGACATTGATTCGATATCGGAAGTGCGCGGCGATAAAGGTCAGCGTGATGCACCAGGCGAAGAAAGAGAGCGATTCCGAAAGGTTCGTGATGGGCAGATGATGCACCCTGATCCCAAGCAGGACAAGAAACAACGTGTGGCTGGCAAAGCCGACGGCAACCAGGCACAAAGCCACGGTGACAAAGCCCTGCCGCTTCCGGTAGAAACCGAAAATCGAATGCATCAGCCCCAGCGTGTACAGCACCATCGTCAGCGGTAACGCCCATTCCATAAGACTTGCCCCAAAGTCAGCAAAGTCTAGCATTTGGAACCACCCTGTGCCAGTAGCAATCCACCGGCGACAGGCAGGGGTGGGCCGCGAGCGCCTGCGGCCTTACGGTCGCCGCCGTGCAAAAACGCACGCCTGAGCCGCCGCCCGGTGTGATATAGTTCGTCGATTTGATGATCGACTGCCGGGGGAAAAGTGGCGGATTTTCTACAACATATTGACGTTGCAAGTGTCCTGATCGAATTTGTCGTGCTGCTTTTCTCCCTCAGCATTCACGAGGCCTCGCATGCCTGGGTGGCCGATCGCTGCGGTGACCACACAGCCCGCTATATGGGGAGGGTGACTCTTAATCCGATCGCGCACATTGATCCCGTGGGAACTCTCCTATTCCCCCTGTTGCAGTTCGTCACGGGAATGCCCTTGATCGGATGGGCAAAACCCGTGCCGCTGAATTCGGTTCATCTGAGGAATCCTCATCAAGACCAGATTTTCGTTTCCCTGGCAGGACCCGGCTCCAACCTGATTGCCGCCGGCGCGGCGTTCGTGCTCCTCGCAGCTCTCAAGCTCTCCTCGCCCATTGCCAACGGTATCATTATCAACATGGCTTTCACGATGCGCATCCCGCGCGAGAGCACGATTCTGGTCCCGTTACTGGGACTGCTTTTTTTTGCCTTCGTAATCAATCTTGCACTGGCGTTGTTTAATCTGATTCCAATCCCCCCTCTCGATGGGCATTGGCTGCTTTATCAGTTGCTTCCCTACGATGCCGCCAGGGCTTTGGCGCGGGTGGGTTCGTATGGTATTTTGATAATTTACGCGCTCATGTTTCTGGGCTTTTTTAATTTCATTTTCCTGCCGGTGCGGTTTTTGCTCGAGTTGCTTGTTCGCTTATGAAATGAGGTTCGGCGGCAAGCGTTTCTGCGGACCCTGTCCGGGATCGACGGCACAATTGCGCGTCTAGAAGACAGCCATGGACGGAACGGAAAACCAGGATTTGTTGGGCGTTTCTGCAGACGGGCCGGCGATGACCATCCGCCTTGAGGGATTCGAGGGTCCTCTCGATCTGCTTTTGCATCTGATCAAGCGGGAGGAACTCGATATCTGGAACATCCCCATCGCTCACGTCACGGAGCAATATCTGAGCTATCTCCACCT
>JBEKIX010000019.1:0-41961 GCA_050011535.1 Acidobacteriota bacterium
GGACTTCGTCCATGATCGGGTGGAGCGGATCGTACGCGCCGCCGCGCAAGCGCCGCACGTACTCGCGGATGTACTTGTTGGCCGCGGGACGGATGATCGAGCTGTGGATCACGAGATGGTCAAAATCACCGACGCAGCATTTCTGCTGCAGCTGCCGCATCGCCGGCGACTCGACGTAGAACACGCCCACCGTGTCCCCCTTGCGGATCAGTTCTTGTGTCGTGGGATCCGCTGTGGGGTCCCAGGCAGAGTAATCGATCGCGATCCCGTAATTTTCTTCGACCGCCGCCAGCGCGTCGCGAATGACCGCCAGGGAGCGGTTCCCCAAAAGATCGATTTTCACCAGCCCCGCATCTTCCGCCTGATCTTTTTCCCACTGGATGATCTGAACCCCTTTGGGCGCGCGTTCGACAGGGACGTGCCGGTCGATCCGGTCGGGAACGATCACCACTCCGCCGCAATGCACCGACATGTTGCGCGGATATCCGTCCAGCTTCACGGCCCAATGGACGATCTCCGGCCACGGATCCTTCAGGTTCATGTCCTTGTACACGGGATCGTTCGTCACCAAATCGGGCAAATGGCGGATCGACCAGTAATAACCCATGCGCTCGGTCACGCTCTTGATTTCGGCATCGGGCAGGCCGTACACCTTGGCCACTTCGCGCACGGCCGCGCGTGCGCGAAAGCCCACGTGATTGGAGATCATCGCGGTCCGCTCCTCGCCGTACTTGCGGAAGACGTAGTCCAGGATGTTGTCGCGCTCGTCCCAGGGGAAGTCAACGTCGATGTCGGGAGGATCCGCGCGCCCTTCGTTGAGGAAGCGCTCGAAGAACAGGTTGTGTGTGACCGGCTCGACATGGGTGATGCCCAGGCAGTAGGAGACGATGCTGGCGGCGGCCGATCCTCGGCCGCACGTGCGCGCCGACTGCTGCACGATGTCGCGTACGACCAGAAAATACGGCGCGAAGCCTTTGGCGCGGATGATCTCCAGCTCGCGCTCCAGCCGCTTTACCACCGGCTCCGACAACTCACCGTAGCGCGTCTCGGCGCCGCGATAGCACGCTTCGCGCAGATATTCGAAGGCATCGGATCCGTCGGGCGTTTCGAAGTCCGGGAAGGTCGGTTTGCCGATGTCGAGGTCCGCGGCGCATTGCTCCGCGATCCGCAGGCCGTTCTCCAATGCTGCGCTCAGGTGCGGGTAGCGGCGCGACATCACGTCCGGCGGCTTCAGCCAGCGATCTTCGGTCGCCAGCTCCTCCTTGGGGATGCGCGACAGGCAGGTGTTCAGGTCGATGGCACGCAGGAGGCGGTGCATCGGAAAGTCGGTCGGATCGACAAAATAAACATCGTTGGTCGCCGTCACCGGGATTCCGCTCGCACGCGAAAACCGGAGCAGCGCGGGTTCCGCTGCGGGATCGTTCAGCTCGACGTAAAGCCTCCCCGTGCCGTTCTGCCGGCCAAGCGCCTCTAGCAATTCGAGCTGATCGCTGAGGACGAAAAGATGCTCCCGATCCGCCAGCAACGCCCGGCTCAGGCTGAATCCCGGATCGAGGTGAATGCGCGAAATGAGCCGGCACAAGGTCGCATACCCTTCGCGGTTGCACACGAGGACGGCCGCACGCTCGCCGTTGGCTTGCAACTCGGCGCCCACGATCGGCCGCAGGCCGCGTTCGGCCGCGCACTGCAGGAACCAGACCAGCCCGTGGAGGCCGTTGATGTCGGTCAGCGCCAGCGCGCGCATGCCGCGATCCAGCGCCGCAGCGACAAGGCTTTCGATCTTGCTGGCACCCCTGCAGAACGAGTAATTCGAGTGCACGTGCAAATGGACGAAGTCGGTCATCTGTTCCTCAATTCGAGATTCGAGATTCGAGATTCGAGATTCGAGATTCGAGATTTGAAATTGGAGATTGCCACTCTAGATACGCCGCGAGATTTCGTTGACGCAATGAGTCAGACAAACTGGAACGTATAGCCGACATTCCATCGCCAACCCCCGTGCGCGCGGAGATTTCAAGAGGCGCAGCCCCTTGGCTAGAATTTCAATCTCGAATCTGCCTGATTACTGTTCCATAACGGCTCTTAAGTTGATCAAGCGCGGCTTCCAGGCGGGCTCGTCGCTGCGTCGCCGGATCGGCGAACAGATCCAGCTGCGCCGGGCCGCTGCTCAGCTCGGTCAGGCGCAGATGCAGGCTACGCACGCGTGTGCGCCGCGTCAGGATGTGTTCGAGCATGCGTCCGGCGCGCGCCGCCAACCCTGACGTCGATTGCAGCGGCGGAACCAGCTTCGCCCTGCCCGCGGCCTCACGGTAGTCCGAGTACCGGACACGCACCTCCATGCGTCCGGCGCGCTGCTTCTGCGCCCGCAGCCGCTCCCCCGCGTGCTCGCACAACCCGACGAGCGCGCCTTTCAACAGATCCCAGTCGTTGCTGTCCTCGGCCAGTATGATTTCTTCCTCCGCTGCCGGGACGGCGCGCGGCGGGTACACCGGGGTGTCGTCGATACCTTGCGCGCGCTGGTGAAGCACGAAGCCGAGGTGGCCGAAGGCGAGCATCAGGTGCTCCCGCTTCATGGCGGCCAGTTCGCGAATGATCCGAATGTTGAGCTCGCGCAGCTGCTCCTCCGTTTTCGGCCCCACTCCGGGCAGCAGCGGCGCCGGCAGCGGCGCCAGGAAAGCGGACTCGTTCCCCGTCGGGACATCCTGCAGTCCGACCGGTTCGGTCACCACGGCAGCAATCCGGCTGACCATCTTGTTGGAAGCGACCCCGAGAGAAGCGTCGAGGTGCAGCTGCTGCCGGATCTCCTTCTGCGCGCGCCAGGCCGCATCCCGTGGCGGACCGAAAATGCGTCCTGTGCCCGTCATGTCGAGATAGGCTTGGCCGTAGCCCGCGGGCTCCAGCACTGGCGAAAAGCCTTCCAGGACCCGGCTGAGAGCGCGCGACGCCCGCGCGTAGAGAGGCTCGTTCGGCGGCAGCACCACCAGGTCGCGGCAGCGGCGCAGTGCGCGCGCCAGGATCATCCCTTTGCGGATGCCCGCCTGCTGCGCTTCCGGCGACAAGGCCGTCACAATCGATCGTGACGGGCCGACCGGCGCCACTACGACCGGACGGCGCCGCAACTCCGGGTGCACCACCCGCTCCACCGCGACCGCGAAGGCGGCAATGTCAATGTGGATGATTTCGCGTTCCATGGCAAGCAATTCGAGATTCGAAATTCGAGATTCGAGATTGCAATCTCGAATCTCGAATTTCGAATCGATTCTGTCTCCCGTTCCTTTAGTGCAGTCCCCGCACGAATTCCACCTCAAACCAATAGTTCGAGCAGCATGCGGGCATTGATTACGGCCTGGCCGCGCCACGGGTTGTTCATCAGTACCAGCACCCGCTCGCTCTCCTGCTCCAGACGCCGGATCTCCGGCACCGCCGCTGCCAGCTCCGCCCGGCTGTACAGGTAGTCGTGACGCGCCGATCCGTCGTCCTTGATCCAGCGCGACCGGTTCCGCCCCTGGAACCGCGCATACACCACCCCTGCCGTCGCGCAATAAAATGTCTTCTCCGTCAAACCGTCGCCGCCGTCAATGCACGCCAGCGCGATGCGCTCTGCCGCCAGATGGCGGGCGGCCCGCGGCGTCAGCCAGTCGGGGCAGCCGAAATCCGCGATCAGGGGCAGATCGGCTAGAGCATCCCGCAGCCGGCACAAGCGCTGGAAATTGTCGCGAATAAAGCCGAAGCCAGGCCCGAACTGCGCAACAACGCCAGCCAATTGAGCCCCTTCTTTGAGCGGCCAGAGCGCCGCAACGAATCGCCGGGCCAGCGCTTGACAGTCATCCTGTTCTTCCACCAGCCGGAATGGCACCCGAAACACAAACTGCAGCGCCGTGCTGGATTCCTGGATAAGTTGCTGAATCGCGGACACTTCCGGCACACGGTAGTACGTGAAGGTCAGCTCGCAACAACCGAAATTCCGGGCGTAGTAGCGCAGCCACAAGGCCGGATCCAGGGTCGACGGGTAAAATACCCGCACCCAATCACGATGCTGAAATCCGCTGGTTCCAACCAGAATCATGGTTACAAAATAGGTGAATAAAAGGTGAAAGTCAACACCCAGAATGATTTTGATCTCGCCGCGCGTAGAAAATCGGTGACAGGCACTCATTTCCCCAATTTATCCATGGTGCCGGCAAAGTTGCAGGACTAGCGATGAAATTGGGGAAATGAGTGCCTGTCACCGATTTTCTGTTGTATTATCAGGCGGTTTTGCGGATAGGAGAGGACTGATGAGACTGGACAAATTCGAAATGGAGCGTCTGCAATCCACCTGGGAGAACCGGGTCAAATACAATCTCTCGGAAAGCAGCGTTCACCCCATGTCCCCGCGGGAACTGGTGCCGGACCCGGAATTTCTAGAAAGACTCATGGACGCGCCGTTGATCTACAACCAGAGTAACGGCACCGACGAATTGCGTTCCGCCATCGCCGCGTTCTACCCCGGCGCGACGCTGGATCACGTCGAAGTGACCAACGGCGGCAGCGAGGCCAACTTCGTTTCGATTTATTCCATGCTCGAACCCGGGGACGAGGTGGTCATCATCCTCCCCAACTACCAGCAAATCTGGGGTTTGATCAACAGCTTCGGCATGGCGGTCAAGCCGGTTCGGCTGCACGAAGAGCTCGCCTGGGCGCCCGACCTCGCCGAACTCGAAGCCGCCGTGTCGCCGCGCACGCGCATGATCGTGGTGTGCAATCCCAATAATCCTACCGGCGCAATCCTGACCGCCGGAGAAATGGACGCCATGGTGCGCATGGCTTCCAAATGCGGAGCATGGATTCTGGCGGACGAGATCTACCAGGGATCGGAAAGAAGCGGGCTGACGACGCCGACATTTTGGGGCAAGTACGACCGGGTGATCATCACGAACGGCTTGTCGAAGGCCTACGGACTTCCCGGCCTGCGCATCGGCTGGATTGTCGCCCCGAAAGACATCATTGCGAAAACCTGGTCCTATCACGACTACACCTCGATCGCTCCGGGAACGCTCAGCGATACGCTGGCCTGTATTGCATTCACACCGGCAGGACGAGCACGCTGCCTGGAACGCACCCGGGACATCTGCCGCAAAAACTTCCCGCTGTTCCGGTCGTGGATGGAAAGTCACGGCTCCTTGTTACGCATGGTGGAGCCCAAGGCGGGCGCGATCGCGTACGTGCGCTACGACCTGCCGGTCAATTCGACCACGATCGTGGAACGCCTGCTCAAGGAAAAAAGCGTTCTGGTCGTGCCGGGCGATCATTTCGGCATGGATCAATATCTGCGCATAGGATACGGCCCTCCTCCGGACTATCTGCGGCAGGGACTCGATCTCGTGCGCGAAGTCATAGAGGAAATTCGGAGAGAAATGCGGTGACAGGCACCTCATTTCCGAATTCAGAGTCTCAGAAAACGTTCGATTTTTCCGGGAAATGAGGTGCCTGTCACCGCATTTCTAGGCGGAGAAAATGGCTGAAGAACTGCAGCAAACCAATATTGCGCTATTGGGTTTTGGCCATGTGGGGCGTGCGTTTATGCGTCTCCTGCAGCATCGCCGGACCTGGATGCGCAGAGAGTTCGGCCTGGAATGGAAGGTCACGGGAATCGCCACACTGAACCACGGAATGGCAATCGATCCCAACGGGCTGCCCGTGCCGAAGATCCTGCGCGCCGGGAAACGCGATTTCAGCCTTGATCGCTATCATAACGGCCCTGCCTGCTACTCGACAACGGATTTCATCCGCCAATGCGGTGCGGACGTGCTCTTTGAGACGACCGTGTTCGCGCTCGACGGCGAGCCTTCTGCAACCTACATGCGCGAGGCGCTGCGAGCCGGGCTTCACGTAGTGACCGCCAACAAGGCTCCTGTGGCCGCGCACTTCAGGCAGTTGACGCGATTGGCGCGCCAACGAGGCGTGCGTTTCCTCTACGAAGCCACCGTCATGGATGGAGCGCCGGTATTCAACTTGGTCAGGCAAACACTGCCGGCGACGCGCATTCGCTCGCTCCACGGCATTCTGAACAGCACGACCAATTACATCCTCACGCAGATGGAGCAAGGAGCTTCGTTCGATGCGGCGCTTCGTTATGTTCAAAAGCAAGGGATCGCCGAAGCCGACCCATCCCTGGATATCGATGGCTGGGATGCCGCGACCAAGCTCTCGATTCTCATCCAGTCTTTGATGGGGGGTGCCGCCAAACCCGAGGATATCCAACGCACGGGCATCTCGGAGGACACCGGAAAGCTGGTGCGTGCAGCCGTCCGCCGCGACAGGCGCATTCGCCTGGTCGCGCGGGCGTACCGGAAAGGCGGGAAGATCATCGGCAAGGTCGAGCCTGAAGACCTGGAAATCTTCGATCCGCTGGCCTCGATCCGCGGGCTCAGCAACATCCTCATCCTCAATACGGACACGATGCGCGAGCTGGCGATCGTCGAAAACAATCCAAGCGTCGAGCAGACCGCCTTTGCGCTCTTTGCGGACCTGGTAACGCTGCTGCGCCGGCCGCAGTAACGAATTTCGGGGACAGGCACCATAACCTCGAAACCCCATCAGATCCCATTTCAGCCTGTCTGGAATAATTTTGAGATTATGCCTGTCCCCAAAACTGTAACTGTTTAACCCTCTTCAGCGGCCGCATCAAAAACAGCCACAGATTTCACAGATTCCACTGATTATTCTGTGGAATCTGTGAAATCTGTGGCTGCCTTTGAATGTGCCTAAACAGTTTCCGGAAACTCAGATTCCCCAACCGCCGCTCAAATGGACGTTGGTGCCATTGATGTACGCGGCTTCTTCCGACAGCAGATAACACACCACGGATACGGCGTCCTGAGGGCTGCCGGTGTGTCCAGCCGGGATGTTCTTTGTCAATTGGGCGAACTCCTCCTGAGGTGCCCCGCCGGTTTCGATAAAGCCTGGCGAGATCGAGTTCACGGTGATGCCGTGCGGTGCGAGCATCTTCGCGAGCGATCGCGTCAGGATCAGCACACCTACCTTGGCGATGTAGTGCGCGGTGATGAATGGCTGCCCGACGAGCTGGTCGGCCTTGGCGATGCTGAAATTGATGATGCGGCCCCATTTGCGCGCGATCATGCCGGGCGCCGCCGCGCGGCTGAGGTAAAACACGGGGTGGAGATTGTCATCGAACATGGCGTGCCAGTCCTGGTTGCTCTCCTCGAGCACCGGACGACGGTGATAGGAGCCGGCACAGTTGATGAGGGCGTCGATGCGACCGAATCCGGCCTCCGTGCGCCGCACCAGTTCTTCCGCGGAAGCTGGGTCGGAGAGGTCGGCGTGCAGTACAAGAACACCTGCCGCTGTCCCCTTCAATTCGGATTCCAGGGATTTCGCCTGTTCCCGGCTTGTCCGGTAAGAGGTGGCCACAGCCCACCCGCGATGTGCCAGCGCGACCGCCACGGCGCGGCCGATGCCGCGCGCTCCTCCGGTGATCAAAGCGACTCGTGGTTCCATGCGACGACAAAGTAGCACGAAATGGTTTCCGAGGCTACGCATTCTCCCAGCAGCTGCATTGATGAAATCTCAAATCTGGAGTAAAACAGGCCCGGCAGATGGGTTTCGATCAAAACATGCATCTTATCCGACTGATCCTATACGAGGGAATGTTATGCCTCAGCCGAGTGCGGTGCAGCAACGAGAGCGCGGCATCTTTGTTTATCCGGCAGGTGGATGGCGAAGGGCAATGTTCAAGCTCCCGCTCATTGCTTGGCGCCTGGGACTCGAACCGCTGATGCGCCCGATGCGTCTTATCGTGCTTACTACCAGAGGGCGCAAATCCGGAAGACCGCGTCGCACGATGCTCGAACACACTTATCTCAACGGCCACGTCTACATCGCTCCTGGGTGGGGAACCAAAACACAGTGGTACATGAATGTACTGGCTGAGCCACGCGTCACAGTGCAGCGCAATGGCAAGACCTGTGGCGCAAATGCAAGTCTGGTGACCGATGACGGCGAGTTGACGGCACTCTATCAGCATGGAAGCAAGAGCCCCGTCTGGAGACAGTACCTCGAGTCATGGGGAATCGAAGACACACTAGAAGATTTCTTAGCCAAAAAGGATCGCATACCCACGCTCCGTCTTGATGTGCTGTCGGAGCGGCCGCCAATGCCACCGCTACGAGTGGACCTGTGGTGGGTTTGGATTGCGATTGTGATTGTCGGCTTATTCCTCTGGAAGGCATGACCCGGGCGGGAGCATGTCCATCGCATGGACATCTCGGAGAACAATGCACATCTGGTGGGTGCAGTCGTCCGCCCCTTCAATTCGGAGTCCAGGGATTTCGCCTGCTCCTGGCTCCTCCGGTAAGAGCCGGCCACGGCCCACCCGCGATGTGCGAGCGCGACCGGCAATCAGTCTCAAGCGTGCGTTGCACAGTTTATTCCTGGGCAGATTTCACTTTGATTGAGTCTTTGATATTATCCGGATATGTTCAGAGCGAGATTCAAAAGAGAAATACTTGCTGAATTTCTGCCTCCTGCGCGTTCGAACAGAAGGCAAAAAGCAATCATCTTGTGCGACGGCATGCCTTCGGTTCCCAGGAAGCAGCCTCTCATGAACTTTCTTTCGCGAAAAGGATACTGGGTTTTCTATCCCCGATACCGGGGCGCATGGGAAAGCGATGGAATATTTCTCAGACGTTCCCCTCACGAGGATATACTCGATGTTATCAGCGAGCTTCCAAGAGGAGTAAGAGACATCGCATTTGGTCAGAAGTTTTCTTTGTCACCGGATGCAGTTTTTGTTATTGGAGGAAGTTTCGGAGGAGCGGCAGCCATACTTTGCTCACTCGATCCCAGAGTGAAAAAGGTTATTGCGAATTGTCCGGTGGTTGATTGGTCTATTTTGCCGGCAGAAGAAAAAGCCGAGACCTCCAATAATAGTTATGCCGCCTATGTACGACAGGCTTTCGGCAACTGTTATCGGCTCTCGCAGAGAGAATGGGTTAAATTATATTCAGGTAATTTTTATAACCCCATGCGACACATCCAAGAGATCATTCCTTCCAAGGTCATGATCTTTCACGCTAAAGATGATCCGTATATTCCCTGGCGATCGGTAAACCGATTCGCAAAACAGACGGGATCAAAAATAAAAATGCTGGCGCGCGGCGGCCACCTCAGAACGGAGGACATAGTTCAAAAACACTGGCCCCAGATAAAAAAGTTTTTCGAATCCTAGCTCGCATATGTTCTCCAGAAAGCGGCCGCAGGCGCGGATGCTAACATGAAACGGCTGGAAAACCTGAGATCCGCGCCGAGATCCAAAAGATAGGGTGGAAGGGCCGGCTTGCCACGCCAGAATTCGTTTATGTGGCTATGCATTCTCCCCGCATGCGGGGCAAAATGGTTTACACTAGAGATGGAGGAAGATTCGCTTGCGTGCTCTGCTGCTGTTTTTATCCCGACAGGAATCCTTCAAGAACTTCATGCTTCGTTTTAAGATCTTTCGCCGGACCGCGTGGCGCTTCGTCGCCGGCGAAAAAATCGAGGATGCGATTCGGGCGGCCCGCGAATTGCAGCTTCAAGGGATCAGAACCACGATGGATCTTCTCGGCGAGAACACACATTCCGAGGAAGATGCTTTGCGCGTGGCGGAGGAAATCATCGGCTTGCTGGATCGGGCACACGCCGAGAAGGTCGACTGCAACGTGTCCGTCAAGCCGACGCAGGTCGGCCTGGATCTGGGGACGGACTTTTGCCGGCAGAACCTGCTGCGAATCGTGCGCCACGCAGCTGGCCTCGGCGGTTTCATCCGAATCGACATGGAGGACAGCAGCACCACGCAGCGCACCCTGGACATCGTGTGCGGCGTCCATGATTCCTGCGAAAACGTGGGTACGGTCATCCAGGCATACCTCTATCGGAGCGAGAAGGACGTGCGCCTGCTGATCGAAAAAGGCATCGGCATCCGGCTGTGCAAGGGGGCTTATCTGGAACCCGCTTCCGTAGCCTTCAAGAAGAAGCGCGATACCGATGCAAACTACGTCAAGCTGATGCAGCTGTTGCTCGAGAGCGGTGCTTACCACGGCATCGCCACTCATGACGAGGCCATGATCGACGCCACGAAGCAGTTCGCGCGCGCGCGAAACATTCCTGTGGATCGATTCGAATTTCAAATGCTCTATGGGATTCGGCGAGACCTGCAGATGCAGCTCGCGCACGAGGAATACCGCATGCGCACCTACATACCGTATGGCGCGCGCTGGTTTCCCTACTTCATGCGCCGCCTGGCCGAGCGGCCGGCCAACGTGATGTTCATAGCCCGCAATCTTCTCAAGAAGTAAGCCAGGTGGAGGTGCTTTTTTATAGGCTGATGATGTGGGCGCCGTACTGCGGCGCAAGCTCGCGGATGTCTTCGCGGCACGTGAAGAGTATCAACTGGCGCCGGCTCGTCTCCTGCTGGAGGATGCGGAAAGCGGCGCACATCCTTTCGCCGTCATAGGCCGTAAAAGGCTCGTCAAGGAGGCAGGGGCAGGGCTCCTGGGCGTTTCCCAGAAGATCGAGAACTCCAAAACGCACGGCAAAATAGAGCTGGTCCTGGGTCCCGCGGCTCAGACTCTCCGCGGGATGCAGTTCAGCAGTGCTCTTTTCACGCGCCTGCACCCTGAAATCCGGATCGATTTTTACCTCTTCGTACCGGTCCGGACAGATCTGCAGAAACCGGTCCTCAACCGCCCGGTTCAACTGCGGCGCGCATACCTCCTGTTGGAGCCTCGCGAGGCTTTGGATTCCTTCCAGGGCAAGATTTAGCGCCTTGCGGTTCAAGGTCAATTGCTGAACTGCACGCTCGGCCCCGGCAAGATCCTCTTCGAGTTCGGCGGGCGAGCGGTAATTGTGGAACGCCTGCCTCACCCTTTCGACCAGGCCCGCGTACACTTCCTTTTTGCCCGCGAGCAGATCCGCGATGCGCCGCTCCTCCCGTTCCGTTTCTTCCACGGCAGGCAAATAGGGAAGATAGGGACGCGGCCGCGTCGATTCTTCATTCGGGCGAGGCTCCGCATTCTGGTCGCCGCGCAATGACTGCAGTTCCTCCAGCCGCGCGCGCCACTGCTCGAACGTGAAAGCCCCGCGCATGCGTTCGAACTCCCTCACGCGGGACGCCTTCTTCGCGCGGAGCTCGTGCAGCCGGAGGCAATCCTGGCAGCCTTTTCGAAATTCGTCGGGAGAATTGACGCTGCCCTCGGCAAGAACTGCTTGAATTGAGAAGCCAATCTGACTTGCGCGCGCCGCCACGCTGACTTCGTCCGCGCGCAGAGCGTCGCTATCTTGCGCTAGGCGCCGCTGGTTTGCCAGCAGTTCGGCATAGCGCCGCATGTTGGCTCTCAGAGTGTCGACGGGGGCTTTGAGATTGCCCGGCGCGCAGCTAATACCCGCTCTCGTCAGGCACTCCTTGAGGTGAGCAAAGATTTCGTCTGCATCCAATTGGAGGCGGGCGCACTGCTCTTCGGCTTCCTGGATACGGGGAGCCATGTCCACGAGCCTTTGCCGGTCCAGCGTTGCCTGCCTTGCCGCGGCAAGAAAATCCTCGATAGAGGAGAAGCCGGACTCGGTTGCGGCCCGCTGCAGTTCGTTCTGTGCCGACTGAGCCTGGTCAAGCAATCCTGTCAGCGTGCCCTCCACAGCTTCCAATGCGCGTTTTGACCGCTCCGCCGTGCGTCTTGATCTCAACGCCATGAGGCACAGTCCCGCGCAGAGGACGGCCAGGCCCGCGGCGGCGCCCAGGCCGTACTCGATCCGGAGCTGTTCGGCGAAGTCTACGGCTGCCGCGGCCAGGGCGCCAAGAAATGCCAGCAGGGCCAGCATGGCCTGCCGCTTCGCTATTCTCGTAGCGCGCGCGTGCTCTGCCTTCCCCTGGGCGACACTTTCAGCCAGAGCCATGCTTTGCTGCGTCGCGGCATGCTGTTCCTCCGCGGCCTGGCGTGCCTTGCGTTCCCAATCAATCTCGGCTTTTTGCAGGACGGGGCTCAGCGTCACGATCCTGTGCTCGAGGGCGTTGGCTTCGTCCATCAGGTTGTGCGCCGCGCGCTGGACCTCATCCCTCTGTCTCGACAGGCTCAAATAATGCACGAACCACTCGGTAATCTTCTCGGGTTCGACGCTCTCGTGCAGCACGCCGTAGGCAGCGAGCTTCCTCAATTCAGCCGCGCACTGTTCGCTTCGGGATTCCGCCTCCTGCTTTTGCAGGCGCAATTCCTCAAGGCGCCGGTCCGCGTTGTCTTTATCCGCCGCCAACCGGTTCAGCGCCTCCAGCTGATGCACCGGGAATTCGGGGTCGGCCCCGAGGGTTTGAATTTCATTTTCCAGGTTTAGGACATCGGTGTCGATTTCGAGGAGCGTGCGCACCTGGAGTTGCGCTTCCCGGAACCGCGCCTCCAGAACGGCACGCGCGGCCGCGAGCAGGTCACGCTCGAGCCTTTTAATCTCGCTCCCCAGCTCCTGCCTCTCATGGATCCATGCCTGACATTGGCCGCGGCGCGCATCCAGCTCCACTTTTTCCTCCTGGAGCGCCTGGAGGCGGTCGAGAGCCTGCTTGTATGGCTTTGTGGGCGCCCGCTCTGACCCGATGGCTTCGAGAGCCTCCTCGAGCTTGACGACACTCAGGCGGACCGAGAGCTTCTCGTCTCCCGATTGAGCCAGATTGGCAATTCGATCCCGCAAAGAATCACGGTGCGACAACACGGCCGTTTCAGTTTCCCGGATCACCGCAACCGACTCGAACAGCTCCTTGGACAATCCGAGATGCGTGGCAGCGAAGAGCAGATCGCCGTTGCGTTGGGCTTCGTACTGGCGCGAAATATCCTCGCCGCCCGAGGTGCGGACTTCAAATCTGCTCTCCTCCCGGCCGAACGTCCGATACAGCTCCAGCTCGCGTCCGCTCGCGAGCTCGCACCAGAGTGTGCCTCCGTAGTCCGGCGCGCGCCATGGTTTGTACTGCTCGACCCAGGCGTCGAGGCGGCGCTGCGCCTTGACATCCGGGCGCAGCTGGCCGTAGAGCAGCGCCATCAAAAAGCGCTGAAGAGTGGACTTGCCGCCCTCGTTGGCGGCAAAAACCACGTTCAGGCCGCGCGCAAACGATAGCGGCAGATCGGCCAATTTGCCAAAACCCAGAATGTGGCAGCGGAGCAGGTTCACCGGACGCGCACCTCCCGGCCCAGCAGCGCCTGCACTCCGTACAGGCGTGCGCGCTCCAGCGCAGGACGTTCTACTGCCTGTGCAGAGTGAATCTGCTGGTTTAAGGTGCGCGCAAAGTACCCGCACAACGTGCGTTCGCGAGCCAGAGCGTCAAAATCGACGGCAGGCAAAGTTCGGTCGTCCCACGCGATGTGCAGCGTCTCACCGGCCAGCCGTTCTTCCATTTCAGGGATCGAGAGGTCCAGCTTCGGATCGAGCGCCCCTTCCAACCGCACGCGGAGGATGGTGTTCTCATTGAATGCGCAGTGCCGTTGCCGGAGGATGGCGTCAAGGACCTGCTCGCGGCTCGTGTACCCGTCACAATCCAGGGTGAGTGTGACCAGCGGATACTGGCTCGACGGGCACGATTTCACAGAAACCACGCCGTCGGCAATTTCTCCGAGCAAGTAACCGCAGGTTCCTTCTTCGTCCCATGCCCTCCCTTCGGGTATGCCGGAGTACCAGACCTGTGTCGAGTCAAGCGGGTTCAACACAGGCCGCTGTTGATGGTAGTGGCCAAGGGCGCAGTAGAGCACGTTCTTTCCCGCGATTTCGTCGACGTTGAATGGACCATGAACCGACTTCCCTGCGGGCACGCCGCTGAGGTCGGAACCATGCGCCAGCACGAGATTCCATGCGCCTTCCGGAAGCACGGGCAGCTTCTGGAAAAGCGGTTCCTGGAGTTGCGAGCGAGTGAATCCGTAGCCGGTGACGCGCACGCCGGCGTCCGGCAGATCGATCGAGCGAAACTCCTCTTCCCGGAAAATGTGGACATTCGCCGGCCAGGCCTCCACGCAATAGGGCGAATCCTGAAGGCAAGGATCGTGATTGCCGGGTGCGACAAAAACCGGGATGGGGGCCAGATTCTCGAATTGTTGCTTCAAAAACTCGACCGTATCCGGAGTGACGTGGTCGTGCTCAAATAAATCGCCGGCTATCAGGACTAGGTCTACGGCCTGTTTGCGCGCGTCTTCCAGGATGCGCCGAAAAGTTCCGCGAATCGCCTCGCGTTTCCGGGCGCCGAGCCGCGACGGGAAGCCGGCACCCGTGAAGCTCGTGTCAAGATGGATGTCGGAGGTGTGAATGAAGCGGATCGGTTCCATTCTCGCTCGCGAAAACTACCAGGAAATTTTAACCTCTTGGCGCTTACCCTGCTTGAGGTCGTCGATCTTCACGTAACCGTTCTGTTTGACGAACAGATATAGATCACGGGTGATTTCAACGTCCATTTTGCAGTACTCGACCACCTTTTGCCGATCACCGTCACGCCACCATTTGACAGAATCCGTCCCGGAACCCGTCTTTCCGCGCCCCAGCGTGGCTTGGGCCACGGAATCAAGCTTAACGCGAAATCCCAGCCGCTTGCTAAGCAGCGCCAGCATGTCCGTACTCTTACGGTAGAGTGCATCCACCGACCCATAGGCGCTCAGCACCTTAAAGTCGAAATTCTCGCCGTTGAAGGTGACGATCGGCTCGAATTTCCCCGCCTCCGCGAGCAGCCGCGGCGTATCCTCCTCGTACCAGACACGCAGGCCATTGGGCTCGTCCCACGTGACCACAACGGCTACCTTGAACTTGTGCACGGCTGTCCAGCCGCCCGCGACCTCATCGCTGAGGTATTGGGTTTCAACATCCAGAACCAGAGGGCCGCCGGCGGCCGGGCTAAAATCAAAAGTTAGATTCTTCATGCGATTCGATCTCTGAGCCTGTCAAATGCAGAGTTCTTATTTTGGACCACGACATTGCGAAATACATCAACAATCTCTCCGTCTATTTCAATTCGATGACGTCGAGATAATCGGGAACGCGCACCTGCCAATGGAGCGATTTGCAAATCTGCTCGGCGAGGACCCCGCTCGATTCCGGCTCTCCATGCACAACGCAGGTCAGCTTCGGCGGCACCCGCAGGCTGCCCAGCCAGCGCATGATCTCAGGCTCGTCCGCATGGCGGGAGAATGACTCGAACGCCCGGATGTGCGCGCGGACCGGCACATGCTCTCCATGGATCTTAATTTCACGGGCCCCATCCTTGAGCAGCTGCCCGCGTGTTCCGCTGGCCTGAAACCCGACGAACAGGATCGTGTTGCGCGGATCGGGAAGGCGGAACTTGAGGTGATGCAGCACCCGTCCGCCCGTAGCCATGCCGCTGGCGGAGATTATGATGCAGGGATAGCGTAAGGAATTGATTTCCTGGGACTCCTGCGGCGTGTGGATGAAATGCAGATTAGGGCACATGACCGGGCATTTTCCGGTCGTCTCGAAGATCTTGCGCGCTTCGGGCCCAAGTGAATCAATGTGATGGCAGTAGATCTCGGTGATGGCGATTGCCATGGGACTATCAACGAATACCGGCAGATCAGGGATGGCGCCTCTGGCTTTCAAATCCCTGAGGGTGTAAAGCAGGATTTGCGTCCGGCCTAGCGCGAACGCGGGGACCACGAGGGTACCGCCGCGAGCAGCAGTTTCATTGATGAGGCGCGCCAGCTCGCCGGAAGTTTCCTCATCGGGATGCCGCCGGTCCCCGTAGGTCGATTCCACCAGAAGATAGTCGGCTTGTTCCGGTGCGAACGGTTCGGTATCCATTGGCGTATGGTAGCGACCCAGGTCGCCGGAGAACACCACCGACTTGAACTTTCCGTTGCCGGTTGAAACCTGCGCTTCCACCATTGCCGATCCCAGGACGTGCCCTGCGTCATGGAATTGCACGCGAGATCCGTCCGACATTTCGACCTGCTTGCCATACTCGAGAGGGCGCAGATACTGAAAGGAGCGTTGGGCATCCTCGATGGTGTAGAGCGGCAGGGCGGGCTTGTGCTTGCTGAATCCCTTCTTGTTTGCAAATCGCGCGTCTTCTTCCTGCAGGTGGGCCGCATCGGCCAGGTTGATCTCCACCAGCTCGCACGTGGCCGGTGTGCTCCAGACAGGGCCTTTATAGCCCTCCCGCACAAACACGGGGAGCATGCCGATGTGGTCGATGTGGGCATGAGTCAGGAAAATGTGATCGATCGATGGGGGTGATATAGGAAGGGGCACCCAGTTGCGCAGGCGTAGTTGTTTGCCGCCCTGAAACATCCCGCAATCCACCAGGAAACGTGTCTTGCCGGTATCGACGAAAAACTTGGATCCAGTCACAGTGCCAGAGCCGCCAAGGAATTGAAGACGCGCCATCCGCCCCCTTTCGTATCCGTATGTAGGCGATTTTGAGTCTGGGGGATTCACAGAACCTTGTCAACCCGGAAGAACGGATCCCGTTCAGAGGCAAGATTTGTCCGGGACCGCACGCGGTGTTACACTGCAAACTTCGTCCGGAGCCGATATCACCATGATCACGCTGCGCAATGTAGACAAATATTATGAACACGGCATTACCAAAACCTGGGTTCTGCGCCGCATCGAACTCCATGTCAAACCCGGCGAGTTCATCTCCATCATGGGACCCTCGGGGGCGGGCAAATCCACGCTTCTGCACATCCTCGGCATGTATGACAGCGCATGGGACGGAGAGTACTTCTTCATGGACGTACCCGTGCACAAGCTGAAACCGAAAGCGCGATCCGAGCTGCACAAGAGCCACATCGGCTTCGTGTTTCAAAGTTATCATCTGTTGGACAACCTGACGGTTTACGAAAATCTCGACCTTCCTCTCTCCTATCGCAATCTTCCCCGAAGCGTGCGCGAGAGCATGGTCTGCGACACGCTGGACCGGTTTCAAATCGTGGGAAAGAAGGACCTCTATCCGACGCAGCTTTCCGGGGGACAGCAACAACTGGTCGCCGTCGCGAGAGCTGTCATCGCAAACCCCAAGGTAATTCTGGCCGACGAACCCACCGGCAATCTCCATTCCAGCCAGGGGAAGGAGATCATGGATCTATTCAAGAAGCTCAACGATGAAGGAACCACGATCATCCAGGTGACCCATTCCGAGAGGAATGCTGCTTACGGCGAGCGCGTCATTCAGCTTGCCGACGGCTGGATTGTCTGAAAACCGGAAAACCGGGGACGCTACCCTATTTTGCAGACCGAGCAAGGCGAATCCGTCTATCTTTTTCTGCAAAATAGGGTAGCGTCCCCGGTTTTGAATCATGATATGATTCACTTTAGATCAAGTAATGAGTCGGAGAATTCCCATGAAGCAATTGTCCCTGCGAGGATTTGATTCCGAGTTGGAGAAGCTCGTTCGTCAGTTGGCGCGAAGGGAAGGGATCTCCCTGAATCGGGCGGTTCTGCTTCTCGCGCGCAAAGGAGCCGGGCTCGAAAATGCCGGCAAATCCGCTAATGTAGTGGGGGATTCTCTGGATCATCTGATCGGGAAGTGGTCTGCGGAAGAAGCAGATGAATTGCTGGAGAGCATCAAACCGCTGGAAAAAATCGACAGGTCGCTTTGGAAATGAGCCTTCTTCTCGATACCAACGCCTATGTGGCCCTGATGCAGGGACATCCCGGAGTGGCAGGACGTGTTCGTCTCGCCGAGCATCTGCTGATTTCGGCGGTGGTCGCCGGTGAACTCATATTCGGTTTCCAGAATGGATCGCGTCAAGAAGAAAACATGGCGGATCTCAAGGCATTTTTGGACAATCCCTACGTCGAATTCCTGCCTGTATCGCTTACCACGGCAGATCGCTTTGGCCGTATTGCCGCCTCACTCCGCCGCAAGGGAACGCTCATTCCCACGAACGACATCTGGATTGCCGCTCACGCGCTTCAATCGGGAGCCGAACTGCTCTCCTTCGACCGCCATTTCGCCGCGGTGGATGGCCTCATTTGGATCCGGCCATGAATAATTGTAAAAACCGCAAAAATCGGTGTAGGTCGCTCGACACCAATTCTTGATCAGGAAATCAACTGACGCACAAGCTGCACGATGGCTTTGGCCATGCGCTCGCTGATGTTTCCGAACGGCTGGTCGTTGATCACATACGTCCAGGTAGCGCCGCGGTCAAACTTCGGCAAGTCCTTTTCTCCGCCGCTCTCCCGCGGCATATTCGAAAAATCGTCAATAATCTGCTGGTCCAAACCATTCAGCAGATTCTCAAAACTCAACGCGGTCTGGTGGAGATATTCGTTCAGAGGGTCTTTCCCGCCCAGCGAAACCCAGTGAATGCCCGACCGTAGTTCCGCGACATCCGCAAGATAGTTGGACCACGACTCATCCATTTTGAGCAGCGTAAGCCGGCGTTCCTGCTCAGCCACACGCTCGCGGCCGAATTCGCGGCACAACTCTTCGAAGAGATCAGGAGCATGGGATTCGATCACGCTGCCAGCGGCGCCGGTCAGGACATCGTGCCTTCGCGCATGAATGATGCGGCGCTGCGCCTCAATAATCTGTTCGTACTTGCGAAGTGTCTGGCGGATTTCAAGATTTTGTCCCTCAATGATGCGTTGCACATGCTCGATCGCCTCTGCTTCGGGGGTCTTGTCTCTGAGAGCGTCACGGATGCCGAACCTCACCATCAGGTCATCCTCGAGACTTATGAAAAAGCGCGATGATCCCGGATCGCCTTGCCTGCCGGCCCGGCCGCGCAACTGATGGTCGATGCGACGGCTCTCGTGACGGTTTGTGCCGATAACATACAACCCGCCGAGTTCCAGAATTCTTTCGCGGTCATTCGGAGGCGTGCCGCCGAGCGGAATGTCCGTGCCGCGGCCGGCCATGTTGGTTGAGATCGTGACCGCACCCAGGGAGCCTGCCTGCGCGATGATTTGCGCCTCGGCCTCATCGTTGCGCGCGTTGAGAACGTGATGCCGAATTGCTGCTTGGCGCAGAAGCGCGCTGAGGCGTTCCGATTCCGCTACGCTGGCTGTCCCCACCAGGATGGGCCGCCCCGTCGCATGCACACCGGCTATTTCTTCGATCAGGGCGCTTTCCTTTTCTGCTTTGGTCCGGAACAGGATGTCCTTCTCGTCGACTCGGATCACCGGTCGGTTCGTGGGAATCGCTACAACTTCGAGGCCGTAGATTTTGAAAAACTCCGCAGCCTGCGTGGCCGCCGTTCCTGTCATGCCGCAAATGCGCGGATACAGTCCGGCCAGATTTTCGAGCGTGATGGAGCCCAGGATCTGTCCCTGCTTTTTCAGGGGCAGGTTTTCTTTGGCTTCGACTGCCGTTTGCAGCCCGGCGGCCCAACGGCGGTTTTCCGCGATGCGTCCCTTGAATTCGTCCACCAGTTCGATCGCATTGTTCTTGACGAGGTAGTCGACGTCGCGCCGAAGCAGCGTTTGCGCGTGCAGCGCATCGAGAATTGCCGTGAGCAGATGCCCGTTGCGAAGATCGTACAGGTTTCCGCAATGAAGCGCTCTTTCGACATTGGCGGCGCCCGGATTTCTGAGAACCACGGTACGCGCATACTCATCGACGCCGTAATCGAAATTCGGGCGCAACATGCGGGCGATTGCCGCGCAGCGGTATGCGAGCTCCGGAGGCGTCATGTCACCGCCGGCGATGACCAGGGGAATGCGGGCCTCATCAATCAGAATCGAATCGACTTCATCGAACAGAGCTGAGCGGAAGGGTTGATGGACAAGACCCCCCGGATCGAGGCAGAGTTGGTCCCGCAGGAAGTCGAATCCGACTTCATTCGGCGTTGCATATACGACATCGCAAGCATACATTTCCCGGCGCTCTTCGGCCGGCATCTGCTGCGTGATGTAACCTACCGTGAGTCCCAGCGACCTGTAGACGTCTCCCATCCATGAGGCATCACGTTTGGCAAGATAGTCGTTTGCCGTCAGCACGTGGACTCCACCGGAGGCTAGAGCCAGCGCGGAGGCCGCTGGAACCGCAGCGAGCGTTTTGCCCTCTCCAGTCTGCATCTCCGCCACCTTGCTTTCGGTCATTAGCAGGGCGCCGAGGAGCTGCACGTCGAACATGTGCATGCCCAGGATGCGCTCGGCCTGTTCAGCCGCCAGCGCAAGGGCTTCCACCAGCATTGCGTCATCCCAGGCCGGGTCGCGCATTCGCTGAGCCCGAAATCGAAGTTGTGTGTCATCCTCCTTGCGCAGTTGAGCTCGGAGTGAGTTGATCTGTTGCATTATCGAATCGTAGCCGCGCCCGGGATCCCGCACGCTGCCCGGCTGAAGGCGGGACAAAAATTTGAGGATGCGCGCAGAAACTCTGCCGGCGGTCGTCATAATTGAAGAATGTATGGTGTTTCGATTCGCAAATGTCAATCCTGGACATCGGATACCACCGTCCATTTTGGCTGCTGAATGCACTGATGGAAGCCAAAAAAGAAGTGGTAGTCCGGCAAGGGCGGCGAAAACCCTTCTCCTTGCAAAAACGACCTGCTTAGGTCAAAGTTGTATTGATATGCGAAATCATACGGCTTTGACATTTATTGCCGGCGCTCTGTTGGCGTCTGGCGCGGCACTCGCGCAAACATCGCCCAACCAGCCCGCGCCGGCTCAACCCGTTAGGCTTGCTTTCGAGGTGGCCAGCATCAAGCTCTCGGAGCCCCTCGATATGGCAGCGGTCGCGAAGGGGATCACGCAGGGACAAATGCCGCGGATCGGCCCACGCGTGGATGGAGCCCGAGCCGAGTATCGGTACATGACGCTGCGAGATCTGATGGTCCAGGCTTACCAAGTGCAATCCAACCAGGTTTCGGGCCCGGATTGGATAGCCACACAGCGATTTGATATCATGGCTAAGCTGCCGGCGGGCGCCACAAAGGATCAAACCAATGAGATGCTGCAGAGCCTGCTCGAGGAACGCTTCAAGATGACGCTGCATCGTGAAACCAAGGATCATCCGGTATTCGCGCTGGTGGTCGCCAAGGACGGGCCGAATTTGAAGGAATCGGCGGCCGACCCAACCGAGACGCTCGACACCAACGCCCCCCTTAAACCCGGCGAGACGCAGCTGGATACGGAGGAAGGGCCAATCCGCATGAGCAGAGGGAATGACGGCAGTTCTACGATCAACATGGGGGCCAGAGGCACAGTGACCACCAGAATGGATTCGAGTATGCAGACGATGCACATGGAATCCTCCAAGGTGACGATGTCAGGCTTTGCACTCATGCTAACGCGACTCTTTCAGACGGGCGGGCCGGGCAGCCGTCCCGTTGTCGACATGACCGGCCTCAAAGGGAATTACCGGGTGGCTCTCGACATTTCATTGGCCGATTTGATAGCCATGGCGCGATCCGTAATGCCGGATTTGGGCGGAGGCGCCCCCCCAGCCGGAGAGCCCGCCGGTGTCGCCTCCGAACCCGGCGGCGCTACGTCGATCTTTGCCTCGGTAAGAGCGCTCGGCCTCCGGCTGGAACAGCGCAAAGCGCCCATTGAACAGTTAGTCATCGACCACGTGGAAAAGACGCCCATCGCAGATTAGAGGGGTGTGTAGAGGAAGCGCGCAGCTACCCGCAGTGGATTCGGACGTCTGCGATGTACTGTCCTTATTCTCATCCCCATTCTATCTCCATGGAATCGTCTTAGATGCGAAGGGGACGGTATGACCAGGCACCAAGTCCTGTGAATGAATGAGAATAGGATTGAGGGATGTGGGGATTTGGAGATTTGAAATGCGGCACGTCATCGCTTTGGTCGTTTTGCTCGGCGTAGCCCAAGTCGCCTCGCCACAATGGACAGTGGAGACGAGCGGCGTCAACGTGACGCTCCGCGGCGTGAGTGCGGCGAGCGACACCATCGTGTGGGTGAGCGGATCGCGCGCGACCGTTTTTCACACGACGGACGCGGGCCAGACTTGGAAGCCGATGCCCGTACCGGACGTGCCCGCGACAACCGACTTTCGCGATGTCGATGCCGTCGGCCCGGATGCTGCGTATCTGCTCGCCATCGGCAACGGCGAGGCGTCGCGCATTTACAAGACTGTCGACGGAGGCGCACACTGGGACGCGCAGTTCCTGAACAAAGACCCGGACGTGTTTCTCGACGCGATGACCTTCGCCGACGCCAACCACGGCGTCGTCATCGGCGATTCGATCGACGGGCAGTTCTTCATCATGAAGACCGACGACGGTAAGACGTGGGCTCGGATTCCGCCTGACGTGCTGCCGCCCGCGCTGCCAAATGAAGGGGCGTTTGCCGCGAGCGGCACCAATATCGCGTATCTTGGCAGCGACGTCTGGATCGGCACCGGCGCGTCGACGATTTCACGCGTGCTGCACTCGGCCGATCGCGGCAAAACGTGGACGGTTGCCAATACGCCGATTCCTGCCAACGCGTCGTCCGGAATCTTCTCCATCGCGTTTCGCGACGCGAAGCATGGCGTTGTCGTGGGCGGCGACTACCGGAAAGAAGCCGAGGCCGTCGACAACCTCGCGACCACGAGCGATGGCGGCAAGACGTGGACGCTGGCGAAGGAGCATGCGCTGTCGGGATTCCGATCGGTTGTCGCGTACATGCCGCACGCGAAAACAGCGACGCTTATTGCAATCGGGCCACAGGGCGCGGACCTATCGACCGACGACGGCATGACGTGGGTGCCGTTTGGGACTGAAGGTTTCCACACGTTCAGCTTTGCGCCCTCGGGCGCGATGGGATGGGGCGCCGGCAATCGGGGAAAGATAGGGCGGTTGCTGTTCTCGGCGGAACCACCCGTTGTAAATCGGTGACAGGCCAGTCCCCCGAATTGGAATCGATTTCTTGTGCGCTCGGCATCGGCTCTGTATACTCTTTGTAGATACCATCGGAGGACTTATCATGACCGCGAAGGTTCAAAAATGGGGCAACAGCCTTGCCCTCAGGCTCCCCAAGGCATTGGTCAACGAATTTCGCCTGGAGCAAGGGAGTGCCGTGGAACTGAGTGTGGTCGACGGCAAACTAATCGTCGAGCCTCAGCGCGCGCCGCAGTACAAACTCGATGATCTGCTCAAAAAGGTGTCCAAGCACAACCTGCACACCGAGATCAAAACCGGCCGCCCCGTCGGTAAGGAGACTCTGTGATGGTCGAGCGGATAGCCCCCGATCGCGGGGATATCGTCTGGGTCGACTTCGACCCGCAGGCTGGTCATGGACAATCGGGCCGCCGGCCGGCATTGGTTGTATCTCCCCGATCCTATAACCAGAAAGTGGGCTTGGTTCTTCTGTGCCCGATCACAAGTCGGCGCAAAGGGTACCCGTTCGAAACGCCTTTGCCCAAAGACCTGAACGTGGCGGGTGTCGTGCTGGCGGACCAAGTCAAGAGCATGGACTGGAAGGCCCGGCGAGCTGAGTTCTGTTGCAGGGCGCCAGCCGGGACGGTTCTTGACGTAATCGGCAAAGCCCAATCTCTCCTTGCCGTCTGAAGAATTAGGGGGCTGCGCAAGCCCCGAATTGCAGCATGTGATACAAGTCAGATGGAAGACCTGGACCCGCTGTTTGGGTGGAATTCGGGGGTTGCGTAGCGACCCTAATACCAGCAAGGAGTTTGAAATGGCTATTCGTATAGTACGGCTGGGAAGCCCGAGAGCCCCCGGTGAGGGACTGCGCTTGGGGACCGTGCGGCGCCCACCGCGCGGTGTGCCGAAGGCTGAGCATGCATCGCGCGATTTCTACGATGTATGGCTTCCAGACCTTGCGCCTTCGGAGGCTTTGGTCAAGCAGGCACTTCATGCTTCCGATGAGCGGGAATGGCGCGCCTTCGTAAGGCGATACCGCGCCGAAATGAAACGCCCTGAGGCCAGTCGGCTCCTCGCGCTCCTCGCCGCTCTCTCCCGCGAGACCAATCTCTCGGTGGGTTGTTACTGTGCAGAGGAAGCGTGCTGCCACCGGTCGATATTGAAGGCGTTGTTGCAGGAACACGGGGCGAACCTGGCCTGATCAACGGCAAGCTGGTCGGGACAAACTGGCGCCAAATAACGCCATGAACCTGACGAGGGGGGAGTTGGAGGCGGTGCGAGGCATGGTGGCAGAAACGCATTGCCCCGGAAGCTCGCACATCCAGCAAACCCATCGGCAACGTTAGGCACAGAGGAATACTCATGCCACTCATCTCTGACTATTTCTTCCCGGCAGTGTGGCTTACCTTCATGGCCTATTGGTGGGTGATGTCAAAGAATGTCAAGGTAAATGACCGCCGCGAGTCATTGTTGTCGCGGCTTGTACGCCTTGTTTTGATTGTTTGCGCAGTGGCGCTTCTCTGGCTCCCGAGCGTTCCGCCTCCCCTGCTTGACAAGCGATTTCTTCCGCATGGCGATTCGTGCTTCTGGAGCGGCTTGGCAGTTACCGCAGGTGGCCTGCTCTTTGCGACCTGGGCACGCCGGCACCTCGGAAGCAACTGGAGCCAAGCTGTGACGGTCAAGGAAGGTCACGAACTGATTACAAGCGGCCCCTACGCCCTTGTTCGCCACCCCATTTATGCCGGGCTTCTGGTGGCATTTGTCGGTTCCGCAGTGGCCCGGGGCGAGTGGCGCGGGCTACTCGCGGTTGTCCTCGTATTCGGTGTACTATGGCGCAAACTAAAGCTTGAGGAGAAGTGGATGCGCGTGCAGTTCGGCGAGTCGTACGATGTCTATTCTCGACGGGTGGCGGCGTTGTTGCCATACGTCGTCTGAGCGTTTTCAATGCCCGGAATTAGTGAACGATTTGGGAAGAAGCAAGTGGGGGAAACGTATCTCAATCGCGATCCGGCTTGAGTTGCCGGAAGGGGTTCATTACCACGCATGCGAAAAGACGGAATCGGCATCGGGCGGTGCAGGGAATTGGCATCCGCCCGAGCTCATGCCGTCAGCGCGCCCTTGCGAAGCGCATCCTTCAGTCTTGTGTCCGAATCGCCGCTTTGCTATTTGCCCTGCAGCTTTTTCTGGTTGAATAAAATCGACTGCAAGGTCTCCTGGGCGGTGCCTTTCGCCTCTACGTAGCCCCCCTGGCTCAGCTCGTTATTCATAATCCCGATGCGTTTGTCGATATCCGCGCAAGCCGCAAGGTAGTCCTTCTTGGCGGCCGCGGACAACTTGCGATTGTTCATGCCCGCCTTGAACGTCGCGTAACTGCTGTCGATGTTTGCCTGCATGGTTTTGACTACCGCCAGCATCGAATCCCGCTCATTCTTGGCGACGTCGCGAGCCTTGAGGAAGCGCGCTTTTGCGGTTTCCAGCGAGCCCGCCGCTAACGACCAGCTCTGCTTGGACAACTGGCCTTGCGCCGTGTCCCAGATATCCTTGGCGCTCTTCCATTCGCCGGGAGCGTACTGCTCGGCTCTTTGCTCAATCGCCTGGTTCATTGCATCGGTGGCAGTCTTGATCTGCTCGTCCGGTCTTGAAGCGCAGCCGTAACAGAAAAAAGCAAGTAACACACAGGTAGTGATCGCCGTACGAATTGAGTTCGTCATAGTTGCCTTTGCCTCCGCCCTCTTATTTTTTCAAATACTCCTGCTGAGCCTCCCAGATTTCTCTCGTGGTTCTCTGGAAGAGGCTGTTGGAATCCGTGTACTGCGCGTTCTTGAACTGTTCTGCTGCTTTGGCGATGTTGTCTTCGAACTGTTTCACGGCGGCATCGAATTCCTTCTTGCGAGCCGCGGACAGTTTAGAAACCGCCCTGTCTTCTTTCAAAGCTTTTAGGCGCAGCGTAGCAGTCTGTTGTGCCTGGGTGATCTGCGTGATCGCAGCCGCGCGCTGATCTTTGGCCATATCCCGGGCATGGATGTAACTGGACTTGGCCTTCAAAAGCAGGGTTTCGGCCTCGCCCCATTTCTGAGCGTCGAGCTTGCTGGATGCCTCCCCCCAAGCTTTCTCGCCTGCAGTCCAGTAGTCCACCGCAAACTGGTCGGCATGCTCGTTCACTGCCTCTTGCCTGGCCTGTTCGGTCAGCTGAATAATCTGGGTCGGCCTGCCGGAGCATGCAGACACATACAGAGACAGGGATAAAACCACACAAAGGGAAATTACGCGAGTGTACCTCATTGTGCCCTCCGCACAGCCCGGCGTGAAACGTGCAAAACGGATGGACTCCAATTGCATCTCCGCCGGCATGGTAAAAAACTCAACCACCAGCAGTGCTAATCGCGTTTAAGAGAATCTGCAAGGAAAATGGACAGCTACACACCCCTATTTCACACCGGCACGGCAAAAAAGTCAAAAAGGAAACGAGGGGGGGTGTGACGGAACGCGTCGCCACCTGTGTAATGAGCCCCTGTTCAGTTCGTGACGGATGTCAAAATCGCGTTGAACAGCAGTTTAAAGGTTGCATATGGCTGGGCGCGCTGCTGCACTTTGAGGGGCATCAGCACCATGCGGCCCTTGCCCAATTTCACCTCAGCGATCGCGATTCTGTCGGCGATGAACGATTCCCCCTGCAACCAGCCGCTCTTCAGGATGTTGTCCTTGGGATAGCGCGCCACGACCGAAACATCCATCGGCGTCGAGGATGGAGCCGGGTCGAGAACCATCGAATTGGTGAAGTAGGAATTCGTGTCGGCTTTCATGCCGTAGGCGATCGGATTCGTGTTGTCCACCAAAACGTGGACCACGGAGCCGGGACAGAAGAATTTGTCGCGGCTGACGCCGCGCAAAGCGTCCTTGAATGGAGCCTCGAATCTGTCGATCAACAAGGTCGAACTCTGGCCGAGGGTGATCACGGTGCCACCTCCCTCGATGAAGGCGCGCAGACCATTCAGGCCGGAGTCTTCGATTCCGCCCTTGTACTCCTCCGAAACGTTTTGACCGGTCTGCCCGCTGATGATCTGACCCGACCCCATGTCGGGGAAAATGATCACGTCGAATTTGGCAGCGAGATTTCCGCCCCGGAGATCCTGCGGGTGGACGGTCGCGAACGGAAAATCATTCTGTTCCAGGAGCCAGCGTGTCCAGCCTTCATCCATATTGCCGCCCCAGGGCTGATAAAGAGCCGTGCGCGGGCTGCGAATGTGCAAAATGGACGCAGGAACATGGGGTTCCTCCGCCGCGACAGCGTCAATGCCAAGTGTTTTCGCCAGTCCGGCCATGAAAGACGGGAGTCCGGTCCCTCCGTGAGCCAAGATGGTCCCAGCCGGATAATCCTTCCCTCCGATATTCGCGGATGCTTTGAGCCAGCCGACCTCATATCCGCCCTTGAGCAAACGATTGACCGCCACGAGGCTGTTGTTAGGTTCGTGGCTGAACAGGAACGCTTGGCCTTGACCGGAGATCTGGCCGACCGGCAGTTCGATGGGATCGAGCTTCTTCAGGTTCGCGTTAAACGCTTGTTTGACGAAAACGGTATCAACGCCCATTTGCATTCCGAGAGACCAGCCGGCCACGTCATAAGGCGCGCGCGGCGGCACGCCCGGCGCCGGCGAAATCAGGGGATAGACCTGCGCTTCGAGCATGTCTTTGGCGTACGGACGGAAGGGCTGCGCCATCAGGATCACATATGTACCCGCGGGATAACTGACGCCGTCGGCCACGAAAGATGCCTGGGCTTGTTGGATCTCGACGCCGCCCAAGGCAAGCGTCTGCAGCAGTTTGACGACCGTGGGGCGGTCCGACTGATCACGGCGCACAACGATCGCATAAGGATTTCCGCTCTTGCCCATCTCGATTTGCCGCTTCCCCACTATATAAAGCCCATCGAGAAACTGCGTGCGGAGATTGGCCGACGTCTGGAGCAGGCCGAAAGTGGCGATCTCGTCGTAATCGACAATATCGCGCAGGGTCCAGTGGCCGCCGAGCCATGGACGCGGGTAATTGGAACGGAACTGCACATCACGAGGAGCCGGCATCGGGCCGCCCGCTCCTCGGCCACCGCCGCGCCCTCCCTGTGCCGGAGTGGCCGCCGCTGCCTCGCCGGGTGTGGCCATCATCTGGTCCGTGGGGGTTGCAAGGTTCACGGAAGCGACTTCGGTCAGCAGCCCGAGCATGTTGTGCCACCATCCCTCCCATGCCATGGCTCCTTCCCAGAAATACGTGTACTGGTCAGAAGAGAGAATGCCTTCCTTGCCGGCCTTTTCGAGTGCCGCTCCTTGAGCGTATCCCAATAGCCCGGTATTACGATAGATGAGCGGGTCGACGTTAGGATTGATGGGATCCATGGCGGGCATGATGAAGATGCGCGCTCCGTTGCTTCCCATCTGGTGTTCATCCAGCCAGACCTCGGGCAGCCAGTCCTTGTAGAGGATCTTGCCAATGAGCTGAGTTTCCTTCTGAGTGAACATGTACGCATCACGGTTGTTGTCGTGACCCACGTAAGGGTGATAGAGCCAAGGCAGCGGAGCGTTCTCGTAGGGCGTGCCTAGAGTCTTGTTGTACCAGTCGATTACCATGATCTGGCCGTCGGGATTGAGGCAGGGCACGAGAAGAAAAACTACATTGTCGAGAATCGACTGGACTTCAGGTGTCTTCTCGGTCGCCAGCCGGTAGACAGCCTCGGGAGTCATCTGATTGGCGCCTATTTCCGTGGAGTGGATGCTGCACGTTGCCAGGACGAAGATGCGCGCTTCCTGAATGAGATCCTGCGCCTCCTTCTCGGAAGTGATCGTTCGAGGGTCGAACAGGCGGCGATTGATCTGCTTGTAGTGGTCGAGGTTCTTGAGGTTGGCAGTTGAAGATATGATTACGAGGACGAAAGGATTGTTGTTCGTCGTTTTTCCGACTTCCTGATAGAGGACGCGGTTGGATGTCTTGGCCACCGCCTGCAAATACTCGAGCTGCTTGTCCCAACGAACGAGTTTCTTGTCAGCCCCGACTGCATGGCCGAAGAATTGCTCGGGTGTCGGCACAGACTGCCCGAAAGCAAGGGTCCCGGAAATGACGACGGTTGCAAGAATGCAGAACCACGGGGACGATTTGTGCAAGAACTTCATGACGCTCCTCCCAGTTTACGAAGCCACGCGCGAAACCCCAAATCCGGCCTGAATGAGGCGGCATTGTAACAAAAATCACGCAGGAACGATAAAGCTCTCCGTCAGGGGAGATTCATGACCTCGGCGACCTTCCGGGCAAGATCATCCGGTGAAAACGGCTTGATCAAAACAGCAGAGCCGTCTTCCTGCAGATGCCGCAAATCCAGGATGTCATCCGCATATCCCGACAGGTAGATAACCTTCATTTCCGGCCTGCTCGGCGACAGTTGCCGGACCAGTTCCGGCCCGCCCATCTCGGGCATGATGACGTCGGAGATCATAAGATGGATGGGCCCCGCATGTGTTTTTGCAAGGGCAAGCGCTTCTCTGCCATTGGCGGCTTCGAGCACAGCGCAGCCGCGCAGGCGCATAATCTTGGAACAAAGGGAACGGATGATTTCCTCATCTTCGACCACCAGAACCACATCGCGGGGGTAGGCGTCGTCATCCGACAAACGCGTCCAGGGTGTTTCCGCCGCGGGATCTTCGACTCTCGGGAGGTAGATCTCAAATGTGCTCCCTTGCCCGAGCTTGCTGAAAGCGTAGATGTGTCCGCCGCTTTGCTTGATGATTCCGTAAGCCATGGAGAGGCCGAGCCCCGTGCCTTTGCCGACGTCCTTCGTAGTGAAGAACGGCTCGAAGATCCGCGCCATGGTTTCGGTGTCCATGCCGCAGCCCGTGTCGCTCATGGAGAGCAACACATAATTCCCCGGACGCATGCCCTCGTTCTTACTGGCCGCGGTTTCGTCCATGATGATGTCCGCGGTCCGAATTACCAGCTGCCCTCCCCGTTGCATCGCGTCACGCGCGTTGATGGCAAGATTCACAAGTACCTGCTCGATCTGTCCGGGATCGGCTTTGACGCGCGCCAGATGAGGCTGGAGCCTGGTGACGAGCTCAACGTCCTCGGTGATCAAGCGTCGCAGGATCTTTTCGATGTCCAGGACGATCGTGTTGAGATCAAGAACGCGCAGCCTGAGAACCTGCTTGCGGCTGAACGCGAGGAGCTGGCGCGTCAGATTGGCGGCGCGCTCGCCCGCCTTCTTGATCTCCTCAATATCCCTGCGCAACGGGTCGGAATGGCTGATATTGCCTAAAATGAGCTCGCTGTATCCATTGATCGCCGTCAGCAGGTTGTTGAAATCGTGAGCGATTCCTCCCGCCAGTCTGCCCACGGCCTCCATTTTCTGAACCTGCCGGAGTTGCTGCTCCAGAATCTTGCGCTCCGTGATGTCCTGGCCGACTCCGATCACTTGCTGGTCGGGCGCGAGCGTGTCGTGCCAGAGGATCCACCGTTGTCGCCCGTCGCGGTGCTTCAACAACTCTTCGTACGGGGCTTTACCCACGGAGATCTCACCTCGTGCCATGGCTGCCACGCGGTTTTTCATGCAAAGCGGACCGCCTGGATCGTGCAGCATTTCCCACCAGCCATCACCCAGAAGCTCGGCAGGTTCGTAGCCAAGGATATCCCGCACCGACGGCCCGACATAAGTTATCCGGCCGGACGAATCCGCGGCAATAACAAGAGCCCCGACGCGCTGCAGAATCTGATCCGACAGACGAAGCGATCGCTCGGCCTCCCGGTAGGGGGTGATGTTGCGATACATTCCCTGCACGGCCGGTGCGCCGTGCCACATGATCTCCGTGACACTGGCCTCCAGCTCCAGGGTGCGACCGTCGCGGGTGAGCGCGCAAAACAGATAGATCGGCGACAACGGCCGCCCGTCGACGCGCCGTTGCGAACGCTGTTGTATCAACGCGCGGCTCTCCGGCGCGACGAGCGTCATGAAATCGAAATCAGGCGCGGTCGATTCGGCGCTCGAGTATCCGAGCAGACGCTCCCACGCAGGGTTGACGAGAACCAGCCGCAGCGGATTGATCAGCATGACATAAATCGGATCGCAGGACTGCTCGATCAAAGCGCGATACTGGTGTTCCGATTCGCTCCGAAGATCTTGGTTCGCAGGCCGCTGTTGCCCGGAAGCCATTTCTGCGTTACCCTCCGGTTCCATTTCGGCGTCTTCTCCTTGGCGAAGTGATTTCCATGCATGATCTCTATACCGCGTTACTTTCCGTTTTCAAAGTAGAGATTGAGAAGTGAGGGCGTCCGGCAGATCTGGCCTGCTCCTGCGTCCCCACCCAGTTGACCGCCGGAAACTCACCCCGCCGCACTTGACGCTTTAAAACCGTGCTGAAGACCGCTATTCTCTTCTGTTCGTGGGATCAACGGCACTTGTCGGAGGAAGAAGGAATGCCCGCCTATCGCCCGCATGAGATCGAGCCCAAGTGGCAGGATTATTGGGAACGGAACCAGGTTTTTCGCGCGATCGATCACGTAGGAAAGAAGCTATATGTCTTGGACATGTTCCCCTATCCATCCGGCGAAGGCCTTCATGTGGGACACCCGGAGGGTTATACCGCCACCGACGTGTACTGCCGCTTTCAACGCATGCGCGGTTACAACGTGCTGCATCCCATGGGTTATGACGCATTCGGTCTGCCGGCTGAACAGTATGCCATCCAAACTGGGACTCATCCGCGCGTGACGACCGAACGAAACATCGCCAACATCCGGCGCCAGATCAAACAGCTCGGCTACAGTTACGACTGGGACAGGGAGTTTGCAACCACCGATCCGGACTATGTCCGCTGGACACAGTGGATCTTTCTCGTTCTCTTTCAGACATGGTTCGACTCGGACTTTGAGTGGACAGGGCCGGACGGCACAAGACGCCGCGGCAAAGGACGCTCCATCGACGAGCTGCCCATTCCGGATGAGATTCGCTCGCGCGGCGAGGCCGCCATGAGGCGGTATCGCGATTCGTACCGCCTGGCCTATCAGGCGGAGTCGCTTGTGAACTGGTGTCCCGACTTGGGCACGGTGCTCGCCGACGAGGAAGTGATCAACGGCCGGTCGGAAAGAGGAGATTATCCTGTACAGCGCATCGCATTGCGCCAATGGATGCTGCGCATTACCGCCTACGCCGATCGGCTGGTGGAGGACCTGGACACGCTCAATTGGCCGGACCCAATCAAAGAAATGCAGAAGAACTGGGTCGGCCGGAGTGAGGGTGCCGAGGTTGATTTCTTTGTCGGCAAACCGGGATCGGCCTACTCGGAATGGCGCACAGGCCGTGCCGGCGCGGGCTTTCCGGAGAATGATGAATCTGACGCCATCCGCGTATACACGACGCGCCCCGACACGCTCTTCGGTGCGACTTATATGGTTCTCGCTCCCGAACATCCTCTTCTCGAGAAGCTGACTTCCCCGGAGCGCCGAGCGGAAGTGGAGGCGTACTGCCGCCGCGTCGCCTCCATGAGTGAAGAGGATCGGATCGCCGGCAGGGGCGAAAAAAGCGGGGTGTTCACCGGCGGGTATGCGATCAATCCCGCGACAGGCGACCAGATTCCGGTGTGGATCGCCGATTACGTACTGATCAGTTACGGCACAGGCGCAATCATGGGTGTGCCCGGGCACGATGAGCGGGATTTTGAATTCGCCAGGAAATTCGGTCTCCCCGTGCGGGCTGTTGTCATGCCTCCGGAGAGTTGGCTGGCACGAATGGACGTGACAAACTCCGAGTATTCAGCACGCATCGCCCAGCTCTCCTCCGCATTCGTCGACGACGGCCATGCCATACAATCCGCAGGCCCGGAAGTTTCCCTGGATGGCCTGCCGACTGCGGATGCAAAGCAAACCATCACAGGCTGGCTTTCCCGCTCGGGCCTTGGTTGTCCTGCCATCAAATACAAGTTGCGAGACTGGCTCTTCAGCCGGCAGCGTTACTGGGGTGAGCCGATCCCGATTCTTCATGAAGTCGACGGCGATGGAACGCCGACAGGACTCACCGAGGCTGTTACGGAAGAGGAGTTGCCCGTGCTCCTTCCCGAGCTGGAAGATTTTAAGCCGACCGGGCGGCCCGGCGGGCCGCTGGAGAAGGCGCTCGATTGGATTCGTGTGCATCGCGGCGCGCGCGTTCTCCACCGCGAAACCAACACGATGCCTCAATGGGCCGGCTCCTGCTGGTACTACCTGCGGTTCAGCGATTCCAGGAACAGCCGCCAAGCCTGGGCGCCCGACAAGGAGCGGTTCTGGCTGCCGGTCGACCTTTACGTGGGCGGCGCCGAACACGCCGTCCTGCATCTGCTCTATGCGAGGTTCTGGCACAAGGTCCTGTTCGATCGAGGCTATGTTTCGACCCTCGAACCATTCCAGCGTTTGATCAACCAGGGCATGATCCTCTCAATCACCTACCGTACCAAGGAAGGACGGATCATCCCGTACACGCGCATCAAATTTGTAGAGGGCAGAGCAATCCTCGAAGAAACAGGAGAAGAACTTTCCGGCGAAGTGGAGAAGATGTCCAAAGCGCGCGGCAACGTCATTCCCGTGGATGTTCCCCTGCAGCAATACGGCGCCGATACAACCCGGCTCTACGAGATGTTCATGGGACCTCTGGAGGCCACGAAACCCTGGAGCATGCAGGGCGTGGAAGGCATCAGCCGTTTCCTCAACCGCGCCTGGCGAATGATTGTCGACGAGGCGTCGGACCGTGTCGAGCCCAACTCCCGCATTCATTCCGGTGACGATCCTGGTGCCGATCCCACAGCCGAGCAACTGCGCGTCCTGCACAGGACGATTCAATCCGTCACGGATGACGTGGTGGGCTTGCGCTTCAACACCGCGATCAGCCGCCTGATGGAGTTTGTCAATTTTTTCACCGGCCAGGATTCCCGCCCGAAATCCTGCATGGAACCCTTTGTTCTTCTGCTCGCTCCTCTTGCGCCTCATCTCGCTGAAGAACTGTGGCAGGCGCTCGGCCATGCCGAATCGCTGGCTTATGCTCACTGGCCTGCGTTCGATGAGAAGTACACCCGAGAGGACACCGTTGAGTTGCCCATCCAGATCAACGGCCGCCTGCGCAGCAAACTCATTGCGTCGATCACGGCAAGTAAGGAAGAGTTGGAAGAGACCGCTCTGGCCGACCCCAAGGTCCGGAAGCACATCGGGGAAGGCGTCATCAGGAAGGTGATCATCGTTCCGCGCAAGCTCATCAACATCGTGGTCACGTAAACCAGGGGTTCGACGCAGCAATCCTTCCTGGACCAAGTATAATAGGGCGCTGGAACGGTCAGATCCCTTTGACTGCATCGGCGAGGACCCATGAAAAGCCGTCTTTTCTGGAGATTCGGAATTCTCCACGTCTTTCTATTGTTGCTCGTCTTGCTGGCCGTCGATACTTACGTCGTCCGCACACTGCGGCAGGAGTACTTGAACGCTGCCTACACGGAATTGGAGTCTCTTTCGCTCCTGGGGCAAAATCGCCCTCCGCGTGACTACAACGATGCAGCGCTCCGTGAATGGGCAGCCTGGATGGCTCAGGCCGGAGTCCGGGTTACTCTGGTCGCCCAAAACGGCCATGTCATAGCGGACACCAGCCAGGATCCGGACAAGATGGAGAACCACGCGGGACGCCCGGAAATCAAGGAGGCGTTTGACAGCGGTTCGGGCCGCGCCGTCCGGTTTAGCGCCACGTTGGGTCACGATCTTGTTTATCTCGCCGTGCGCGGGCTGGCGCCGGACGGGACACCGTATGTCACCCGGCTGTCTGTGCCGCTCGAGCGTCTCGACCAGGCTCGGGCCGTTTTCCGCAGCCACCTTTGGGGCGCCTCGTTCATCATTCTGGCCGCGGCGGGAACCGTATCGCTTCTCTTTTTCCGAACCGTCTCCAATCGCATTGAACGCCTCAAGGAATTCTCGCGCAGAGTGGCCGCCGGTGATTTCCGCTCTCTGCCGATGGATCTCAAAGGAGATGAGCTGGCCGACCTCTCCAGCACACTCAATCAGACGGCCGCACAGCTGGATCGGACGATTCGCACACTTACCGAAGAGCGCAACCAGTCCGCCGCGATTCTTGCAGGCATGGCCGAGGGAGTTGCCGTCATAGACTCCGGCCAGCGCGTGATCTTCTGCAATGCGGCCTTTCGCAGCGCAGTGGGCATCGGAACCTTCCCGCCCGAAGGGCGCCCCGTGATTGAGGTGATCCGGCATTCGGATGTGCTGACTCTCATCCGGCAAGTGCTCGCCGGCAACGAAACCGCGAGAAGCGAGATGGTCGTGGGTTCGGTTCGGACCCGGTATTATGCGGTAACTGTTGCTCCTGTTCAGTCGGGCGGCGTGATCGCTGGCGCCGTAGTCGTTCTGCACGACATCAGCGAACTCCGCAGGCTGGAACGCGCCCGCCGCGACTTCGTGGCGAACGTGTCGCATGAATTCAAGACGCCGTTGACGGCGATTCAGGGTTTCACGGAAACCTTGCTGGGCGGGGCCATGGAAGACAGCCAGCACAGAACCCGTTTCCTGGAAATCATCCATGACAATTCCGCGCGGCTCGACCGCCTGACCGACGATCTGCTCAAATTGTCGCGCATCGAGGCGGGCAATCTGGAACTGGAATTCAGACCGGTCTCCGTGCGCGAGGTGATTCAGCCCTGCCTGGACACGACACGCATTAAGGCCGATGCAAAACTGTTGAGCCTGGAGGCGGACTATGGTCCCGATCTTCCGCTGGTAACCGGGGATCTGCGCTCATTGCAGGAAATACTGCAGAATTTGCTGGATAACGCGGTGCAGTACTCCACGTCCGGAGGCCATATTGCGGTAACAGCCGTCGCGCAGGGAGAGGAGATCGTATTGTCGGTGACGGACAACGGAGTCGGGATTCCCAAGGCGGAGCAGGAGAGGATTTTTGAGAGATTTTATCGTGTCGACCCGGCGCGGTCGCGGGAACTCGGCGGCACCGGACTCGGACTTTCCATCGCCAAACACCTGGCCGAAGCGCACGGGGGCCGGATCCAGGTCGAGAGTGAGTTGGGCCGCGGTTCCACTTTCTCCGTCTTTCTCCCGCGCGCGTCGTCGAAGGCAAATTCGAGATTCGAGATTGAGAATCTTGAATCTTGAATCTCGAATCTCGAATTAAACTTGGGGGAAAACCGGCCGATGTGCGCGTATCCTTGTAAGTAATCGGTGTATGTATTCGGTCTGGCAGAGGAGGTCTCTGAAATGACGAAACGCATAGGTTTGTTGACTGCAGGCGGCGATAGCCCGGGATTGAATGCAGTCTTGCGGGGCATAGGGAAAGCGGCGCTCGAGTGCTTTGGCATGGAGGTCATCGGCTTTCGCGACGGCTTTCGCGGCTTGATGGAAGACCGCACCATGGAACTGGACGAGGAAACTCTCTCCGGCATCCTCACGGTCGGCGGCACCATTCTAGGAACAAGTCGAGACAAGCCGCACCGTATGCCGGTCGGCGGCCGAGTGTTGGATATGACGGATCAAATCGTGAACAACTATCAAAAACACGACTTGAACGTGCTGGTCTGCCTTGGAGGCGGTGGGACCCAGAAAAATGCATATCGTTTGATGCAAAAGGGGTTGAACATAATGACCCTGCCCAAAACCATCGACAACGACGTGGCGATGACGGACATTTCCTTCGGCTTTGATACCGCGCTGACGATTGCCACCGAAGCGATCGACCGATTGCATAGTACGGCCCACAGTCACCACCGCATCATCGTGGTGGAAACCATGGGGCACAAGGCCGGGTGGCTTGCGCTCGGAGCGGGACTTGCCGGCGGCGCGGACGTAATCCTCATTCCTGAGATCCCGTATGATGTCCGCAAAGTGTCCGAGGCCATCCTCGGCCGCAGCCGGGTCGGAAAACCTTTCAGCATCGTAGCGGTTGCCGAAGGGGCGATGCCAAAGTCCGGCACCGAGGTTCTCAGCCAAGGAAACAAACATCGTCCTCTGAGCAAGGCAGCTCAAAAACGGTCGCTGGATCAGGGAACGGAAATGGGGGCGATGCAGGTCGGCCACGCGATGCGGCTGGCGCGGCAACTCGAGACCCTCACGGGATTGGAGTCACGCGTCACCATTCTCGGGTATCTCCAGAGGGGCGGCACCCCGTCCGCTGGCGATCGCCTCCTGGCCACACGCCTGGGCACAGCATGCGCCGCCCTGATTCGCGATGGGATTTACGGGGTCATGGTGGCCGCCCGAGGAGAGGGCACTGAACCAGTGCCCCTGGAAGAGGTGGTCGGAAAGAAGAAAACGGTTCCCCGCAACCATACCTGGATCCAGAGCGCCCGCCTGGTGGGGACCGCCCTCGGCGATTAGCACGAACGGGAACTGATCCGAATATTTCATGAATAATTCAAGTCAGCCCTCCGCGATTATCTCGACCTGCACGTGGACGGCGCCATCGTGGATCTGGCCAACGTCACGGTCGTGCGCGGATTGCTTAACGAGACGCGATTCGCAACGCTGTACGAGCCGGCTGCAAATGGCGCCAACCCCTTTTCGGATCCGCTACCTGCTTGCTGGGTGTTGACCATCCGCACGCGCGACGTACCCGAGGCGGGAACCAATGCGGCGATCATCATTACACTCACGGGCGCACTGGGACAGGTGAGCACGGTTGTCCAAAGTTCCTACGAAGGAATGATGGAACGAGCCGGCATGAATCACGCCACGATTGAAGGAGCGGACATCGGACAAATACAGTCGATCACGCTCGCGCTGGCGGGCGGGGGCCTGTGGTCAGGCTGGCTTCCGGAACAAATCACGGTAGAACGCTGCGGGCTGGCGAGTGTTCAGTTCAGTTTTGGCGTCGATGACTGGGTATATGTCGACAAACCACTGACCAAGCTCCTTATGTGAGCGGTGCGAGGCCTTGAGCAGTCCGGCGACCGCAGGTACGACGATGGATATCAGTGCCGTTCTAATCCCTCATTTTGGTAATGAAGCCTGCACGAACTTCGCCAGATCGGCGTGTTACTTGGCCTCCCGGCCCGACTAAAACTCTTAATCCTCAGAGACGTCCCAGATGTTTACTTGATTTCGAGCAAAATATCGAAATCGGGTAATTGTGGTGGACTTCCGCATATTTCCCCAATCCTCCTTTTGCAGGCCGTCCGAGAAGTGCATGACGATCGAAATCATGAGCGACGGCTTCGGTACCCGTGAAGGAGTGGAAAATACCTATTACGATGGTTGGTAGTAGTAAGCACGAGCTTATAAACTAAAATAACGGGTTTTTGAAGTAGGACGTGGACCCCGGTAGGGACGGGTATTTAAGGGCTTGTGGTTAACCCTCGGAGACGAATGCCGCTGATTTCTGGTGCGTAGGCTTGCCTGATTAATCTAGAACTGTGGAGATCACAAGAAACGCGCCTGAGGGCGCATTCAGGTGCTTGTGGCAGCAGGAACCGGCTCGCACTCCTGCCGGAATTTGGGCCTGAAGGTATGGCACGAGAATTATCTCGGGGACTCGGTTGTGGGCAGGGCGAATAATCGGATTTGCCGCTTATAGAGCTGCTCTTGGAATGGAGGTTGTGATGCGTTTGGTAATGCGATTCTTCGTAGCAATATTTTTGCTCTGCGTCTTCGGTCTGCTTGCATCGGCGCAATCCCCCAACACGGCGACGATGATCGTTACGGTGGTCGATCAAACCGGCGCCGTGGTGAAGGACGCGAAGGTTTCGGTAGTGAACACCGCGACCGGCGCCGTGCGCGAGGTCATCTCGGGAGAGGAAGGCTCTGCGACGATCGCGGCTCTCTCCCTGACCGGCGAGTACAGGGTCACCGTCGCGATGACCGGTTTTACCGCCGAGGACGTCACTGGTCTCACGCTCCGTGCCGGTGAAACCGCGACCGTGAAGGTCAAACTCGTCGCCAGCGGCGGCAAGAGCGAAGTCACCGTCTATGGCACAACGCAGGGCGTGCGCGCCGATGCGCAGATCGGTCGCTCGCTCGGCAGCCAGCAAATCGACGAGATGCCAATCCTCGGCCGTAAGGCGACGACGCTGCCGCTCCTCAATTCGGCGTTCCGGCAGGCGAAGGGCACGGGGGATCTCTTCGTCAATCAGACGTACTTTGTTACAGGCGCGGGTTCTCGCCGTACGACCACGGTCACACTCGACGGCGCGAACAACGATGAGGCGTGGGGCCGCCAGACGATGATCGCCACCGTGCCGCTCGGCGCCGTCCAGGAAATGACGGTGCTCTCGAACGCGTTTTCTTCCGAATTCGGCTGGACTGCTGGCCCCGCGTTGAACATCGTCACCAAGTCCGGCACGAACAGCCTGCACGGCGAAGGAATGTTCATGAGCCGTCCGGGCGGTATGCAGGCGAAGACGTTCTCAACCAAGGGCTTCTGCCCTCCGTCGGTGCCGAGTTGCGTCACGCCCGCCACTCTTACCGCGATCAGCCCGGTGGACATTCCGGATGCGTTGAGCCAGGGTTCCGGCTCGATCGGCGGGCCGCTCGTCAAGGACAAGACCTTCTTCTTCGTCACGGCTGACTACACTTGGCAGGATCGAACGGCATACCTCTCGAGCACGCTGCCCGCCTTCGTGTTGCCGGCGGATGGCAACCTCGCCTACACGGGGCACTATCGCCAGGCGCTCGTCGACGCACGGCTGGACCACAAGCTCACGTCGAGCCAGACGTTGATGTTTCGAATGAACGTCGATCGGTTCCACGACGACAACCCCCAGGACGCCGTGGGGGGCACGAGCGCGCCAAGCGTCGCGCGCCGATACGCGCGCCGGTCATTGACGGGTCAAGTCAATCACACGTGGGTCCTCAACGCGAATCTTCTCAACGAGGCACGATTTGCCTATCTGGATGGGGACCCTGTGACGAAATGGGACGCGCAGAACCTCTCCACCGCTTACACGCGCAGTGGGTCGGTGCCGTTCACCATCGGACAATCGCGAGCCTCCAACCTCTACGGTCACCAGGCGCAGTTCTCGGATACGCTGTCCTGGACGCATGGCAGGCACTACCTCCGCTTCGGCGGAAGCGTGATCCATCACACCTCAGGCGGTTTTGGCAGCGAACCCGGCACCGCGATCCTCGGCACGTTCACGTTCAAGAACACGACGACGGCGCCCTTCGACCAACTGACTCTGGCCGACGTGCAGAACTATACGCAGCCTATCAACTTCGGGATCAGCAGTTACAAGCTGACGCAGTGGCTCTATGCCGCGTTCGTGCAGGACAGCATCCGCGTGCGCAGCGACCTCACGTTCGACGTCGGGCTCCGCTACGACCGGCAGACCTTGACCGACGCGACGAATGACTTCGCGCCACGCGTCGGCTTCGGCTGGCATCCATGGGGCGATTCGCGCCTGTCGATTCGCGGCGGCTACGGCATGTACTACACGCAGATTCAATCAAATTTGGCCGCCAGCTATTTGGTGAGCGGGCTGGACGGATTGACGACCTACACCGCGACTCCGGGGCAACTCGGCTTCCCGACCTGCCTGACGGGATCATGCCTCCCGCTGTCCTTTGATCCCAAGACACTGCTGGCTTCGCAGTTGCCTGCCCGCGACATCACGATCCAGGCGGGCCGGCGGTCCTTCTACGAGGCTCAGTTCACGAAGTACGGATTGAACTTCGACCTGCTGCCGAACTACCCCGATGAGCTTGTGAATCCCCGCAGCCAGGTGGTGTCCATCGGCGCGGAACGCGAGGTGGTAAAGGGATTGTTCGTCGGGTCTGACTACGTTCACCAACACTGGACAAACCTCGACCGCACCGTCGATCTGAACGCCCCATCGGTGTTCGACCGCACTGCCCCCGGACAGGTTAGAACCGTGGCCGCGGCCAATGCCACGCGTCCAATCCTGCCGGTGAACGGTGGCGTGCGCCAGGTCAACGTGTTGATGAACCAAGGCGTCGCCGATTACGACGGATTGCAGACGCAGGTCAGCTACCGCGGCAACTCACGCATGTCTGCCGCGGTCAGCTACACGCTGTCCAAGGCGACCAACACCTATGAACCGGACGGCAATGGCACCAGCCCGGACCAGAGCATTATCAGCCGGCTCGGCGAGACCGAACGCGGACCCAGCTTCCTCGATCAGCGTCATCGTGCGGTAATCACATTCATGTATCGGCTGCCGTTAAACATCACGGCCGGCACCTTGACTCAGTTCGCATCCGCGCGCCCATTCAATGCGACAACGGGCGTTGACAACAACGGGGACGGCCTGAACAACGACCGGCCCGTCATTAACGGCAGTGTCGTCGGCAAGTCGGCGTTTCGCAGCACCCCGACCTCCGACGTGGGACTTTTCATCGAGGATCGCCTCAAGCTGTCAGAACGAAAGGCGATTCTGCTAAGGTTGGAGGGCTCCAATCTGCTCAATCATGGGAACTTCCTCGGCCGCGGACAGACAATTTATGGCGACACCGGCACACCGAGTTCGACGTTCGGTCAGTTCGTGGCCGTCGGCACTGCCACGAACGCGATCCCGGCGTTCGCAAACATCGACCCTCCGCGGATGTTCCAATTGCAGGTGCGCTTCACCTTTTAGGTAACAGCGGCCGAGGTCCGGGGAATGAAGAGCGCTGGAGATCCCGCGCTCTTCATTCATCCCCGGAGGCTCACCACGACAAGTCCTCAACGCAGACACACGACACCCCGCGTCGACCCGCCGACGGATGATATTTCGTATCCTCAGTTACAACGAAAGTATCGAGCCACAAATCCACACAGATCCATTCGCCACGAACCAACCGAACGTCCTATTATTCCCTTCAGGGTCATTCACTTGTCGGAAATCTTTACACCCAAGGCCTCCGCCGATAAACCCGCGTCCTGCCTGAACTTCCTAACGATTTACAGCCTCCGCGCCGAAAAACGCCAGCGGAGTTGTAAGTCTTTTTTACAAATCCGGGGTCAAGGAGATGCGCCTTGGTACCTGCAAATGATCTCATATCTTTGTTTTACAATTCTTTACAAAGGCCCGTAATTGCGGGCTGCACGTAGGATTTTGTGGTCTGGTCAGGCGCTGCAAAACCAGAAGATCGACAGCGGACGGATGTGAGGAATCCTGATTGCTTCAGTGTTATGAACACCCGAAACTCGCAATTAAAGAAATCACACAACAGGAGTGTGAAAATGTCC
>JBEKIX010000020.1:0-40582 GCA_050011535.1 Acidobacteriota bacterium
TGCGGCGGCGGGGTAAATTTTGCGCTGTTTTCCCGAAGCGCGGATCAGGTCTTTCTGCTCCTGTTCGATGATCCAATGGGCGAACCGACGGACATCATTCCATTCGAGAACCGCCGGCGATTCGTTTGGAGCGGTTTTGTTCACGGGCTGAAAGCCGGTCAGCTTTATGGATACAAGGTGGCCGGCGCGCACGATCCGGCTCGCGGGCTGCGTTTCAACGAACAGAAACTCCTCCTCGATCCGTATGCAAAGGCCGTCACGGGCAAGGCGACTAACGTGAACAATCTGCTGTTGCCTTACGACCCGCTCTCTGCCGATCCGGATCTCTCCCTGGATAACCGGGATAACAGCAAGATCATGCCGAAGTGCGTTGTCGTGGATGATGCCTTCGACTGGCAGGGGGATACTCCTCTGGACATGCCCCTGGAGAAACTTGTCATCTATGAAGTTCATGTAAAGGGCTTTACGGCCCACTCTTCCTCGAAGGTCGCGCGCCCCGGATCGTATTTGGGCTTCATTGAGAAGATCCCCTATTTGCAGCGGCTGGGCGTGAATGCGGTAGAGTTGCTGCCGATTCATGAGTTCTTTGTGGAAGATTTCCTGAAAACCAAAGGGCTCACGAACTATTGGGGATATAACACGCTCGCGTTCTTTGCCCCCGAATCTTCCTATAGCACGGAAAGCTATCCGGGATGCCAAGTCGCCGAGTTCAAGACGCTTGTCAGGGAGTTACATCGGGCAGGGATAGAGATCATCCTCGATGTCGTTTTCAACCACACGGGAGAAGGGAACGAGCTCGGCCCGATGCTCTCATTCAAAGGCATCGACAACCCGAGCTATTACAGCCTCACCGGTCCGCCTTATCAGCCCCTCCGTTACTACATGAATTGGACGGGATGCGGGAACAGCCTCAATCTTTCCAACCCGTGCGTCATCCGCTTGGTCATGGACTCGCTGCGTTACTGGGTGGATGTCATGCATGTGGACGGATTCCGATTCGATCTTGCCTCAGTATTGGGAAGGGATGAGGGGTCGTTCCGGCCCTCCGCACCATTTTTTGATGCGGTGGCGCAGGATCCGGTGCTTACCCGCACGAAGCTGATTGCAGAACCATGGGATCTGGAAACCTATCAGGTCGGAAATTTCCCGGTCGAATGGTCCGAGTGGAACGGCAGATTTCGAGACACCGTTCGTAAATTCGGCAAAGGCGACGGAGGACAGGTACGGGAGCTGGCCGCACGGCTCGCGGGCTCCCCCGACCTTTACGGCGATGACGGGCGCTCCGCTTACAACAGCATTAATCTTGTAACCTGCCACGACGGCTTCACGCTCATGGATCTGTTCTCCTACAATGGAAAGCATAACGAGGCAAACCTCGAGGACAACCGGGACGGGACGGACGACAACAACTCCTGGAATTGTGGATGCGAAGGACCCACTGATAATCCTGACGTTGAGCGGCTGCGAAAACAGCTCGTCAAAAACTATCTATGCATGCTTCTGTTCGCGTCAGGCACTCCCATGATTCTGGGCGGCGATGAATTCCTGAGGACCCAGCGCGGAAACAACAACGCCTACTGCCAGGATAATGAGATCAGCTGGTTCGATTGGGGCGAGGTTGAGCGCAACGGGGACATCGTAGAGTTTTTCCGCAAGGCTGTCGCGCTCACGCGCCGCTGTACCATTTTGCAGAGGCGAAAGTTCTTCCTGGGCCAGGACCTGAATGCCGACAATGTTCCCGATATCGCATGGTTTGGCGATGATCTTGGCCGACCCGATTGGAATGACTCGGAATTGCGCACTTTAAGCTACCAGCTTGATGGAGGGGAGGAACCTTCTGCTCTGGGTGACTACCGCCTGTTTTTGATTCTGAACGCCGATTATCGCCAGCAAACCGTGCAGTTGCCCGAACTCCCGGCACAGAAACGATGGCGCCGCGTGATTGATACCTCCATGGCCTCAGGAGAGGACATCTGTGATGCCGGCGCGGAAGTCGCTCTCAGTCCCGCGAACGATTACATCGTCAACCCGAGGAGCACGGTCGTGTTGTTGGGGATTTGAAAGTGCAGCAGGTTATTGGACCTTTAAAGTCCAAAGCGTCACTACAATATCTTATCCTCAATAGGATCGGCGCGCCGCGGCGGTCGCCAGCGGCAGATCGGCAAAGGCGTTGAGGTCATAGGTGGCATCGCCGCCTCTGCGCAATTTCGGAGTGCCTGCGGCCGCGATCATCGCGGCATTGTCGGTGGTCAGGATCGAGCTGGGATAGTAAACTACTTCCGCAAGGGCCGCAGGGAATGTCTGCCGCAGCAGGCTGTTGCATGCCACTCCGCCCACCAGCAGGATCGACTTGGGCCGGTGACGCTGAATCGCCTTGCGCGTCTGGGCCACGAGCGTATCTACGATCGCCTGTTGATAGCTGGCCACCAGATCCAGCACGATCCGCGAGACTCTCGACGAAGAACGGCAGGGACGAATGTCGGCCCGCTCGATATAGCGCAGCGCCGCGGTTTTGAAGCCGCTGAAACTGAAATCGAGACTGCCGTCGCTGATTTTGGGAATCGAAAAGTGGAATCTGCGCGGATCTCCGCGCGCCGACAGCCGGTCGATAACGGGCCCGCCCGGATAACCCAAGCCGAGAAACTTCGCAAGTTTATCCAGAGCCTCGCCGGCAGCATCATCACGAGTGCGCGCGACCGGCTCGTAGCGCTCCGGTTCGGGTGAATAGATCAGCGACGTATGCCCGCCTGACACGACCAGCGCCAGAAGAGGATAGGCAATATCGGGGTGCTCAATGAACGCTGAATAGATGTGCCCTTCGATGTGATTGACGGGCACGAGCGGCTTTTTCAGCGAAAAAGCCATTGCCTTGGCAAAAGACAGTCCAACCAGAAGCGAGCCGATCAGCCCCGGCCCCTGCGTCACTGCAAGGCCGTCGACATTCTGATAGCTCAGGCCCGTATCGCTGAAGGCCTTGCGCACGACATATCCGATGTTGCGCAGGTGTTCGCGGCTGGCGAGTTCAGGGACAACGCCGCCGAAGCTGCGATGGGTCTTGATCTGCGAAGCGACCACGTTGGAGAGAATGTTGTGTCCATCCTCAACCAGCGCGGCGGCAGTTTCGTCGCATGAAGATTCCACCCCCAATACCAGCATTTTTCCTCTTTGACGCGTGACAAATAACAAGTACTGCGATTCAGACACTTAGGATGCTCTCGAAAATGTGTCGAGTACAAGAACTTCTGAGTCAAAGTCTAGGTCTAAGTCCAGATCTACTTCCAGGTCCACGAGGAGGCAGCGGCTTAAGTTTGCGCTTATAGGGTTTACGCCCTGGGCTGTAGCTGCGCCGCCCCATTCGGGGATTGTCACTGCCTGAATCACAGAGAAGTGTGCGCACGAGTCGGAGTTCCAGGCCCATTTTGAAGCATAATCAGGCCCCTTGGCGAGTGACGCAGCCGCGGAGCGCCAAGCCAAAGGTGACATAATATCTTGTCTCAGAATCCGAAGCGCGGGCCGCACCCAGGCTCGGATCCGAAATGCAGTCGATTTGGACTATCTGTAGGCCGCTGCGAATTGCATGCCCTGGAAGTCCTACAGCGGAGCAACGTCTCGTGTGAGTCGTGCGCAGGCGACCGCCCGGATGTTCTCCTGCAATGGGTAGGTGCTCTCGCCGGCATGCACCACATCCACTGAGCCCAATTTCAGGTCGGTGAGGGCGTGGCGCATCGAAGGCGTGACAGCCGGCGCGGTCGTTCGTTTGATCTCAAATCCACGGCGCTTGCGGCCGCGGACAACCAACAGGTCCAGTTCCGCCCCACTTTGCGTGGCCCAGAAGAAACATTCTTCCGGTTCGGCCCGCAGGTGGACGATCAGTTGCTCGATAACGAACCCTTCCCACGATGCGCCCACCTTTGGGTGGCTTTCAAGATCCTGCTGCGTGGGCAGATTGAGCAGGCCATGCAGCAATCCGCTGTCCGACAGGTACACCTTGGGAGACTTGACCTGTCGTTTGCCGATGTTTTCGTGCCAGGGCTGGAGTTGTCGAACCACCAGAGCCGACGTCAGAAGATCCAGGTAGTGCTGGACGGTTGTGTCCGCCACACCGAACGCCCGGGCAAACTCGGAGGCATTCCAAGTCTGGGCATGATAGTGCGCCAGCATGGTCCAGAACCGGCGCATGGTGTCGGCGGACACTCGCATGCCGAGCTGCGGCATGTCGCGTTCAACAAAAGTCCGGATGAACCCGCGTCGCCATTCCATGCTGGCAGCGTCATTGACGGCCAGAAACGAGCGCGGGAACCCGCCTCGGCACCACAAACGGATGTCGTGGCGAACCGGCACTTCGCTCAGGTCGAATCCGCCTAGGTGGCGATATGCGATACGCCCGGCCAGCGTTTCCGCCGATTGCCGCAGGAGCGCGGGCGAAGCGCTGCCCAACACTAGAAACCGGCAAGAATGGCGTGGCCGGTCCGCCAGAACCCGCAACGCCGGGAACAGATCTGAGCGGCGCTGCACCTCGTCCAGCACAACCAGCCCGCGCAGGGATGACAGTGCCAGGAGCGGGTCAGCCAGCCGCGCCAGATGCGAATCGTCTTCCAGGTCGAAGAAGGTCGACGACGACGATCGGGCCACCAGGCGCGCCAAGGTTGATTTGCCGACTTGGCGCGCTCCCAGAATCGCGACCACCGGATGGCGGCGGAGCAGTCCTCGAATCGCGGCTACATGTGAGGATCGCGGGTTCATGGACATTGATAGTACCTTGAATATTCGGTGATGACAACCGAATTTGCAAGGTATTGTGATCGTGCCGTCGAATCCCGGCACACCTTGATGGGGTGGGTGCTGATGCCACAGGCAAAAAATCCCTGAAATTAGTTCCAGGCCTATCGTGAGGTATAATCTCCCACGCTGACGAGTGACGCAGCCGCGGAGCGCCCGATCAAAATTGGCATAATATCTTATCTCGGAACCTGAAGCGCGGGCCGCCCCCAGGCTCGGACCCGAAATGCAGTCAATTCGGACTATCCGTTCACTGCGGGTATGATGAAGGCCAAGGTGCGCAAGCTGCCGGAGGCCCAAAGGAGTGATTTGCTTCACAAGCCGGGGACACAATACTTTTCTCGAGGCAATTCCGCAGGTCATTGTAGCGAGGCAGTGAGCAACCCTCGCTTTCGGATCTGATAAGTATTATGTCCCATGATCTGGCAAGATCTATTTTGGGCTCCAATGCCCATTTGTGCATTACTATTGGCCCAGATCGGCGATGTGCGATATGTCAGAAGAACTGAGGGGTCTCGTGCGTGGAACACGTTGGCACCAGAACATAGTGCCCAACATCATCATAATGGCTATTGCGTTAATTGCTTCTAGCAATGGTCTCCAATTCGGCAAGGTGTTTTTTCCCGTTGATGTTTTGTCCGACTATCCCCCGTGGCATCCGCCGGCTCAGCATGATTCAATAGTCAAAAACCCGCTTCTCAGAGATCCTGTTGTGGAATTTCATCCATGGGAAACTCTTATCCGCACTGCCATATACCAGGGCCGCTGGCCTCTTTGGAACCCAGGTTCATTCATGGGAACTCCTCTACTCGGCAACGGCCAAATCTCTGCGTTTACGATCTTCGCGCTTCCATTGCATCTTCTCAGCCCGATACCTGCATATTTCCTGTCGGCGCTCCTCAAGCTGAGTGTCGCGGGGCTGTGCATGTATTACTTCGGACGTGCTCGAGCCTTGGGCAGAACGGCATCGCTCGTGTCGGGCATCGTTTTTATGTTTTCCGGACACATGATGGCATGGCTGCATTTCCCGCTCTCAGGAGGTTTAGCTCTTGCTCCACTGCTATTGTTGGCTGCTGAACGGTTGCTTCTGAGAACGTCGCGACTCTGGTTCTGCATTATGACTGTCAGCGTAGCAATGCTCGCACTGTGCGGCCAACCACAAACAAGCTTTTGCGTTGGTCTGCTTCTACTTGCATATTGCGTCTATCGATCAGCCAATGTCTGGCGAAAGGGGCCGAATGACGGATCTTTTTGCGGCCGCATTACGTGGCTTATTGCGGCCATGGCAGGCGGACTGGTGCTATCCTCATTTCAATCGCTTGTCTTCTTCGAGTACTTGCAGGTGAGCGCTGCCCAGGCCGTACGCAATGCTTACAACCTTTTCTATCTGCCTTTTTATCAGCTCATCACCTTATTGTTGCCCGACTTTTTCGGAAATGTAATGCACGGCAACTACTGGGGCTATGCCAACAATATCGGGCCAGCTATCTATGTTGGCGTTTTGCCCTTGTATCTAGCGATGACATCATGTGTCCATAATAGACGGGACCCGGACACGAAGTTCTTTGCTGGGACCGCTCTGATCTGCCTGTTAATCGTGACGAAGCCGATTGGAGTAGAGCAAGTATTCGAATTGCCCATCATTTCCGGAATCACTATAAACAAGTTCATCGGCCCGTTTACCTTGGCCATGGCATTCCTTGCGGGTAAAGGCATCGATCTGTTTTGGGCGCGATTCAAGGCAGTACTCTTCTTGTGCACGGGCTTGCTGACTCTCAGCGCCCTTTGTGTTGCCAGCGCCGCCCTTTACTTTTGGCGCTGGCTAGTAGAGTTGCACCTGTGGCACTATGAGCTCCTTCGCGGACTCCCTCTGTTTGCGCTCACACCTCTAGCGCTGCTTGCGTTGTGGCTCTGGTACCGACGATCGTCAGCAAGCATCTTTCGAAAACCCATTCCGGGCCAACGCAGACCATTGATTCCTGCTGCGATTTTGGTCGCCACGATCATCGTCGACCCGCTTTATTACTGGCTGAATTTCAATCCTTCCGTGGAGAACCGGTATTTTTATCCGATTACCGATGGTATTAGGTTTTTGCAGAAGGATTCTGGGGTTTGGCGCCTAATGGGGCTAGGGGATGCATTGCTGCCAAATACTGCGGGCATGTACCGCCTTCAGGACTCCCTCGGATACGATGGCATGACGTATCGAAGATACTACGATTTTGTGAGCCTGGTCGACCCGGCTTTCAAGGACCTCTGGACGGCGTTGGGATTGGAAGGGCTTGCTTCAAGACCATGGGACCCCCGTACGAGCCTACGCGATCAATCTCTTTTGGACCTGTTAGCCTCAAATGGCACGGGATTTAGGAGCTTTTTGAAGGAGGCGAACTACTGGAATTATACCATCCGCAGTGTGCAAAATCGCCGCCTACTGGACCTTATGAACGTAAAGTATCTTGTCACGCCGCCGTCGTGGTCAGACCAAGGGATGGTTCACAACTTCGACCTCGTCTACAATAAGGAAGTAAGGATCTACCTAAATAAAACCGCCCTCCCGCGAGCAATTGTGCTGAACCACTGGATTTGGGCACATGACGACAAAGCGGCAATGCGCTTGATGTCCGATCCCAGATTTGATCCTGCCGAGACGGCTATCCTGCAGGATTTGGACGCAAATTCCATGACAGCACAAGAGTTTGCGCCCACAAAATCTTCGACGAACAACCATGACGACTCCGCGACGGTGCTATCGTACCAAAGCGAGAAAATCCTCCTAAGAGCTGATGTCTCCAATGAGTCGTTTCTCCTGTTGTCGGACGTGTGGTACCCGGGGTGGAGATGTACCGTTGATGGGAAAGAAGCAAAGGTGTTCGCTGCCGACTACCTTTTCCGAGGAGTACACTTGGCTCCAGGGAACCACGACGTTGTGTTTTTCTACAAGCCTGCGAGTTTTGCCTGGGGCTTGCGGCTAAGTTTGCTTGCTGCCTTTGGCATGCTCGCGAGTCTGTTTTTCATCAGAGACCGTAGTCGTGGGACGGGGCAACCGACAGGACTGCGTCGTGACGGCGCGCAACGGGGACTGACGGCGACAATTAACTGAATTTAGAGGCAGTTCAGCGGGTCACTTAAGCGAGGCTCTCAGAACCTGAAGCGCGGGCCGCAGCCGCACCCAGGCTTGGATCCGAAATGCGGTCAATTCTGACTATCCGTAGATAAGTGCGGGCAAGCTTACCGAGTAGGGCGGGCGCGCTATGCCCCGCTCTGTGATGATGGCCGTCACATACTGATGGGGAGTCACGTCGAACGCCGGGTTGGCCACGGCGGTCTGCTCGGACATGACCGGCACGCCCTGCACAGAACGCACCTCCTCAGGATTCCGTTCCTCAATGGGGATCAGGCTGCCATCCGGTATCGTCAGGTCAAAGGTCGAGGTGGGAGCGGCTACATAAAAAGGCAGGCCGTTTTCTTTGGCCAAGACCGCAGCCGAATAGGTTCCGATCTTGTTTGCGACATCACCATTGGCCGCGATGCGATCGGCGCCGACGATGACGCAATCGATGCGCCCCAACCGCATGAAGTAGCCCGCCATGCCGTCCGTGATGACGGTGACCGGAATGTTGTCCTTCTGCAGCTCCCACGCCGTGAGACGCGCGCCCTGCAGAAATGGACGGGTCTCGTCGGCGTACACCTGGACACGCTTGCCCGACTCGACCGCGGCGCGGATGACTCCGAGGGCAGTGCCATATCCTGCAGTCGCCAGCGCGCCTGCGTTGCAGTGCGTGAGCACCCTCGCGCCGTCAGCAATGAGCGATTGTCCTCGCCGCCCCATTTCGCGGTTGGCGCGGATGTCTTCCTCAAACATGGATTGCGCCTCGCGCACCAGCGCGGCGCGGATTGCGTCGATCCCCGCGGCCCGCGTGCGATCGTAGACGTCTTTCATTCGCCGGACTGCCCAGAAGAGATTGACCGCGGTGGGACGCGCTTCGGAAATCGTGCTGCAAATCCGCTCGAACTGCGCATCGAGATCCTCCAGCGACGATGCATTTGCCTTCGTGACGCCGAGAGCGACACCCATGGCCGCGGCCACGCCGATTGCAGGGGCTCCACGGATCACCATGGCGCGAATCGCTTCGGCCACCTCTGCATAATCGCCGAAGCTTCGATAGACCTCTTGCATCGGCAACAGGCGCTGGTCGAGCATGACGACCGCCGTATCCTTCCACTCAATCGTCCTGATCATGCGGCACAGTCTAGCCCACCCGCGGTCGTTTTTGAAGAACAGCCCACATGAATTGTCTTTGACATCAACGGCACGCCGGTGGTATTGATGTGCCGTGCTGTTGGATCTTTGTTAAAGGGATTGAGGTGCCCCAATCAGGGGTAAAAGGGAAGTGGGTGCGAATCCCACACGGTCCCGCCACTGTAATCGGAGAGCCGGCTTCAACGGCCTGCAATAGAGTCCTGAGTAGCCCGCCACTCGTTGAACTAAGACGGGGAAGGCGTGAAGCACGGCATTGACCCGAGAGTCAGGAAACCTGCCTCATCCTCTTTTTCAGTTACCTCTTCGCGAGAAAGAGACCTGAAATGCTCTCCATCCGCCGCGATTCAATCTTCCATTTGCCGTGGGCCGGCTTATCGATCCTGATCTTGTTCGGAGCCTGTTCGCGAAGCGCGCCTCACGGCCGGGAACAGACCGCGAGCACAGCTGCACTCTCGATTTCCTACACCGACGGCATCGGCAGAAACGTAAATCTGCCGCGGCATCCATTGCGGATCATCTCCCTCGCACCCAGCGTCACGGAGGTCGTGTACATGCTGGGCGCCGACGACCGGCTGATCGGGGTCACAACCGAGTGCGACTGGCCGGAGGCTGCCAAACGCAAGCCCAAGATCGGCAGCTTGCTGAATCCCAACTACGAGAATATTCTTGCCGCGCGTCCGGATCTCATCATTGCCTCGACGGCCGGAAACGATCGGGCTGCCGTTTACCGGCTCGCGGAACTTGGCCTGCCTGTGTTTGTCACGGCGCCCCGATCCGTGGAAGGCATAATGGAAGCCACGCGCCAGATCGGCCTAATCACTGATCGCGCGCCGGATGGCGAGCGGCTGGTCGCCGAAATGAAAGCCCGCCTCCAGGAAATCAAACGCCGGCTTGCCGGACTACCTCCCGTGCGCGCCTTCTTCATCACCTGGTTTGATCCTCTGCTGGCGCCGGGAAGCAGGACATTCGAAAACGACGCCCTGCGCCTGGCCAACGTCGTTTCGATCTCGGCGGACAGCCGCGAGTACTATCCACGCTACAGCCTCGAGCAGGTGCTGACGCGAAATCCCGATGTCATTCTCACCGTGTTTCATTCTGGCCAACCCCTGCCCGAACTCAAGAAAATCGCGGGTTGGCGTGCCCTCGATGCGGTGAAGGGCGGCCGGGTGTATGTCTTGGATGAGGTATTTCAACATCCGTCGCCGCGCTTTGTTGACGGTGTCGAAGAATTGGCGCGCAAGCTGCACCCGGAGCGATTTCAATGAAGCGACTTTCCCGCAGGCGGATTGTGGCCGTGAGTTTTGCTTTGTTGATCGCGTGGGCTTGCGCGGCCACGTTCGCTCTCGCGGTCGGAAGTGTGGCGATCCCGCCCGGAAATCTGGTCCGGCTGCTGGTACGCCGCGTATTTGGCCCTCCGGCGGAAGGGGACCCGCTCGCAACGATTCTCTTTTCCGTCCGCCTGCCGCGCATATTTCTCAGTTCTGTTGTGGGCGCCGCTCTTGCCGTCGCGGGAGCTGCTTTCCAATCGCTGCTCCGCAATCCGCTCGCCGATCCATTCGTCTTGGGAGTCTCTTCGGGAGCGTCGCTCGGGACCATTGTGTATTCGATTCTGACCGCATCCTGGGGAGTGGCTGCAGCTGGGTTTGTCTTCGGCCGACCCTTTGCGGCATTCGTCGGAGCAGCTCTCGTGGTCGCCGCGGTTTACTTCGTGGCCGGCGGCGGCACAAAGTCGAGCGAAGGGTCCCAGAGACTGCTGCTGGCCGGTGTCGTGCTGGCTTCCTTCATTTCGTCCATCAACGTGGTTCTGCTCACCAGCACGAGTCAGGCAGACCTGCGCGGCATTTTTTACTGGCTGATCGGCGATCTCAGCCGCCCCGCCGATGTTTCGCTCTACCTAGTGGCCGGGGTCGTGTGTGTCGGCTTTGTACTGCTCTATCCATTTTCCCGCGGCCTGAACTTGATTGCCATGGGCGAGGAAGACGCCATGATTCTCGGCGTTGAAGTACCCGGGGTAAAGGTCGCCGTATATCTCATCGCTTCCCTGATTACAGGCGCCGTGGTTTCGGTCGGCGGCCCCATCGCTTACATTGGGTTGATCTGTCCCCACCTTGTGCGCATGATGTTCGGCAACGACAACCGCATTCTGTTTCCCGCGGTATTCCTGTTCGGCGCCATTTTCACGCTACTCGCTGACACCGTCGCAAGAACCCTTCTGGCGCCTGCCGAATTGCCGGTAGGCGTCATCACGGCGCTGATCGGCGCGCCCCTTTTCATCTATCTTTCGCGGCGGAGGAGTTCGCTGTGAGCGGAGCTGCCACGCCGGTTTTGGAAGCCAGGAACGTAAGTTTCTCGTATCGCAATCCGGTCGTGTGCAATGTCTCACTCTCGCTTGTGCCGGGCGCCGTAACCGGTATCATCGGCCCCAATGGCTCCGGCAAAACGACTGTCCTCCGGCTGCTCGGCGGCATTCTGCGGCCTGCTTCCGGACAAATCCTGCTCGACGGAAGAACTTCTCTCGGCACGCTTGGGCGCCGGGAGATCGCGCGCCGGATTGCCATCGTGCCTCAGAACGCAAGCGACGGCTCCCAATTGACGGTCGCCGAATTCGCCATGCAAGGAAGATCTCCTCATCTGACGCGTTTCGGGTTCGAGGGCGCTCACGACGAGGAAATCACGATGGCGGCGCTGGAGATGGCCCAACTCACCCGCCATTCCGAGGCGCGTGTCCGCGAGCTTTCCGGCGGGGAAAGGCAGAGATTGCTGCTGGCGCGCGCCCTGGCTCAGGAGCCAGGAATCCTCCTGCTGGACGAATTCACCGCCAATCTGGACATCAATTTTCAAGTGGAGCTCATGCGGCTGGTGGCTCGCCTTACGCATGAAAGGAAGCTCTCCACTCTCGTGGTTTCTCACGAGATCCACCTACTGGCCGGATTTGCCGACCACATCGCTCTGATGTCGGGAGGCGCCATTCGCTGCCAGGGTCCGGTGTCGAAAGTTATTACCAGGGAGAATCTGATCCAGCTGTTCGGTCTGGATTTTCAGGTGCGCCCGCTCCCGACCGGCTCATTTGAAGTCTTGCCCATCCTGGATGAACGGAGTCCGACATGAATCTGAATCGCATTTCTGCGTGTTTCTTGGCTGCCCTCCTGGTGGCCGATGCCATGGCGTGGTCTCACCCGGAGCAGTTGCGGCGCCTGGCCGGGTCGGTTGTCGATCAAAGCGGCGCGCCGGTACCGCGAGTGTCCATCGAAGTGCGCACGCAGTCCGGGAGGACGGCAGCCTCGACTCTGACAAACGATCAGGGAAAATTCAGTCTCGATCTGCCCGAAGGGGAGTACACCCTGAATGCTGCCGCCTCCGGCCTGGCGCCGGTTCGCGAGCAACCATTGACGGTGGGCTCTACGAATCCGGATCTCCGGCTAACGTTGGCCATTCCATCGATAAAGGAACAGATCGTTGTGACAGCTACCCGCACGGAAGCGACGCTAGCTCAGGTCGGAAGCAGCACCACGGTCATTCGCGGTGCAGAACTCGAGCGTCAGGGAATCGACTCGGTGGCAGACGCGTTGCGGCAGGTGGCCGGCCTCGCTCTGACGGAGAACGGAGGCAACGGCCAACTGGCCTCGCTCTTCGTTCGAGGAGGCGAGTCAGACTACACCAAAGTCCTGATCGATGGCATCCCCATCAACGATCCAGGAGGCAGTTTCAATTTTGCCAACCTGTCCTCCTGGGCAATCGATCGCATCGAAATCGTGCGCGGGCCCCAAAGCGCTCTCTTCGGATCCGATGCCATGGCCGGCGTCATTCAGATTTTTACACGCCGTGGCGAAAGCGAAGGCTTGGAGCCGAAGCCAAGTCTTTCTCTGGAAGGAGGCAGCTTCCACACCTTTCGCTATGAAGCCGGCATTGAGGGAAAAGGCGAAAGGATCGACTATGCGGCCTCGTTTGCCCGCCTCGATACCGACAATAACGTGCGCAACGGCGCTTTCAACGACGAGACTGCAAGCGGAAATCTCGGCTTGCGTCTGTCCTCCAAGAGCCAGCTGCGCGCGGTTTTTCGCAGCGACGCAGGACAGACCGGCGTGCCGGGGCAATGGGCGTTCTACCCTCCAATTTCGGACCAGAGCTACCGTTTTCGCAATCTTGCCGGTGGGCTGACCTTCACGAACGCCACAACCCCGTTCTGGTCGCAGAGCCTTTCCTACACGGTCAACGATTCAAGGCAGGTATCGGCAGATCAAGGCCATGACGGTTGCTTCGCTGCCCAATACCAGGGCAGGACAGCTTTGTTTCCCTCTTGTGACTATCCCTATCAAACGCTCGACCAGAGCCGGCGCCAGGAGATCAACTATCAGAGTGAATGGGTACTGCCCCATGCGCATCTGATTACCGCCGGAGCGGAGTACGAACGCGAAACGGGAAGCGTGGGCGATCCGAGTTCTAACCCGCTGGTCGCGCTGCGCAACAACTTTGGCGCTTTTGTCCAGGATGAGTGGATCCTGAGGCGCTTTTTCGCCGCGGCCGGTGTGCGCCTCGAACACAATCAGAGCTTTGGCTTCTCGGCTGCACCGCGTCTTTCCCTCGCCTGGCACGCACACGATGGAGCGCAGAACCAGTTATTGGGGCTGACCAAGATCAAGGCCAATTTCGGGCTTGGGATCAAGGAACCCACGCTGGTTGAGTCGTTCAGCCAATCTCCTTATTTCCTCGGCAACCCCAATCTCAAGCCGGAGAAATCCACCAGCTACGATGTCGGCATCGAGCAGCAGATGCGCGGCGGCAAAGGAGTGATCGAGCTCACCTATTTTGAGAACCACTTCCGCAATCAGATCGGATTCGTGACCACGGACTACACAACCTTCGCGGGGACCTTTTTCAACATGGCGAAGACGCGCGCCCGGGGCATCGAGGCTAACCTGAAACAGACCCTGGGACATGGCCTGGAGATTGCCGCGTCGTACACTTACCTGGATTCCAGAGTCCTGGAGAATCCGGCGCCGCCCGATCCAGTCTATGCTGCCGGCAATACACTGCTCCGGCGCCCCAAACATTCCGGTTATCTCAACCTGAGCTGGAAACCCGGGCGCTGGACGCTCGGTGCTACCGCAACCATGGTGGGTAACCGCCTGGATTCTGATTTCCTAGGCCTCGGGCTCACCCAGAATCCTGCTTACGGCACTCTCGACCTGTTTCTGCGTCTCCGGCTGTTGACGGGCATCTCGATGTTTGCGGCGGTGAACAACGCGCTCGACAGAAGCTATATGGAGGCGCTCGGTTATCCGGCACTTCCGGCGCGGTTCCGCATTGGCCTGAGCGCCGGTTTCTGAGTGCTTGAATTACGTGAAACACTGCGGAAACCTGTCGTTTATTTTGTGGGGCGCGGATTTTAGGATTAGGCGTTCCAGGACAACCGGCATAGACGTAGAATGGGCCGTGCAATCTACTCCTTGGCCGGGCACCGAACCGGCCGGACGGCGGAGGTCTGAATGGCAGGCAACAAGAAACACTGGCTCTGGGTCCTGCTCGTGATCCCGGGCATCTATCTCGTATGGTATACGGTCCTTCGGCCAGCGAGGCAGCCGGTTCAAGAAGTGGCGCAGAGGGCAGCGGACGACGCGGCATCCAAGCTTCCGAAGCCTCCCCCGCCCGCTTATGATCCGATTACTGAATCGTCTCTCCACTCCCTGGAAAGAGGCACGGAATATCTGCTGACCGGAAAGGTCACATCAGACATGATGGAAGCTCTGGCGGGAGCTACCGTGTCCGTATTCTCCCAGGCGCCGCGTTGGTCGCCGCCCGCATTTGACCAGCCGCCTCCTGTGGATACCCAAACCTGCGATGCCGAAGGAAACTACCAGATACACCTGCACAACCCCATGAATCTATGGATCGTCATACACAAGGATGGTTGCGCCCAGATTCAGGCATTCGTTCCCGTCAGGGATCCGAAAACGGCAGAGAGGGATTTTAAGCTCCAGCCGGCTCAGGCCACGGTCATGGGTGTCATCTCTGATAAGGATGAACATCCTGTCGCAGGCGCGCTCGTGGTGGCGAATCCGCCACCGCTGGCAACCGTCGCTGACAGCCCTGTGCCCTCTCCTGTCGGACGCGTGACGGACTCCACCGGGCAGTTCATGATCGAGGGACTTCCTGACGGAGACGTGAATCTTTTCGTCTTTGCTCATGGATACCTGATGCAGGAGGAGATCGGCGTGCTCAGAGCTGCCCAGCCACAGCAAGTGAATTTCACTTTGTCATCCGGATCTCCCCTTTCTCTTCTGGTAAAAAACACCAGAGGAGAAGCCGTGCCCTACTCAATCGCCGCCGCTCCCGGGCATTTCAAGATCGCGGGCGGAGACAGCCGCGGTGCGATTGAGTTTGCCGTGCCTGCTGTGTCGAGTCCCTTCGAGTGCACAATCATGGCTGAGGGGTACAAGGCCAGTACCGTAACCCTCGATCCCAAGGCCATACCACTGGCAATCACGTTGGAAGATAAGACAATTCTCAAAGGCCGGGTGATTTCGGACTCGGGAGGGGCCATCGAAGGCGCTTTGGTGAGCGTTTACGGCACCGGCGGCCTCCAGGGAAAGTTTGACGGTGCCGTGGAAACCGACAAAACAGGACACTTCGCATATTCATTGTCTTACCCGCCGGCGTACGAAATCAGGGCCACGAAGACCGGCTATTTCGAGCAGCGGCTGACGCTCGCTCCAGGCAAGCCGGCGCCGCCCGCGGTCGAGATGCGTATGAAAAGCGTGGAGGCGGGCGTATATGGACGCGTAGTCGATTATCGGGGAGTCCCCGTCCCGCAATTCGTTGTTCATATCCGAAACACGGCGGGCGGTTCGGGTAGCGCGGACTACCAGCGGGCGTTCAGTAGCGATCGCGGAGCCTTTGCCGTTACAGACATTGCGCCGGGCACATACAACCTTCTCATTCAGTCGATACAAAGCGCAAACACGGACGACGTCCAACTGGTCCGTATGGATGGTTTGGAGTTCCGGAAAGGGTTTCTGTACGGTGAAATCATTGCGCAGTTTCCGAAACCGAAGTACAAGAAATAGCCTCCAAGGAGTCATATGGCACGCTTGCAACAGGCGGTTCAGGAACACAAGGACGGTCCGCTTCTCGGTGTGGGAGCTTATTTCTTCGATCCGATTTTTCTGGAGATAGCCGCCGGTCTTGGATTTCATGCAGTCTGGTTTGACATGGAGCACTCTCTTACCACCTTCGCCGAAGCCGCCGAGCTTTGTCGCGTCGCCTCTGGACTCGGGTTGCTCACCATGATTCGCATTCCCGACGCGCGCCGCGAAAACGTTTTGCACGCCGCCGAATGCGGCCCCGACATCATCGACATCCCGATGGCCAACACACCCGAGATTCTCCACCAGTTCATCCGCTTTGCGCGCTTCCGTCCCGAAGGCGAGCGTGGCTGCTTCCCTACTTCACGGGCGGTCCGATATGGACTCGGCGACAGCGCGGCTGAACAGGAGCGCGTCAACCGCGATCTGAGCCTCATGGCGCAGATCGAAATTGAGGAAGCGGTAGAGCGGGCCGACGAGCTATGCGCCGTTCGAGGCATCGACATCCTGATCGGTCCCGCGGATCTGTCCGCCAGCCTTGGCGTCCCCTATCAAACGAGTCATCCGAAGGTCACGGAAGCGGCAAAAAAGATAATCCAGGCGGCAAGGATCCACGGCAAAATCGTGGCCGTCGCCTCTCCAGCCGCGGACTTTCGCTTCTGGATTGAACAGGGGGTGGACCTCCTTTTTTGCGCGAGTGATGTGGGTTGCCTCAGAAGTGGCGCCCGTCTCGCTTTGCAGCAGGTGCGCTCCGCCCGCGAAGATCTGCGTCACACCACAACAGGCGTGTGATTTCAGACATCTATCAAGAGTCAACAGAGGAGTTCTGATGCCGCATTGCGGACGTGCTCATGCCGACTCCAGGCACTCCGGTCGAGGAGGATATAAAACCTCCACAGCGCTTTGTGCTTTTGCTTGAGGATGCGAATCTCCTCGTTGTTGCCGTCGGAAAGCGGCAAGATCCTGCCGTTCTCTCTCCTGACGAGAACCTCGGCTTCCGGAAGCGACATGCCTTTGGACGGGCAATAAGCGATTACCTGGTACGGCCTGAGTCCCGCGGCGCCGGCGATCTGAGTCTCCAGCTCCTCGCGATTGCCTGCATCGTAGTGGAACCGATCCACAATCTCCTCCTGCCGGGCTTCACCCACTTCACCGGCGCGAACGAAACAAGAGCGATAGAGTTGTCGTGATTCCAAAGAATCGAGGATATGTGTGACGCCGGGATGGGCGCCATATCGTTCTCTCAGCATCCATATCAGAGTGTCGTCTTTGAGCCGGCGCAAATCTTCGAGCATCAAGCCAGCTTGAATCGCCAATTCCACTGCCTTGGAGATCATCGCACCTGAAGCGATCTTCGTATGATGGAAGTACACGCGTTCGGACAGCGTGTATCGGATGCGCAGCAGGTTGATCAGCTCCGACAACGCATCGTGCCGCAGCATCCCGTGCTTCTCGAGATTGACGGCAAAGCGACCGTCTTCAACCATGAAGGACTGGAAAACCCGTGCGTCATAGTATTGCGAGAACCCGACAAAGTAGGTGTCTCTTCGCAGGTAGTCGAGCAGATCCGCCGTGATCGTGCCGGAAATGATTTCGGAGGCGAAGCCAGCCTCGCCGCGAAGAATGCGCAAGACTTCCTCCTGAAATCCGGAGTTGCGAAGGCGTAGACCCAGGGAAGATTGCCGCAGAAAATAGTCGAAACGCGCCTCATCCTTGTCATGTCGCGGCAAAATGCGGCGTTCGTCTTCCAATGTGTGCCCGTAAGGTATATGCGTGATATCGTGCAGCAGCGCGGCCAGGCGAATCGCCGTCGCTTCGTCGGCGGCAATGGAGCATGTCCGCCTCAAGGTCTCGATCATGCGCCGCGCCATCCAGGAGGTTCCGAGGCAATGTTCGAAGCGCGTGTGGGTCGCCGATGGATACACCAGACAGGCAGTGCCCAGCTGCTTGATCCCGCGCAGACGCTGGAATTCCGGCGTATCGACCAATTCCACTTCCAGGGACTCGAGTTCGATATCGCCGTGGACCGCATCCCGCAGCAGTTTGCCGCTCATGCTCGTCACCTCTCTTGTGCCGGCATCGCCCGGGCGCGCGCGCCACGTTTGTCCTCGGGGAGCAGCAGATTGTGCCGGCATTCAAATCGGATGTCTGCTCGTCGCATGACTGCTTCCGACCTTACCATCATCCCCGGAGCAGTTCAACACCTCCACCCTGAGGATCCGCGGTATAATGGTAAAGAGCTGCCATGATCGAATTGCTCGATGATCTGTCACGCACAATCCGGCTTGAAGCGCCCGCCCGGCGCATCGTCAGTCTGGTGCCGAGCATCACCGAGACGCTTTTCGCTTTGGGCGCCGGCGAATGTATCGCGGGCATAACGGATTACTGCATCCATCCCGAGGATCAGGTTGGCGCCAAGCCCAAGGTGGGCGGAACCAAGAACTTCAGCGTGAGCAGGATTCTCGAGCTCAAGCCGGACCTGGTGGTGGCAAATGCGGAGGAAAATCGCAAGCATCAGGTCGACACGCTCGAGGACGCAGGCCTGAGAGTCTTTGTCACTTTTCCCAAAAGCGTCGACGGCTGCCTGAAGATGATCGCTGATGCGGCTGCATTGACGGGCACATCGGAGGCCGCGCAAGGCATCCTGGCCTCTATTTACAAGTCCCGGATCGACGCCCGTGCGCGCTCCTCCGATCCGCCGGCGCGCGTTCTCTGCCCCGTTTGGAAAGATCCATACATGACGATTAATGGGGACACGTTCGTCGACAATGTGATCCGGAGCTGCGGCGGCAGGAATATTTTTGCAGACAGCCCGGAGCGTTACCCGAAGTTCAGTCTCGCCGAGGCTGCCTGCGGGCAGCCGGACATCGTCCTCTTGCCGACGGAACCCTACCATTTCACCGAAGTCGACATCCCCGGCATTGAGGAAATGGGAGATGCCGTCCCCGCGTGCCGCAATCACCGCATATACATCGTCGAGGGCGAACTTCTGAGCTGGTATGGCCCACGCCTTGCCCGTGCCCTCTCCGAGATTTCGATACTGATCGCCAGCTGTCGATAGGCATCATCGAAAACCGCCAGGCGCTGATCACATGAAACTATTTAGGCACATTCAAAAGCAGCCACAGATTTTCTAGCGTAGCTAGTAGGCCGCAACCAAATGTGGTCGACCGAGTCTGATTCGAGATTCGAAATTCTAGATTGAGAATTTTGAATCTCGAATTTCGAATCTCGAATAAGCTCGTGACTCTTTCGCTCGTGCGCTGAAGAGTGGTAAACAGTTTCCATCGCATCTACCTGAGGGCGATGAGCTCGAGCTTGAGCAGCTTGTCGAGGATTTGCAGGATATCCAGTTCACGGAGCGGGGAGAGCATCACTATGGATCTGACGTCGCATGCGCCCGAGATGCGCGATGCCACGAAACCTTCCTGATGCGAGAGATTGAACCGCGTGAGCGCGTACTCAGGCACGACAAAATAAGGAATCTTGTCGGGTGGAACGGCGGTTTGATAGAGCTCCTGGCATAGCGCCCGCTCGGCGGTTTCTACGAGTTCGTCCGCCCGGCTGTTTTGAGGATCCAGTTGCAGAGCTTCCTGAAATGCGGCGATGGCTTCCTGATATTTCCCACCCCTGAGCAGTTCCTGTCCCCTGTTGAGAAGAGCCTCGGGATCGTCAGGAGGAGATGGCGCCTCGCGGATCTCCTTCACGTCGATGACGTTTATGTCATACAGCTGGAACAGCTCGAAATTGACCTGGAAGTCGGAACCATGAAGCTCCAGGATGATTTCTGAAATCGTCTTCCCCTGACTGACCAGGAACAGGAGTTTTTTCTGCAAGGACTTCAGCGCGAGATTTTTCAGATCCAGACCTGCCCGGATCGCCAGCACGACGTTGTTGCTGGGAAATACCCTGCGTATCCGTGCCCACTCGTCTTTGCGGCGCACACCTTCAAAGATGATGGCCTGGATGTCGAGATTGATGAGAATGAGTTCGGCAAGGTTGAAGCCGTCCGCGCTGAAGTGGAAGTAGCCTTCGTCCCACAGGAACAGGTCGTAGATCACTTCCTCAGTTCGTCCCACCAGGGCCTTCTCTGCTTCCTCCTGGGTTATGAGGGACTCTTGAACGAGAATTTTCCCCAGGGTCAAGCGAGTCTGCAGTTGGATTTCCAGCGCATGCTTGAGCTGGGTTTCTGTGAGCTTTCCCTGAAATAAAAGGTAGTGTCCGAGCTGTTTGGTGGGTTCGTTCGATCTCGAAGAGATGATCCTGCCATCTTTGAAAAAGATTGAGTTCTTAGTCTTGTTCCGGACAAACGTCAGCGAACCGGTCTTCCTCCCCATGGTAACCCACTGAAGAAGTTCCGCGAGATCCATAGTTTTCAGGTTGCCGGAAAGTGACATCTGACCACCCAGCCTTTACAATATCATACGGGGACAGGAAAGCGCGGCTTGGCCACCCCTGTCTACTTATCGGATCGGCAGCGTCGGCCGCCAAGTTTATCGTTGAACAAAGATGATGAATGAATCCTACGAATCTGCTAAAAGTGTCGGTAGGAGAGTGCGCAAGTGCTGCTGACGTATGCAAACCAACTGACGATCCTGCGGATGATCTTCATCCCGTGCTTTGTGCTTCTGCTCATCTACGGCCACCCCCGGAGCGCCCTGTATGTCTTCATATTGGCCGGGGTCACGGACGGCCTCGATGGACTTCTGGCGCGCAAGTTTCAGCAGAAAACGGTGCTTGGATCCTTCCTGGATCCGGTGGCGGACAAACTTCTGCTGACGTCAGCCTTCATTACGCTCACGATCCCGGCTGTCCCGGCGGCATTTCATATCCCGATCTGGCTCACGGTCACCGCCATCAGCCGCGACCTGTTGATTGCGCTGGCGGCACTGCTCATCCATCTCCAGACAAAGCACACCCATTTTCCACCGAGCTTTCTCGGAAAATGCACTACCGCGATCCAACTCACCATGGTTGCATGCGTCATGCTGGCCAATTTCTCACTGCGGATCTTGCCCTTGCTGGATCCGCTGGTTTATGCGACGTTGCTGTTCACGGTTGCATCCGGACTGCATTATTTTTATCGCTCGGTGGTGCTCATCGAGTCTTATCAGAGGGCGGAAGCGGGAAGTGCCAAGAAAGGGAGTTAGGATCTGCAAGGTCGAACCTGGTTCGCATGCCGAAAATGCCGGCCTCGAACCGGGAGATGAAATCCTGGCAGTGAACGGGCAAGATGTAGCGGACGAGCTGGCACTCAAGTTCTACCTGGCCGAGGGACTGGTTGCGCTGGATGTGCGCAGGGCTGACGGCCGGGAAGTACGGGTGAAGGCCGATTTGGAGGAAGGCCAGGCTCTCGGCGTCCAAACAGAGGATTTTCGTACACGAACCTGCAACAACGACTGCTTGTTCTGTTTCGTCAAGCAGCTGCCTCCGGGCGTGCGCCGGTTACTGAAGGTCAGAGACGACGACTACCGGCTCTCGTTCCTGCATGGGAACTACATTACGCTCACCAACCTGTCCGAAAGTGATCTGGACCGTATCATCGAGCATTCTCTCTCGCCGCTTTATGTTTCCGTGCATGCAACGGACCCGGAGTTGCGCGCCAGAATCATGGGTCGCAGGAAAGTGGACGACCTGGCAGGCAAGATGCGCAAGCTCATCTCGGGCGGGATCCGCATTCACGCGCAGATCGTGCTCATGCCGGGACTCAATGATGGAGAGATGCTGACCCGGACCGTTTCGGACCTTTACTCCTATTACCCGGGAGTCGACTCTGTCGCTATCGTCCCTCTGGGGCTATCAGATCATGGAGTCGTGAGGGAACAGCTCGAGCAAGTCACGCCGTCGTTCTGTCGCGACATAGTCCAGCAGGCCGCGCCCTGGCAGCGCCGATTCCGGCTCGAGGCAGGCCGAGGGTTCGTCTACCTCGCCGACGAGTTTTTTATACAGGGAGGAATGCCCATTCCCGACTCAAGCTACTATGACGACTTCGCTCAGATCGAGGACGGTGTCGGGATGGTCCGGAGTTTTCTTCGTGACTTCACCTCGCATCTCGGACGGAGGCATCAGCCGGGAGTACACCTGCGCGGAACCCTTGCAACCGGCAGGCTATTCTACCCGTTCCTGCAAAAATGTATCGTACGGCTCAATCAGAAGCTGGGCTCCCATCTTGATGTGGTCGAAGTCGAAAACCGATTCATGGGGAAGAACATCACTGTGGCAGGCCTGCTTGCCGGGCGTGACTTCGCGCAGTCGTTGGCGGGCCGCCAGCTTGGCGGTTTTGTGGTCATTCCCAATGAGACGCTATCGCGGGGCGAAGGTATTTTCCTTGATGACATGTCCCTTTCCGACCTGGAACTCCTCCTGGGAAAACCGGTCTTCATCAGCGGCCCCACAATGCGCGATTTTTTCAACCTGCTCGGCAAATTGTGAAATTGGCAATCTCCGCGAATGGCGTTTAGTTAGTTTCTTTCGCGAAATACCTCAACCCTCCGTACTGGACTTGGACTTCGACCTGGACGTGGACTTGGACGTGGATATGCACTAATAAGGGGCAATCTGGTAAATGATATGTCTGGAAAGCCTACCTCGGACAAGACAGTCCAGGTTCACGTCGAGGTCTAGGTCCAAGTCCAGGCCCAAGCGCCATTCGGGCCAGTTTCGTGGTCCTGCTCGTAGTCGTGATCGGTTTTTTATGCGATATCCATGCACTACCGACTACGATTACGACCACGTCGTTTGTGGAAGCAGTCACTTTCTAACGGGGTGAAATATCTTGTAATGGGCGCGTATCTCCTGCAGAATGTTGGACCTTAGGCGCGGAGGCAATATGGTCACGAATATCCAAGGAAAACTGGATGCTACCGGATGTCGGTTCGCGATCGTCATCAGCAGGTTCAACTCGTTCATAGGCGATCGTCTCTTGAATGGCGCCCTCGACGCACTTGAGCGCCATGGTGCCGCGCCAGACGATATCACCACCGTCTGGGTCCCCGGCTCCTTCGAGATCGTTTTGGCTGCAAAAAAACTGGCGCTTGCGCACAAGCATGATGCGGTTATCTGCCTGGGCGCATTGCTACAAGGGGACACCCCTCATTTCGAATACCTCTCCTCGACGGTAACCAAAGGCATCGCGAACGTCAGCCTGGAATCGGGGATCCCGGTGATCTATGGTATTCTTACGTGCAACACGCTGGAACAGGCGATTGACCGGGCGGGAGTCAAGTCCGGCAACCGAGGCTTCGATGCCGCCCTGTCAGCGATCGAAATGGTTCAGGTTTTAAAGCAGTTGTAGAGCTGCGAAAGCTCCAGCGCACTCCTTTATCACCGCATCCTTGGATCGCACTGTCAGAAATGGGACTTAGAAGAACCGCGCGCGAATGCGCGCTGCAAATGCTCTACGAATATGACGTGGGCAAGCACGCGCCTGAAATGATCCTGGAGTCTTTCTGGGACATGAATGAACATCCGGACAAGGTGCGTGAATTCGCCCAGCAGCTGGTCGAGGGCACAATTGCGCGCCTGAAAGAAATCGACCGGCTGATCCAGAACCACACGCAAAACTGGCGCCTGAGCCGGATGGCGGCAGTGGACCGGAATGTCTTGAGGCTCGCCGTCTACGAATTGCTTTCCGATGCCAAGACTCCTGACACCGTGGTGATCAACGAGGCGCTGGAAATCGCCAAGAAGTTCTCCACAAATGAGTCGGCCCAGTTTGTCAACGGCATCCTTGACAGCATCAAGAACGATCTCTTGAAGGAAAGGTCGAAGCCGTGATGGAGCACGAAACCAACCCACTGGTTCAGCGCAGGGTAAAGCTGGAGGAGCTGAAGCGCCAGGGGCACGATCCTTACCCGCACAGGTTCGACTTCAGCCACACGCTCGCGGAAGTTCATGATCGTTGGGGCACGACGCCGGTGCAGGAACTTGAGGAGTCAAAGCCGAGCGTGCGTGTGTGCGGCCGCATCATGGCGCTGCGTCCCCACGGCAAAGCCGGTTTTCTGGACCTGTTCGACGGCGAGCACCGGTTGCAGATTTACGTGCGGCGCGACCGCGTCGGGCCTGAGCTCTTCAGCCTCTACGAGCTATTCGACCTCGGCGACATCGTAGGCGTGGAAGGTGTTCTGTTCCGCACGCGCACCAACGAGCTCACGGTTCTGGCATCCACCCTTCAACATCTCGCAAAGAACCTGTTGCCCCTGCCGGAGAAGTGGCACGGACTGACCGACGTCGAAACCAGATTTCGCCAGCGCTATGTCGACCTGATCGTCAATCATTCTGTACGTGATGCTTTTGTAAAGCGCGGCAAGATCATCCGCGAGATTCGCAGCTTCCTCGATGCGCGCGGCTACCTCGAGGTGGAGACGCCCGTGCTCCAGACGATCGCGGGCGGCGCCCTGGCGCGGCCTTTTGGGACGCACCACAACGCCCTGGACCTAGATCTCTACCTGCGCATCGCTCTCGAGCTTTACCTCAAGCGCCTCATCGTGGGAGGAATCCCCCGGGTTTATGAGTTGAGTCGCATATTTCGCAACGAGGGAATCTCGACGCAGCACAATCCTGAATTCACCATGATCGAGTTTTATCAGGCGTTTGCCGACTACCGAGATCTGATGGACTTGACCCAGGAGATGATTACGCAGGTCGCCCAGACAGTGACGGGTTCGCGCCAGGTACCTTACCAGGAACACATTCTGGATTTCGATCGCTGGCAGCGGTACACGATGAAGGAGTCGATCCTCCACTTCTGGCCCGAGTCCTCTCCTCAGCCGTCGCCCGATGATCTGCGTTCAGAGGCGAAGCTGTGCGCGCTGGCACGCGCATTGGGCGCCGAATTCGAAGCCGGTGCCGGCCCGGGCAAGCTGCTGGCCGCGATTTTCGATAGGCTCGTCGAGCCTAATTTGATTCAGCCGACGTTTATTTACGATTACCCGACCGAAGTTTCGCCACTCTCCAAAACCAGGCCGGACGATCCGGATATCGTGGAGCGCTTTGAGCTTTATGTCGGGGGGATGGAACTCGCGAACGCCTATTCGGAGCTGAATGATCCGGTCGAGCAGCGCAAACGCTTCGAGGAGCAGCTCAAAGCTCGCGGTCGCGGAGATGAAGAGGCCCATGTGATGGACGAGGATTACATCCGGGCGCTGAGCTACGGCATGCCCCCTACGGCCGGCGAGGGAATCGGAATCGACCGCCTGACCATGGTCCTGACCAATTCCCGATCGATTCGCGACGTAATCCTCTTTCCGCTGCTCAAGCCCGAATCAGGCCCGATCGAATGAGATTTGAACTGTTTGTCGCGCTCCGGTACCTGAAGGCCAAACGCAAACAGACCATGGTATCGGTGATCTCGGCTATCTCGGTTCTGGGCATCACCGCGGGCGTGATGGCGCTCGTGATCGCCCTGGCGCTGTCCACCGGCTTTCGCGAAGACATTCAGACGAAGATCGTAGGCGCCACCTCATATATAAACCTCCTCCACGTCGACGGCACCCCGCTGCAAAATTACCAGGACCTGCTCGTCAATCTGGCGCACGTTACGCATGTCACCGGAGTCGCGCCGGCAATATTCAATCAGGTGTTCATCGCAAGCGCCACGCGGGATCAAGGCGCGGTACTCAAGGGAATCGATCCGGCGCGCGAGCCGGAAATCTCCGACTTCTTCTCACACATCGTCGAAGGTGATCCTGGCGCGCTGGCATATCCGGAAGCCGCGCCTGACGAGAATCTGGATCTTCCGCCGCCGCCGAGCAACATCATCATCGGCAAAGAAATGGCGCGCGCGCTGGGAGTTAGGCTGGGAGACAGGCTGACCATCTTTTTCACCAAAGGCAGACTGACGCCTCTCGGGATGTCTCCGAAAATCAGACCTTTCCGGATCGCGGCCATCTTCGAGTCGGGTCTTTGGGACTACGATTCCAATTGGGCTTATACCAGCATGGCGGCCGCGCGCAGGCTGTGCTCCATGCCCGCGAACTCCGCCTCGGTCGTTCAATTCAAGACCGACAACGTGGAACAGGTGGAACCGCAAGCTAATGCGATCCGCGCTGCCGCCGGTCCCGGCTTCATCACCACAACCTGGATCGATCTCAACAAGCCCCTCTTCTCCGCTCTCAAGCTCGAGAAGCTTGCCCTGTTTCTCACCATCAGCCTGATCGTCTTCGTCGCGGCCCTGAACATCGTTACGACCCTGATCATGATGGTGCTGGAGAAACAGCGCGACATCGCCATCCTCACGGCGATGGGAGCCACCCAGAAGACCATCATGTGGGTTTTCATGCTTCAAGGGCTGATCATCGGCCTGGTCGGAACGATCCTGGGAGCGGCTCTCGGCACCGGCGTCAGCGTCATTCTCAACACCTACAAACTGATCCAGCTTCAGGCGGAGGTGTACAGCATCCCTTACGTCCCTTTCCACGTAAAAATTCTGGACGTCGTGCTGATATGCGGTACCGCCTTATTGATCAGCTTCGTTGCGACTCTCTATCCGGCGCGCAGCGCTTCGCGCCTCGACCCGGTGGAGGTGTTGCGCTATGAGTAACCTCCTCGAGGTGCGCGGCCTGTGCAAGGGATACCGATCCGGCTCGGAGCGCATTGAGGTTCTTGCCGATCTGTCTCTTGATCTCCGGGAAGGAGAAATGCTGGCGGTGACCGGCGTGTCGGGATCGGGGAAAAGCACCCTGCTGCACCTGCTCGGCGGCATGGATCGGCCCGATCGAGGCTCTATTCTCATTCAGGGAACAGAGATCGGCACTCTCGGTCCACAGGAACTTTCAGCCTTTCGCAACCGCACCATTGGATTTGTATTTCAGTTTCACCACCTGCTTCCCGAATTCACGGCGCTTGAAAACGTGATGATGCCGCTGCTTCTGAGGGGAATGCCGCCGGCATCCGCTCGTGAGCGCGCCCAGGCTGCGCTGACGGACGTTCGGGTTGAAGGACGTATTCACCATCGCCCCGGCGAACTTTCCGGCGGTGAGCAGCAACGAGTTGCCATCGCCAGGGCCTTCGTCGGGGAGCCCAAGCTGCTGCTCGCGGACGAACCCATAGGGAATCTGGACCATCACACAGGTGGAGCCATCAGCGATTTGCTGAGTGTCCTCCATCAAAGGCATGGCCTCACGTCAGTCATCGTGACTCATAACGAGAAGCTGGCTGAGATCTGCTCTCGCCGGTGCCGCCTCGAAAATGGCAAGCTCGAGCCGCACTGAACTCGCCAGGATTTCCTCCAATGCCGTCGACTCGGCGAAGACAGATTCGAGATTCGAAATTCTCATCTCGAATTTCGAATCTCGAATCTCGAATCTCGAATCAGGAGTATCGGTTTTCTCGGCAGACGCGATCAGGATTCTGTATACTCGGCGCGTGACTCTGTGGATCGTGGCTGCAATCGTTTTTGCCCTGAATCTCCCGTTCGGGTACTGGCGCGCGCACGTCCCGAAATTCTCCCGTCAATGGATCCTGGCCGTTCATCTTCCGGTTCCGCTTGTCATCGCCTGCCGGCTCCTTTCCGGGCTTGGGTTTCAGCTCATCACCTACCCCGTGATGATCGGCGCCTTTTTTATCGGGCAGTTCGTGGGTGGCAAGCTCGTCGGGCAGGCAGCCGATCCGGGCCAAAGTCGATGAAGCCATAGAGGAATAAAGCACTTAAGATAAGCAGTGTCCGCCGAAATCCGGGAGAGCCACCTCTTTTCGCCTGGAGAAGCTCGACAGATTCGTGCAGTGGTGCCGAAAAAAGGTGAGTGTCCCCGATTTCGCAAGGGTGTCGGCACTAAGATCCATATTTGTCCGCGCTTCATGGCTCATTTGGAGTGCGGCCTGCCCTTTTCACCTTTACAGCCTTTCGAACCACTCCGTATAATAGATTTGAGCAATTATCCGGCGAGTGACGCCCTATGTTTGAAAAGTACACCGAAAAGGCCCGTAGAGTCATCTTCTTCGCCCGCTACGAGGCCAGTCAATTCGGCAGTTCATACATCGAAACCGAACACCTCCTCCTTGGACTGATTCGTGAGGATAAGAATCTCACTAATCGGTTTTTCCCCAAGGCAAACGCCTCTATCGACAGCATCAGAAAGGAGATAGAGGGCCGGACGACGATAAGGGATAAGGTGTCGACGTCGGTGGAGCTGCCTTTTTCGGATGAGAGCAAGCGAGCCTTGAATGCTGCTGCCGAGGAGTCAGAGCGTCTGTCGCACAAGCACATCGGCACCGAGCACATGCTCCTGGGGTTACTGCGAGAGGAGCGTTCCATTGCCGCGGAGATCCTTCGGGAACGGGGACTCCGATTGTCGATGATTCGTGACGAGATCGGGCGGGGTGCGACGGAGAGACACGGCGCCGGCCGGCCGAAAGAGCCGTTGAGCCTGGCCGAGTTTTCGCGTGACCTGTCCGAAGCGGCAAGCAATGAAGCCCTGGATCCTCTTGTGGGAAGAAGCAACGAGATCGAGCGGATGATCCAGATCCTCTGCCGACGGACCAAGAACAATCCGGTTCTCATCGGGGAGCCTGGCGTGGGCAAGACCGCCATCGTCGAGGGGTTGGCACAACGGATCGTCAACGGCCAGGTGCCGCCTCCGCTCATGGATAAGCGTATTCTCGCACTCGACATTTCGCTGATCGTTGCCGGCACGAAATACCGCGGGCAGTTCGAGGAACGCCTGAAGACAATCATGAAAGAGCTGGTGGAAAATCGCAACTTCGTGGTTTTCATCGACGAGCTTCACACCCTGGTTGGCGCGGGTTCAGCCGAAGGTTCGCTCGATGCAGCCAACATTTTGAAGCCTGCCCTCTCGCGGGGTGAAATCCAGTGCATCGGCTCAACCACCCCGTACGAATACCGGCGCTCGATCGAGAAAGACCGCTCCCTCGAGCGTCGTTTCCAATCGATCAGAGTTGCGCCTCCAACAGAAGCGGAGAGCATTCAGATTCTGCAGGGGATCAAGGAGAAATACGAGAATTTTCATCAGTTGAAATACACCAACGAGGCCCTGGAAGGTGCGGTATACCTTTCCAATCGTTACATTTCAGACCGTTTTTTGCCTGACAAGGCGATCGACTTGATTGATGAAGCCGGCGCCCGCGTGAAGCTGCACTCCATCTCCGTGCCGGAAGAGGTGATCAATATCCAACGCCGCATCCGCGTGATCGACGGGCGGATCGGCAGTGCGATCTCGGCGCAGGAGTTTGAAAAGGCGGCGCACTACCGCCTGGAGGAGGACCTGGAACAAGAGAATCTCCAGGTCGTCAAGGAACGTTTGCGGCTCAAGAGTTCCGCTCCTTTGAAAGTGACACGGGAGGATATCGAGGAAGTCATCGCAAAATGGACGGGAATTCCCGTTTCCTCCATTCACGAGGAGGAGAAGGTGAAGCTGCTCCGGATGGAGGAGGAGCTTCACAAGCGGATTGTCAGCCAGGACCGGGCTATTTCAGCCCTCAGCAAGGCAATCCGCCGCTCCCGTGCTGGGTTGAAATCTCCGAAGCGCCCGGTCGGTTCGTTCCTTTTTCTTGGCCCTACAGGCGTGGGGAAAACGGAAATGGCCCGATCGCTTGCGGCTTTCCTTTTTGGAAGCGAAAGCGCCATGATCCGGCTGGACATGTCGGAGTACATGGAAAAGCACTCGGTGTCAAAACTGATCGGATCCCCCCCAGGATATGTGGGACACGAGGAAGGCGGACAACTTACCGAGAAAGTAAAGCGCAATCCTTACTCAGTGCTGCTGCTGGATGAGATCGAAAAGGCGCATCCGGACGTCTATAACATCCTCTTGCAGGTCTTTGAGGACGGGCAGTTGACGGATGCGCTCGGTAATACCATCGATTTCAAGAACTGCATCGTAATCATGACTTCCAATCTTGGCGCCCGTTTCCTGGAAAAACGCGGCCACATGGGATTCAGCACCACCTCGGCTGCGGATGCCAAGAAGACGGAAGATATGATGCTGGGCGAGGTCAAGAAAGTTTTCAATCCCGAGTTCCTCAATCGTCTGGACGAGATCATACTTTTTGAATCCCTCACGGTTGATGATCTTGAAAAAATTGTGGATCTGCTGATCGGCCAGGGCAACGAGGTTTTGAGGCAGAAGAAGATCACGATCCAGCTCAAGCCGGAGGCTCGCAAGTGGATAGTCGAGCAGACCTGCGCCAATCGTTCCTACGGAGCCCGTCCACTGCGGCGAGCCATCCAGAAGTACATCGAAGACCCGCTTTCGGAAGCTCTCATCAAGAGCCAATTCAAGCCGGAGACGACCCTGGAGATTTACCTGGACGGAGACAGCCTCTATTACGTGGCAGCCGGAAAGGCAGTTGATGACGGGATCAGGCTGAGCGTTTGAGGCGGGGGGCCTGCCAGGCAAAATTTGGAACTTTGCAAAAGTTGCGGAGTATAAACTACCCAGGCGAATCTCATGCTGGATTTAACCCTATCTTTCATCTAACATATGCGCTTCGTATGACATGCTGAGATGGCGTGGAGTCGCCTCGCAGACCGATCGATCTGGAGGAGGGATGTCGAAGTTGTTCAGACCGGGATTTTGCTGTTTGCCTGGGATTTTGCTTTCCGGTTTCATGGCATTCGCCCAGGAACCTCAACCGCCCAAGAAAGAGGTTCTCGTCGAGAGGATTGACATCCGCGGCAATCGCAGGATGAAGGAAGACGATATCCGCTCCTATATCCAGACTCATGCGGGCGATGTCTATGATGAAGACCGGCTGGCGTACGATCTCCGGTATTTGTACAAGACCGCGAAACTGTTTGAAAACATAGAGGTCACTGCCGTGGACGGCGACGCTGGGAAGATCGTGACTTTCCTGCTTGTCGAAAAGCGCCTGCTCCGCGAAATAAAATACTCCGGGAACAAGTCCTTCACCGAATCCAACATTGCCGACCAGTTCAAGGAAAAAAAGGTGGGCATAGTCCAAGACTCCACCTACGAACCGTCGAGGGTGCGGGCGGGCGAGCGCGCGTTGAAGGAGCTTCTGGTCCAGAACGGAAGGCCGTTGGGAAATGTGCACTCCCAGACCGAAGATGTTCCACCCAACGGCGTGCGGCTGACCTTCATTATTGACGAAGGCCCCAAGGTCAGGATCGGGGACATCCGTTTCGTGGGCAATAAGGTTTTTTCAGACGAAGAACTGAAGGGGGCTTTGAAGCTCACGAAAGAGCGAGGACCCACATCCATCTTCAAAGGAAGCGACAAGTATTATCCGGACAAGCTTGAATACGACATCGAGACCAACATGGTCTCCTACTACCAGGAACGAGGTTACCTGCAAACCCAGGTCGGAGATCCCCTTACGCGCATATTCGAAGGCGATCGCGGATATATTCCCATGTTGAGGAAGACGAGGGAGCAGTTTCTGATTGAGATCCCGATCGACGCCGGAGACCAGTATCATTTGGGTGAGTTGAAGGTAAGCAATTGTGGAATGATCAAATGTGAGGCCATCGCCAGTATGTTCCGCATGAACAAGGGGGACATTCTTAATTACAAGAAAGTCAAGACGACCATCGACAACATCAAGAAGCTCTACGGCGACTTCGGCTATATCGATGCGGACCTCATACCCGAACAGACTCCCCACGCCGACACCAAGACAATCGACCTTACCTTCAATTTGGATCCCGGCAAGCAGTTCACAGTGCACCACATAGAATTCGAAGGAAACACGAAGACCCGCGACAGGGTGATGCGGCGCGAGTTTCTTCTCGAGGAGGGGAATTTTTTCAGCACGCGCCTGCTGGAAACGTCGGTCCAAAGGCTGAACATGCTGGGGTACTTCGACAAGATCGAAGACAAGGACTACACGGTCACTCCCGATCAGAAGACGACTGCCGTCGATGTAACCGTGAAGGTCAAGGAAAAGAGCCAACAGTCTATCGGGCTGACCGGCGGGGTCAGCGGCATCTCGGGCAGTTTTATAGGTGTCAACTATCAGACCAATAATTTCATGGGACGCGGCGAAAGCCTCCAGTTGAGCGCGACCGCGGGCACGCGCGAGACGGACTTCATCCTGTCCTTTACGGAGCCGTATTTCCTGAACACCCGCTGGAACATGGGCCTGTCCCTTTACAATGAGCGCAATCGCTTTGACACGTACAGCGTTTTCGGTTACACGAATATCGTCACCGGACAACCTACCCAGCTGTTCACGCAGCGTACTACCGGCGCCACTCTTACCGTAAGCCGGATGCTCGGCCGCTCATGGTGGCGCCTGGGAGGAAGCTATACTTTTCAAAAGATCGGGGTCGCCGACATCGCGACGGGCTTCGAGTCCTACGCCCTCGGACAATTTACGGGATTTGCTCCGAATGGGAACGCGAATGCCGCTCTGAACGGATTGATTCGCAGCGAGATTACCCCTATGCTTTCGCGCGACTCGACCAACGCGTTCTTCAATCCAACGAGAGGCACGAGTATGAATATCTCGTTGGGAATCGCGGGGAGTGTACTGGGAGGCGACTTCAATATGTTGCGCCCTTCCATAGAAGTGCGCCATTTCTTTCCGGACAAATGGTTGAGCCACGGCCGCAACACCTTCGGATTCCGGCTCACAGGCCAGTACGTCAAGTCGTTCGGGGGATCAAGCGTGCCGTTCTTCGACCGATTCTTCATCGGCGGAGAAACAACGATCCGCGGCTTTGACATCCGGTCGATCAGCCCGCTGGTTGTAACCTCTACGCCGGTACTGGACGCCAACGGGAAACCCGTCACGGATCCACGCACCGGACTTGAGAAAATTACCCGAAGCCTTAACCCGATCGGTGGCGATACCTCGGGGTTATTTAACGGGGAGTATCGGATACCAATCGCCGGCCCACTGACGCTGTCTGCGTTTTATGACGTTGGCATTTCATCCATTACCGACTACAGCGGACTGAACGTCTTCGGCTCGAACACGACCAATTCACTGATTGCCGCCTCCAACCACGTATTGCGCAGTTCCACGGGCCTTGAGGTCTCATTCATGCTGCCTATGGTCAACGCGCCGTTTCGTCTTATTTTCGCCTTGAATCCGCAGGTACTCGACAGAACGATCTATGTGGGAACAACCCCGTTCAACATCAAGGAGCCCCGTCATGACGTCAAGTTCACGATTGGACGCAGCTTCTAATTCCCTTTTGACATGAGTGCAAGGTATACTGATTTTCTTTTGGTTATGTAACCCTTAGTAATATTGGGTTTGCGATGTTTTGGCAGTCGAATGCGCGCAGAACCGGCGCCGAAATAGAATATAGGAGATAAAAACTGATGAGTCGAAAACCGATTATTATCCTGGCTTCACTGATGGCCTTGCCTCTCTGGAGCGCGGCGCAGAATCCCCCTGCAACCAATCCGCCCCCTGCATCTCAAACTGCCGCAGCCGTCGGCACGGGCGGCCCGGTGAAGCTCGCGTATGTTAACATCCAGCTTGCTATCGTGAGCTCCGATGAGGGGAAGAAAGAGGAAGCCAACCTGCAGCAGATCATCGATGCCAAGAGCGCCGAACTGCAGGCGAAGCAGAAGGAACTGGAAACTCTGAAGAGCAACTTCGACGTGATGAGTGCCAAGCTCTCGGATGAGGCGCGCGCGGACAAGGCGGAGGAAATCGATCTCAAGGACACCGCCCTCCAGCGCTTTCAGCAGGATACTCAGAAGGACATCGACAATAAGCGGCAGCGCTGGCAGCAGACAATCGCGAAAAAGATGCTTGCGGTCATCGAAAGGGTGGCCAAGGAGAAGGGCCTCGACATGGTGGAGTTTTTCGACTTAAACCGCGATGGCTATGTGAACCCCTCTCTGTTCATCACCGATGACATCGTCAAGGCTTACAACCTGGCATACCCGGTGTCTGCTGCTATAGCGCCGATCAAGAAATAGCGGCAAGAACGCAGCTTCCATACCGGCAGGCCTCACGAGCTGCGTAAGGGCCGCCGCTGTGCAACACAGGGGGATGGCGACAGTGCGTGTCATCCCCGTTTTTCTCTCCCAGCCGACACAGTTTCCGAGGAATCATGAATAGCAGCTTCCCGCCGCTGAAGATCCGCGAAATCCTGGAGATCATGCCGCACCGTTATCCGTTTCTTCTGGTCGACCGAATCGTCGAGTACGATGGAGAGAGCCGGATGGTTGGCATCAAGAACGTCTCCTTTAACGAGCCTTTCTTTACGGGCCACTTTCCGGAACACCCGGTGATGCCCGGCGTTCTGGTCGTGGAAGCGCTCGCTCAGGTCGGTGTGATCCTGCTTTTCATTGCAGACGAGAACCGCGGTTCAAAGCTGGTTTATTTCTCGGGAATCGACAACTGCCGCTTCCGCCAACCCGTGATTCCAGGCGACCAGCTCCGCCTGGAAGTCACGTCGATAAAACGCCGCGGCAACTATTTTAAAATGAAGGGCGAAGCCCTAGTGGATGGTGCGCTCGTGGCTGAGGCGGAGCTGTCCTGCGCGATTGTGGACCGCCTGTGCGTGACGAGTGACAGGTGAAAAAGCCTGAAACGGATGATCGTAATCTTCATTTATCCATCCCATGGATCTTCCGGCGCCGGCTTCGCAAACGATACGGATTGGTATGACCATTCATCCTACAGCGATTGTTGATAAGAAAGCGGAAATTGAGCCAGATGTCGTCGTCGGACCCTATTGTGTGATCGGAAGTGATGTCCGGATCGGCAGGGGAACCGAACTCGACGCTTATGTGAGTGTGCATGGTGGAACAGCCATAGGCGAAGACTGCCTCTTTTATAGCCACTCCTCAATCGGCACCGACCCACAGGACCTCAAGTACAAGGGCGAGCCAACACGGCTGCAAATCGGAGACCACAACGTTTTCAGGGAGTTCGTTACGGTCAACCGCGGCACACCCAAGGGCGGCGGCATTACCATCATCGGGAACGACGGTTTGTTCATGGCGTACAGTCATGTTGCCCACGACGGCAGGGTAGGGAGCCAGGTCATTTTCGCCAATGCGGCCACGCTCGCAGGACATGTGACCGTTAGCGACCACGCGCAGATCGGAGCTTTCTCCGCAGTGCATCAGTTTTGTCGCGTGGGGCCGCACGCTTTCATAGGCGGATTCTCGGTGGTGACGCGGGATGCACTGCCGTTTGTTAAGACCGTCGGTGCACGCAACGAAGCCAAGATTTACGGCATCAACACCATCGGGCTGCAGCGCAAAGGACTTCCGGAAACTTCGATCGAGCAGCTGAAAGACGTCTATCGCATCCTGTTCCGATCGCAACTGAACACTACCGATGCCCTCGCCAAAGCGCGCGAAAGGCGATGGTCAGCACCCGAGGTGGAAACGCTGATTCAGTTTATCGAAACCTCGGAAAGAGGCTTCATCCGCTGATTTACAATTAATGATTGACGGTTGTCGAGTGAAGAGTAACTGAAACGGACAGTGGCGAACGTCAATCGCCAATTCAGGTCTGGTTCTTCTGATGGCTGATGGTCAAGTCAGGTACGGGTTGATTGCAGGCAATGGCCGGTTCCCATTTATGGTCGCGGAATCAGCGCGTGCGCGCGGCATGGACATGGTCATCGCCGCCATAAAGGAAGAAACTTTCCCGGAGATCGAATCGTGCGGTTATCCTGTTCATTGGCTGGGACTGGGACAGCTCGGCAAGCTGATAAAAGTGTTCCAGCAGGCGGGTGTAACCAAGGCCATCATGGCCGGCCAGGTGAGACATGTTCAGATTTTCGGCTCTTCCCTGCCCGATCTGACCATGATCAAAACTCTCGCCGGACTGAAGCAGAAGACGACCGACGCCTTGATCGGAGCGGTCGCGGGAGTATTGGAGGAATCGGGTATCCGGTTGATCGATTCCACGGAATTTCTTGCCCCGCACCTCGCTCCTGAAGGAACTCTCACTCGCCGTGGCCTGAACAAGCGTGAAAAATCGGACCTTGAATTTGGCCGTCCGGTCGCGCACAGGATCGCGCTCCTGGACGTCGGCCAGACCATTGTCGTTCGGGATCGCGCCGTTGTGGCCGTGGAGGCAATGGAGGGCACGGATGCGACGATACTCCGTGCAGGTCAGCTGGCAGGACAAAGGGAACTCACGGTAATCAAGGTGAGCAAACCCCGGCAGGACATGAGGTTCGATGTCCCTGTGGTCGGCCCGTCGACGGTGGAGAGCATGATCACAGCGGGCGCGACTGCGCTGGTTCTGGATGCCCGGCGAACCCTGCTGGTCGACCGCGCCCACTTGATTGAAACGGCGGACAGCCACGACATCGCCCTCGAGTCGCTGCCGCCCATCGAATGATAGGGTCCAGACAGGGTTTTGAAGGAGCACCTGTGGATAAGATCCGCGTAGGCGTCGTAGGAGTAGGAGCTCTCGGGCAGCACCACGCGAGGGTGTATTCCACCTTGCCGGATGCCGTCCTCGTCGGTGTCGTAGATACGCGGCCGGGACGCGCGGAGGAAATTGCCCGCCCTCTTCAGACGCGGGCCTTTACGGACTACCACGAACTGTTCGGTAAGATCGACGCCGTCAGCATCGCAACACCCACTACCTTGCATGCCGAAATCGGGGAACAATTCCTGCAGCAAGGCGTGAGTGTATTGGTGGAGAAACCGATCAGCCATTCCCTGACGGAGGCAGACCGGCTCATTCGCGCTGCCGAATCAAAGGGACTCGTGCTCCAGGTGGGGCATCTGGAACGATTCAATCCGGCAATCCTGGCGGTTCGCGAGCTTGTCAGCAAGCCGCTCTTCTTCGAAGCTCACCGCATGGGATTGTTTTCTCCGCGCAGCCTCGACATCGACGTTATCCTCGATCTGATGATCCATGACCTGGATATCATCTCCTTGCTCGTCAGCGCGCCGCCTGTACATGTCGATGCCGTGGGAATAGCGATTCTGACCGGGCGCATCGACATCGCGAACGCACGGATCCGGTTTGCCGACGGATGTGTCGCCAATGTGACCGCCAGCAGGGTCTCCATGGAAAAAATCCGTAAACTGAGATTTTTCCAGGCTCGTGAATACATCTCGATCGATTACACGAGGCAGGACGTGACTGTATTTCGCCTTGACGGCCTTTCGATCGGAGCACCACAGATAGTCACCCGGAAGCTCACGCCGCTTCATCAGGAGCCACTTGCGTTGGAATTGCGGTCATTTCTGGATGCCGTCCGCGGAGTCGGACCGATCGCATGCACGGGTGCTGAAGGCAGAAAGACGCTTGATCTGGCGCTCCAGATCCTGGGACAGGCAGAACGTGCGCAGGCGCAGGCGCTGCGGAGCGTCGATGAGCGGGCAACCACGCCAAGCCTTGAAATTGACTTAGCTTAGCCGGCTTTCTTATACTTAGATCGCCAGGTTCGGCCGGATACCATGTTTGAATATGCAATAGGGCGTTATCAGAAACATCCGCCCAGCAAACGTCTTTTCGTTTCCTGGACTCTAAGCTGCCTTGCTCACGTTTGCGCGCTACTGATTCTGATCAGATACCCGGAGTTGCTGAGGGGCGGGATGAACCTGTGGTTTCGGCCTCCGGCGGCGGATTTATCTCAGACCCCTCCCAAGACTTGGCGCAGTGTGGCTGTGCTCGGATCCCTGGAAATGCCCTCCGATGCAGTCCTGAAGAAAAACATTTACGACTGGAGCAAACCCAAGTCCAAGGTGCCGGAATTACGTCCGATTCACATCAACATGCGCTCGGGCGAGGCCCTTGTTCCTCCCCCGGCGCCGAAACCGGAACCTCCTCCGGTTCCCGCCAATCCAGTCCCGGCCGGCGGGGTATCGGCAGTTTCGGGAGCGGCGGGTGTAGGCACCGGAGATGCAGCGCGCACAGAGCCGCCGATCGAAACCAAAAAGCCTCCAATCCCCAGTCCACCCGCTGCTGCGCTGGACCAGACTCCAGCGCAGATCCCGAAGGGGGTGTCCGTGGTTCAGCCGCCCACGACTGCCTCTGCTCCCCCACCGGGGTCAAACGCGAGTGCCCAGTCCCGCCCGCCGGTTAAGAATCCGCAGGATCAGCAGACCGGCGCCCGGGTGCAGGGAGGCACTCTTTTCGATACCAAAGGTTTCAACCTCGGTGATTTCGAGAAGATTATAGAAGAAAGGATCAGGGGGAATTGGGAGATCCCCTCCAACCTGCGCGAATCGCGGGGGAGCACGACGATCCTCTTTTACATCACGAGAGACGGGCGGTACAGCGACGCCAAGATCGAAGTCTCATCCGGGAACATGTCGCTCGATATTGCCGCACTCTACGCAGTGACTCGCTCGAATCCGTTCCCGCCCCTGCCACAGGGATTTCCGGCAGATCGCGTCGGGGCCAGATTCGTTTTTGCCTACAACGAGCGGAAGTAGGGATCCTGCAGGGCTGCCGCGCATTTGCGCTTCCGCTCCTCAAATACGCCGATCTCGGCGCGTTTTTTCGGTCGGAATTCATGCACAGAGCCGCAGTCAGATTCTTCTGGTCTTCCACCCGTTCGATTCTCTTCTCCCTGGCAATCTTCGCCGTTGCATGCGGCCACAAGAACGCAGCCGTCAGACCTCCGGCCGCGCCCACGCCGCCGCCGCGCACGGTTGCGCCTGCACCCAGGAAAGAGCCGCCGGGTGTCGCTACGGTTACCCCACCCGCGGCGCCTGCCACCACCAATGCGGGCGCCGTGCCACTGATGTCTTCCGTTTCTCTCAACAAAAGCCTGCGCGGGCCTCTGATCCGTATCGGTCTTACGGTGTCAGGCGAGGATCTGAAGATTTCGGCCGCCGGCGACTTTGTCCTCGTCGAGAAGACCCCGGAAACACCGCGCCGGACATTGGCTGGCCAGGTTCAGGTGCGGCTCGAACGCCCGGCCGCAAGTGAGGGGGAGATCTATCGGGTACAGGTTGCGGCACTCGCAAGTCAGGAAGCAGCGGAAAAGCTCGGACAGCAATTGAGCCAGCGTTTTTCGCTGCCGGCGGTGGTGCATGAAAGCACATCGACAAGGACGAAACAGGTGCGCCTCGGCGAATTCGCGTCTCGAAAGGAAGCGCAGGAATTTGTCGCCGGTCCGCTCGCCGAAGCCGGCTACCGTGACGCGTTCGTGGTTAGCGAGGTGGGCGAGGCTGTCAAAGGCGAGCCCACGCTGGCTTTGCGCGGCGCGGATGGTCTCTTTCGTCTCAGCCGCGCCGGCTACTTGTTTCTGCCGGGATCTGATGCGAGCTACCTGCGTCTGAACGGCAAACCTTACCGGGGCACGCTTGAGGTCAGCCTCGTTAGCAACAGCCGCATAGTGGTCGTCAACGAGTTGGGCTTGGAAGAGTATCTACTCGGAGTTGTCCCGGCAGAGTTGAGCCCGGTGAGTTATCCGGAGGAAGCTGCCCTGGATGCACAGGCAATTGCGGCGCGCACGTACGCGCTCAAGAACATGGGCCGGTTCCGCGCCGATGGGTTCGACCTGACCGACGATACGCAAGCCCAGGTGTACGGGGGAGTTTCCCTGGAAAAGAGCGGTTCCAACGCTGCCGTGCAAGAAACCTATGGGATCGCGATCTATTACGCCGACAGCCTGATCAATGCGATGTACACGTCCACGTGCGGCGGCCGCACCGAAGATTATTCCAATGTGTTCGACGGCCCTCCCGTACCCTACTTGAAGAGTGTGTTCTGCACCGTGGAAGGCGCCGCAGAGGCATCCGAAGCCAATGTAAGCGGGAACCACGATCTCGACCAGGTGATTCTGGCCGCCGATGGCACTCCCGCCAATCGCGAGTTGGAGTTGGCTCGAGTCCTTGGATTGACCACTCCTTCCCAGATGGCGCCTGAAATCATTGCAGGAGCATCCGCCGCTGAGGAACTCAAAAGCTGGATCGAGAAGAGCCGCCAGCTGGGGAACCGCTCCGATCAGGAACGCACCACACCAGAGCTTGACATCACCTCGCGCGCAGGATTCATCCGATTCGCCGCAGAGCGACTGTTCGGCGCCCGGGAACTCGAGCAGCGTATTTCGGAGGCCGACGCAAATTATTATCTGAACAATTTCACCGACGGAGCGAGTGTGCCGGCTTCCGCCCGGCATGCCATCGCCTACCTTGTCCAACGAAAACTGTGGCAGCCTTATCCTGACAACAGCATCAGGCCGAATGAATCGATCCGGCGGGGCGATGCCCTCGTCCTGCTGGTTCGTTGGATTCTCTCCATTCATCCGGAGGTACTCAAGACCGGTCTTTCGGCGGAACCGAATGGCGAAATCGCGGGCGAGCATTCCAAGAGCACGCTTGCAATCAAACGAGGCAATCGCACCGAGCAGCTGCGACTCAGCCAGGACTTGCGCCTTTTTAAGATCACCGGAGACCGAAGCGTGCCGGTCACACAGCTGCGCGTCATCGGCAACGAAAAAATCTCCTACCACCAGAAGCAAAACAGCGAGGTGGATTTCCTGGAAATCGAGTTGAGCGCGTCCGGCGCCGCGAGCGACCGCTTTTCTCCAGTTGCAGCCTGGCAGGCGACGATCACACGAACGGCGGCCGCCGACAAGTTGCGC
>JBEKIX010000021.1:0-38790 GCA_050011535.1 Acidobacteriota bacterium
ATTTTGACCATGGTCTTCGTCACGGAAAAGATCTTTTCAATGACGGGGACCATGATTTCCGTCCCGTTGACCATCTTGTCAGAGGCTTCGACCGTGGTCTCCGTTATCGAGGCAATCTTTTCCGTCGCGGGGACCATGATTTCCACGACGCCGACCATTTTCTCCGTCGCGGGGACCCTGATTTCCACGACGGGGACCATCTTCTCCGACGTGGGGACCATGATTTCCCCAACGGGGACCATTTTTTCCGACACCGAGAGCATCTTCTCTGTGCCGGACACCACTTTCTTCGCGACGCACAAAATCTTTTCCGTCGCGCAGAAAACCGCCGGTGAGGCGCCGGCGGTCTCTTATCCACTCAATCACGGTCCGGTGTCTACGTCCACTCCCAGGTCAACGAGGAGGTGGTGGCTTCCGCAAGCGCTTACGTGCGCATTCCCCCGGTTAGAGGTAAGGTCTGCTTCACCGCAGAGCCCGACTTTGCATGAGCCTTCCCCGAACTCCCAGCCGATATGTATTCCGGAGACTGAAGCATGAACATCGAATCCGGCGCCCTTCCGCTACGGCTTGTGGAAACTCTCCTGAAACTGCACGGAACCCCGGGCAGCTGTGTCGTGCGGGTCGAGCGCGGTTCCTCGAAGAAACAGTTGGTGATTTCCAACGGGACGCTCGCCTTCGCCGAGAGCAACCTGCCGGATGAACATCTGGCTCACATTCTTATCAGATTGAACCTGCTCTCCAGAACGGACCTCAAGAAGGTCTCCGCCGAAATGAAGAGCGGGCGCGGCTCTGACGACGCGATCATGCTTGCAACGGGCCTGGACGACAAACGGATGAACGAAGGCACTTACGAACAGGCCGTGACCATCCTGGCATCGCTCTTCGCATGGAGCGGATGTGAGCTGCGCATTTTCCACGGTGATGGCATCACCCGCCGACGATGCAGTCTATATCTTCCGTTGCCCCTGGCTCTGGTCGAGGCGGCGCGGCGCGCCGCGCGGAATCATTGTGTCCCGGCATCATTCCAACCCCTCGCGGGAGTGGTTTTTGCCAATCCCAACCCGGGCGGGCGGACGAATCTGCCGCTGAACGGCGCGGAAGCGTTCGCTTATGCTCAAGTGAACGGGAGAACTCCCATCGAATACCTGCTTCCTGCCTTGCCGGCAGGCGCGGCGACCCCGGAGGAAGTGATCCAGTGCCTGCTGATCCTTGGGCTTCTGAAACTGGAGACCGCGGCGCCGGAACAGGCCATCTCGGCGGCTCACTTCCCCGGCGCCCAAATCTCTGAGCAGATGGAGGAATTGCTGCGACGATTCGAGATCGCGAACCTCTACGAGATCCTTTCTGTGCCGCCGGACGCATCCGATGCCGACATCAAGAGCGCCTATCACGAGATGGCAAAACAGTATCATCCCGACCTCTTCGAATCCAAAGGCTGCGGCGCCAACCTGCATGCTGTTGCCGAGAAGCTTTTCACTTATATCACCGGCGCCTACACAACGCTTAGCGTCCCCGCGGCACGTGCCAACTACGACGAGATGCGCGTGAAAAAGGAAAGTCGTGTGGAAGCGGCCGTCCAAGGACGCGCCGCCGCCGACTCAGAAAAAGAAAGGATGGCCGAGACACTGTACCGCGCGGGGCGCACCTCTCTTATAAAGGGGGAGTTTGAGAAGGCCGTCGCTCAGCTCAGGGAGTGCGTCTGGCTGCGGCCGGACATCGCGCGCTTCCACCATCTTCTGGGCGTTGCCCAGAGCGAGATTGTCCTGCAACGCAAGGAAGCCGAACAACATCTGCTCAAAGCCATCGCGCTCGATTCCATGCGCCCCGAAAGCCTCATTGAGCTCGGAAAGCTGTACATCAAGGTAAGCCTGCCCAAAAGAGCGGAAGCGCAGTTTCATGAAGCGCTGCACATTGACCCCAGCAATTCTGAAGCACTGCGGCTGCTGCAAACTCTGCGCCTCTGAGAGTCGTTGCTCCTGATCCTGTAACTGTTTGGCATTTTTCTGAGATTCGGATCGCATGATCGAAAGGCAAGACGAACCGCGAAGACTCAAAGACTCGAAGAATCTCGAAGAGGCATCGGCTTCTGCAGCCCTGAAAGGGCCGGCGCTCCGCGTCGCCATTCATTGACGGAGCCTGGAGTCAAACGCGCTCCCCGCGTCGGTTTGACCCCATGTTGAGCTGATTGAGTCGCGTTTGACTCCAGGCTCCGTCAATGGCGCAGAAGCCGATATCTTCCGCCTCGTCAGGATTTCTTGCAGATTCTTAGAGTCTTCGCGGTTGATTCCGCCGTTGATCCGGAAGCACTGCATCCTTGTTGCGGCTAAACAGTTTCCTGATCCTTTTGCTTCAGGTTTTCGAGGGCGATACGCGCGGCTTCCTGCTGCGCTTCCTTCTTGGTCGTGCCTGAAGAACGCGCCACCACCTTGCCTCCGACCACCACTTCCACGACAAATACCTTCCTGTGATCGGGGCCGATTTCGTCGACGACCTGATAGACAGGTTCGGGCCGGGCTATGTTGTGCAGTTGTTCCTGGAGGGCGGACTTGAAGTCTCCGTAGGTCAAGTGGTGCAGGTTCAGTGAATCGAGAAGCGGCGCTATCTGGCGATCGAGGAAATTCCTGGCAGCTTCGACGCCGCCGTCCATATAGAGTGCGCCGAGAAGCGCTTCATAGGCGTCGACCAGAATGGCGCGCTTGGAGCGGCCCCCGGTTTTTTCCTCTCCGCGGCCGAGAAGGAGAAAGTCTCCCAGGCGTATCTTCTCGGCAAGATGGACCAGATTGGCGGCGCTGACAAGATAGGCTTTGATCTTGCTCAGCTCTCCTTCGTTGGAGTCGGGAAACCGGTCGAAGATCTTTGCGCTGATGAGAAACCCAAGAACGGCATCGCCCAGAAACTCGACCGACTCGTTGTGCTGCGGCCGCTGGCTTTCCTTTTCGTTCGCGAAGGATCGATGCGTGAGGGCTCTCGAAAGGATGGATCGGTTCCGAAACCGGTAACCGAGCAAGTCCTCCAGCTCATGCAGGGCTTCTCCTTCACACGCTGTCTTCTCCGGCGATTCTTCCATCCGATCCTCGTCCGCTTCCTGGATATTCAGCCCGGCTTTCCCCTATCGAATGCGCCGCATTAATTCGCTCGTCGGGCCAGCGAATTTCGGTGCATGCTCGCTATTCTACGCGGCGGAGGGAACGAATTCAGCTGTCATTTGGGCCCTCCCGATTTCGGCGTCCTATTTGCGAAGTGGTCGAAGCCGGACGCGACCAGCGGGCGCAGTGGTTTGTTTCGGGCCGGGGACCAGAACACGCCGCGCTTCCGCAGCAACCGTCCTATGCAGTGAATGCGGGGAAAGTTCGCCGGATAGGCCGCCTCGAGCCTTGGCGCCCTCGCCGGAGAAACCGCAAACAGCAGCTCGAAGTCCTCGCCGCCGTGCAAAGAAAGTTCCTCCGGATCGCAATGCCAAGCGCGGGCGGGCGCGAATACAGGAATCTGATCGCCATAAATCGCTGCTCCCGTGCCGGAGGCCAGACATAAACGGGGCAAATCCATCGACAACCCGTCGCTCAAGTCCATCATACAATTCGCGAGGCCGCTCTCCGCCAGCCAGACCCCAGTTTCGCAGAGGGGCGCGGGCGTCCTTTGAGCCCTCAGGGCCGAACGCTCCACATTTTTCCTGCCGGTACTGCGTCCTTGCCGCAGCAGGGCCAGGCCTGCGCCGGCTCTTCCCAGAACGCCCGTGACATAAAGCAGGTCTCCGGGATGGCCGCCTGATCGATAGATGACATGCTTCGGAGAGGCTTCCCCGATGGCAGTAATCGTGATCTGAATGCCTGAAGGCGAGCGCGAAAGATCGCCTCCAATGAGCGTGGCGCGGTGCCGGTGAGCGAGCCGAGCGATTCCTGTATAGAAAGCCTGAATCCAGTCCCGGGTGATGTCCGGAGGAAGAGCGAGGGCGACCGTGAAAAATCGCGGCCGGGCGCCCATGGCGGCCAGGTCGCTCAAGTTGACTGCCAGCGACTTGTGCCCGAGCTGGGACGGGGTGAGCCAGTCCCTGCGAAAGTCCACTTCTTCGAGGAGCATGTCCGTGGTGATGACCATGCAGTCAGCGGCGCCGCGAGCGCGCAAAACGGCCGCATCGTCACCGATTCCCTTGATGAGAGAGGCGCCTCCGGCTCCAAATCGCTTCAGGAGCCAATGCACGATGCGATTCTCGTCGAATGCGGGGGCCCTTTTCTTATTCACGAGGAAAGACCAAAACGATGCTGTGGAAACCGGGCGCGGCGGCGTTTGGTTCCCCGGAGTTGGCCGCCGGCGAAATCTCGCGATGCGGTTTTCGCCCGGTCAAATCAAGGCTCTCTTTAGAACTTCGGTCAATCGATCCACCAGGATCACCTTCAGCTCGCGCCGCAGTTCTCGCGGAATCTCCTCGAGGTCTTTTTTATTGGGGCGGGGAAGCATCACAATACGCACTTTTTCCCTGTGCGCCGCCAGAACCTTCTCCTTGATTCCACCGACCGGAAGGACGTTCCCACTGAGAGTGATCTCCCCGGTCATCGCGATCGACTTGCTCACAGGCCGGCCGGTACAGGCCGACACGAGCGCGGAAGTCAGGGTGACGCCGGCCGATGGCCCATCTTTGGGGATCGCGCCTTCAGGGATGTGAATATGAAAATCATGCGTCGAGAAGAAGTCCTCCGGTATGCCGTATGTATCGGCATGAGCCCGGGTGTAGCTCAACGCGGCCTGCGCCGACTCCTTCATGACATCTCCCATCTGGCCAGTCAGGATCAGCGCGCCTTTGCCATTCATCGCCTGCGCCTCGACGTAAAGGATTTCGCCGCCCACAGGCGTCCAGGCCAGGCCGGTCGCGACTCCGACCTGATTGCGGTTCAGGTGTTCACCCGGCAGGATGCGTAACGGACCCAGATAACGATGGAGCGAAGCGGGATGCAGAAGAACCGCCTTGCGGTTTCCCATGGCATGCTTCATCGCCACCTTGCGGCAGACGGCGGCGATCTCCCTCTCGAGGTTGCGCAAGCCGGCTTCCTTCGTGTAGCCGCGAATGATCCGGGCGATCACGTCGTCCGGGAAGACGATGTCCTCAGGAGAAAGGCCATGCGCTTCCAGCTGCTTGGGAACCAAGTGCCGCTTGGCGATCTGGAGTTTTTCGACTTCGGTGTATCCCGAAAGAGCAATGATTTCCATCCGGTCGCGGAATGCGGGTTGAATGGTGTCGAGGACGTTTGCGGTCGTAACGAACAAGACGTCGGACAGGTCGAACGAAACTCCGAGATAATTGTCGTGGAACGAATCATTTTGTTCCGGATCCAGGACCTCCAAAAGGGCCGAGGATGGGTCGCCTCGAAAATCGGCGCCGATCTTGTCCACCTCGTCCATCATGAAGACGGGGTTCCTGGTCCCGGCCTGATGCAGGCTCTGAATGATCCGGCCGGGCATGGCGCCCACATAGGTACGCCGATGGCCGCGGATCTCGGCCTCATCGTGAACGCCGCCGAGGCTGAGGCGCACGAACTTCCGTCCCAGCGAGCGAGCGATCGATTTGCCGAGCGAGGTTTTCCCGGTTCCAGGGGGCCCGACGAAGCAGAGAATCGGCCCCTTGGTGTTCTTCTTCAGCTTGCGCACGGCAAGATGTTCGAGAATGCGTTCCTTGATCTTCTCGAGGCCGTAGTGATCTTCATTCAGGATTTTGCGCGCCTTGCGCAGATTCAGAATGTCCTCCGTCCGGAAGCTCCAGGGCAAGCCGACCATCCAGTCCAGGTAGGTGCGCAACGTCGCCGTTTCCGCCGATTCCGGGTTCATGCGTTCTAGCCGGCGCACCTGCACGTCGAATTCAGTGCGCGCCTCTTTGGGCATCTTGATTTCATCGGCCTTCTTGAGATAGCGCGCCACGTCCTCGGCAAGCTCGTTGCCTTCACCCAGTTCGCTTTGAATGGCCTTGAGCTGCTGGCGCAGGAAATATTCCCGCTGGCCTTTCTCGATCTCGTCTTTTGCCTGGATATTGATCTGCTGCTGCACCATCAGGACTTCGACTTCGCGCGTGAGCAGTTCGTTGATCCGGCGCAAGCGGCGCATCGGGTCCAGGATCGAGAGAACCGCCTGGGCGTCCTCGATCTTGAGTGTCAGATTGGATGCGGCAAGGTCAGCCAGGCGCCCCGGATCGCTCATGTTTGAGGCAATTACCATGATCTCGGGGGCGATCGTCTTTCCCAGAGCGCTGGTTTTTTCGAGAGCTTCCTTCACATTGCGCATCAGCGCTTCCGTTTCGAGGCCGGCGGTGGTTTCCGGCGCGATTTCCTCCAGCACTCGAAGTTTTGCCTGCAGGTAAGGCAAGCCCTCGTCCCAGCTCTCCACCTGGGCTCTTGCCATCCCCTGAACAAGGACGCGGACGCCGTGGTCCGGCATTTTGAGCATCCGAATCACCATGCCCACGGTGCCTATGTCGTACATCTCCCCCGAGCTCGGAGTCTCAACCTCCTGATTGCGCTGCGTCAGTAGAAGGATCATGCGATTCTGCGTCAGTGCCTGGTCGACCGCATGGATAGCCTTGTCGAGAGACACCACGAGCGGCAGAATCATGTACGGGAACGTAACGACGTCCCGCAGGGGCAGCACCGGAAGCCTATCTGGGATCAGGATCTGATCATCCTGCGGGGTGCCCGCCTCCTTTTTTGCTGGTTCCTCTTTCAAGTCCGCTGGCGTCATAACCGCTTCGAAGTCCTTTCGCCTAAATTCGATTCGGATTTACCCGGCAAGTTTCACTTTAGTTTCTTGGTGATCGGAATCTCGAACAATTCGCCGCGCCGTTCCCTGATCCTGGGAATCTCGATGGTAAGAACCCCATTAGCCAGAATTGCCTTGGAGCGATGGGCGTCCACGACCCTTTCGATGTGGATCTGACGGTCAAACCTCCCGTATCTCCTTTCCAGGCAATAGTAGGAAAGGCGCTGGCGGACGGCGACCGGTTCGCGCTTTACACCCTGAACCCTGAGGGCGCTTCCTTGACCTGTGAGCCGGATGTCCGATGGCAGGATTCCGGGCACCTCCACGCGGACTGTCACGGCATCCGGCGTCTCGCAAATGTCGACATTGGGAATCCAGCTGCCCACGGCAAGTCGATCCAGGATTTCCTCGGCTTCAAGAATGAGTGAGGATTGTACCTGGTCGTACAGGTCTCGCTTGCGCGATTTCGACATAGGTTACCCGAGAGCTGGATTCGAAATTCGAGATTCGAAATTCGAGATTCAATATTCTCAATCTCGAATTTCGAATCTCGAATCTCGAATCTCAAACATGACGTCTGCCTTCAGCGAGCGGTACGGAAATTAGGACGGTTTCTTTTCAAACAGTTCATTGATCTCGGTCATGAATTCAGCCACATCCTCGAATTCCAGGTAGACCGACGCAAATCGGAGATAGGCGACTTTGTCGAGTCGTCTCAGCTCCGACAGCAGGGTTTTCCCGATGGCGACAGTCTCGAGTTCCCGCTCCGGACTTTCCTGGACTCGAAGCTCGACGAGATCGACAATCTTCTCGAGCTGCGTGAGGCTGACCGGCCTCTTCTCACAAGCCTTCAACAGCCCGGACAGGATCTTGCTACGATCGAACTTCTCCCTGCCGCCGTCCTTCTTGACGACCATGTAGGGAATCTCGTCGATGCGCTCATAACTCGTGAAGCGCCGGGAGCACTGCAGGCACTGGCGGCGCCGGCGAATCGAATCTCCCTCACGGCTCTCTCGCGAGTCTACCACGCGATCCTTCATATGTCCGCAGTATGGGCACTTCATCGGCTCGACTCCGATCCATCCTGGGAGGGAATTCTGGCCTCCCGCCCGCGAGAATCCTTCAAGTAGGCGATTTCAAAGACGTTACGAAATAAATATGAAATTGCCCCAAAGGTCAAGAAGAAACGCACCGCTCAATTTGGGAACAGGTACCATAACCTCGAAATTATCCCGGACAAACCTGCTTGGTGCACTTTGGAATTTCGAGGTTATGGTACCTGTTCCCAAATTCATAATTTCAAGGTTATGGGGCCTGTCCCCAATTTCTGTATCTTCTATTTGCCTGTATCTGATAGAGTTGGGTGTCCGGCCCGGGCGATGCCGATATCGCATGAAAACCCTCACCGACCTTCAAGGCCGACAGTGATTTTTTGAACTTTGCGCTTCCTCGTTTCGTTTCTCGGGATTAGAGACATGGAGTTGCGATTGCTCCCAGGCGATGAAAAAGTCGTTGAGCGATGTCTCCAGGGAGATGACGCCGCCTGGGAGACGGTTGTGAGCCAGTATGCCAAAAGGATCTACAACCTTTCGTATCGCTACACGAGTCGCCGTGATGAAGCGGAGGATTTGACTCAGGAAATATTTATTCGGGTTTATCAAAATCTGAAGAGCTTCCGTTCCGAGTCCGGCAGCTTTCAGAACTGGATCATGAGAGTAGGACGGAACCTGATCATTGATCATTATCGGCGCACGCGGCGCTTCCAGCAGGCCGCCGGGACTGAGGAAATGGAAAACATGAACCTGAAGGACGAAAAGGTCGCCAGTCCTCAGCGCATCGCCGAACAATCGGAGGCGGCCAGGTTTCTCGGAGATGGGCTGCAGGCACTTTCTCCTGAGCTAAAGGAAGCCATCATTCTGCGTGACCTCGAGGGCATGCCCTATTTGGAGATCGCGGAGCTCTTAGGAATCCCGGAAGGTACGGTCAAGAGCCGGATCAACCGGGCGCGTCTCGAGTTGGCAAAACTGCTGACCAAGCGTCGTGCACAGGCAGGTGTGCAGATTTAGGGAGCCGGTTATGGAGTGCGGGTTGGTGGAAGATCGCTTGAGCGAATATGTCGAGCGGACATTGCCGCATGAGGAGATGGTCCGAGTCGCCGAGCACCTCCAGGAATGTGCCCGTTGTCAGGGACTGATGGAGGAGATCCGATCCATCCTGGTTACCTGCCAGGCGTTTCCGTCCTACGAGGCGGACGTTGAGCTGATCGATCGGGTCCTGCTGAGAACCTCTGGACGTCCGCGATCCCGATCGCTCCGCGAGCGGCTCCGCGCCTATTTCCTGCGTCCCATCCTAACTCCGCGCTTCGCTATGGGAGTAGGACTGGCCTTGCTGTCCGCAGCCCTGCTGGTCGACCTGATGGCACCCCGCGTGGGAACGCTTGCATCCACCCTCACGCCAGGAGAGTTGCTCAGCAGGATGGACCGGGGTGTTCAGCAAATCTACAGCGCAGGACTGAAGCTCTATGACACGAAGAACGAGTATCAGACCCAGCTCTCGTTCTTTAAAAACAATCTGATGCACAAACTCGGTTTCATGATCGAGCAGTTGGATGTGCCGGCGGAGGGCAACAAGAAGCCGGACGAGCAGAAACAGCCGGAAAAGGCTCCTGCACAGCCAAAGAAGAGCAGTGTCCTGCTGTTGCCTGCTTAACCGGGGCTCGCTTTCGCCCCTGGGAGGAGATGTCGTATGAAATGTTCTTATCATCCCACGGTGGATTCCCAGGAATACTGCAGCACTTGCAGCAAGGCCTTGTGTGCCGAGTGCTCGCACCGGATCAAGGGCAAGGTCTTCTGTCAGGATTGTTTGGTGCGCGGCGCAGAATGGGCAGCTTCTGTCAAGGACCTGCACATTCCCACCGATGCGCCCAAGCGTGCGGCGGCGTTGTCGTTGATTCCTGGAATGGGAGCCGTCTACAACGGCGACTACCAGAGAGCCCTCGTCCAGTTCGCTGTCTTCGCCGCCCTGGTCATCATGGGAGACGAAGTGCACGGTATTTTCGGATTCGGCGCCTTTGTCTTCCTCGTTTTTACGATGTTCGATTCGTATCGCATGGCGGAAGCAAATCTGCGTTCCCGGGTGGACGAGATGCCGGCCAAGGCGCACCCGGCCAAGGATAACACGGTCGCCGTCTGGGGAGTCCTGTTGATCGTCCTGGGAATGGTGTTTCTGCTCAAGAACTTCATCCATTTCTACTTTCTCAATCGGTTGTGGCCGCTCGCCTTCATTGCGCTCGGAGCGTACCTTGTGTATCGAGCCTTGCGCGAGCGTGAGGACGCGACCGCAGTGAGGAATGTGCCCGGCGCGAGCGAGCCCAGGAACTAGGCTTGGGAGGGTTTCATGTCTGTTGGATCCCGGAAGGGTGCTTTGGTTTTCGGATTGATTCTGATCGCCATCGGTCTCGTCTTTTTTCTCCCCAACTGGTACCCGAACCAGAGTTCGTGGCAGTTGGCAGCTCGTTATTGGCCGGTCTTGCTCATCCTGATCGGTGCCCGCAAGCTCTACGGTTATGCAACCTGGCAACAGGAGCAGGCCGCAGACGAAACGGCAAGGCGGCGTCACCGGCAACCATCGCTCATGGCGGGTTTGCTTTGGACGGCATTCGGAATCATGTTCCTGCTAAGGAACTTCGGCATCGGCCCCGACCTTTGGGCGATGGCGAGGCGCTACTGGCCGATTCTTCTCATTCTCGTCGGGCTGGGCAAGGTAATAGACTACCTCAGGCAGAAGGAGGGAGTGTCTCTTAAGGTAGGAGAAGTCTTTAGCCTGCTCTTCGTGCTGATCATCGGTCTCGCGATATCCCAAATCCCGGGCAGCGCCGTAAAGGACATGCTGTCTTCCTCCATTAATATTGGGGGCACCGACGTCTTCCTCGGAACCACGCACGAGTACACACAGGAATTTACCTACCCTCTGAATTCCGAGACACCAGTGCGGATCGAAAACTCAAACGGCCAGGTGTCCGTTTCTCCCGGGAGCGACAATGAGATCCGTGTTCATTTGCGCAAGAGTGTTTTCGAGGACGACGAGGCGCGCGCCCGGCAGATTGCGGATGAAATCAAGGTGGAAGGGGGCCAGGAGGGTCAGGCAAAGGCATTGACTTTTGTGCTGAAGACGAATCGCGACGGTCTGTCCTCCAGGAACTATCACTTCAAGACAGATATGGACGTTTTTGTTCCGAAGCGCGTGCAGCTGGAACTCCGCAATTCTTTCGGCGGCGTGAATGTCTCTGGCCTCGACGGCAAAATCAATGTGCAGTCGAGCACCGGTTCCAGCCAGCAGGGGACGCTGGAAGTTCATGATTGCAGCGGCAGTTTCGTTGTCTCCAACGAATATATCGAGGCCAGGCTGACCAGTTTGACCGGCAACCTCTCGGTCACCGCGCGTGGGCGCGTCACCGTGCAGGGCGTCAAGGGCGATGTCGACGTCCACAACGAATACTCACCTGTCGAGATCAGCGATATCGACGGCAAGGTCACCGTTTCGGATGACGAGGGCAGCGTCAACATGAAGAATGTTTCCAAATCGGTGGCCATCGATGCGCGCGGGAGCAACGTGACCGTCAACAACCTGCAGGATAGCGTGAGAATCATCAGCAGCCACAGACGCGTGTACGTTTCGGATGTGGCCGCCGACGTCCAACTCACGAGCAGTTACGGCAGCGTCACCCTAAAGAAGATCAAAGGAAATGTGGACATTACCTCAGACACCGACCGGCTCAGTCTCGAAGACATCGGCGGCTACCTCAAGGCGGCGGCGCAAGAGTCCTCCCTGCACGTAAACAACGCCGGCGGGCCGGTGATTATCAATACGTCGATGAAAGACGTGATCGTGAACAACTTCAACAAAGGCTGCACGGTGACGAATGATAATGGGGATGTCACGCTGTCCACGGATTCTCTGAGCAAGGATCAGATCGGCGTCAAGAGCCGGAATGGGGACATCACAATGTTTCTGCCTCCTGGAGCCGCGTTCCAACTGGACGCCACGGCACACAATGGCCATATCACTTCAGAGTTCGCCGGCCTGGATAAGACCACGGAAATGGGCGATATGGCGACCATCAAGGGGAGACTCAAGACCGGCGGCCCCAAGATCGTTCTTGAAAGCGAAAACAAGGACATCTATGTTCGATGCAGGGAGAACGATCAGGCTGGCACAAAAGGCCGGTAGATAGCCGACGTTCGGGAGGAATCTCATGAAACACATCATCCTATGGCAGACGAGCATTGCGGCTGTTCTACTTCTTTCGGGATGCAGCCTGGACGAGAGAATTCCCGCGGAAATGACCAGAATGGACCAGAGCCGGCCGCTCGCAAAGGAGTCATCCCTCGAGGCGGAAGTAAGCCTTGATATCGGTTCGATCGAGATCTCGGGAGACAGCCTCAAGCAGGCGTACTCGTTCGACCTCGAATACGACAAGGCCGCGTATGAGCCTCAGGTCAGCTACGACGACGACAGCGGGAACACTGGGCGATTCTCTCTCAAGCTCGAGAGCACTCACAAGAAGGGCATTCGAAGCGAGCGGGAAAACAACCGGCTGCATTTGAACCTCACGGACGCTGTGCCGGTGAGTTTGCACATCAACAGCGGCGTCGGCGACGCACGCCTGGCCTTGTCACGCCTGCATCTGAGCAGCCTGGACCTTGAATCCGGCGTGGGCGGAGCCAGAATCTCTTCCTATGAGCCGAACCCCTCTGTCTGCGACTCGATCCGCTTGCGCAGCGGCGTCGGCAGCATGGATGCCGTGGGCTTGGGCAACCTCAATTTCCGCAGTCTCGAGTTCGAAGGCGGCGTGGGCGGAGCCACGCTCGATTTCTCAGGCCAATGGAGGCAGGATGCCGAGGTCCGCATAACTGTCGGCGTCGGCGGCGTCACCGTTCGCATGCCGCGCGACGTCGGCGTCCGGGTCTCCGCGGAAAAGCATTTCCTGAGCGGCCTTCAGCTGGACGGCTTCCGCAAAGAGGGGGGAGAGGACTATTACAGCGCGAATTACAGCAAGGCCAAGGTGAGGGTTTCCGTGACCGTAAAAACAGGCGTCGGCGGGTTCAGAATCTCTTGGCTGTAGGGGCGGGACCTGTGCCCGCCCGTCCACCACATCGCGTCTCCCCACCGGGCGCCCACAGGTGGCGCCCCTACGGTCAAACTCCTTGAGTACTTCGGCGAAGCCGGAGGTTTACCTAAAAGCAAATTATGGATACAGCCCTGTCTCGCCGTCTCCCAGATCGTCGGCGGGGTTCAGGTCCTCGGGCGAGATGACGACGATGCCGCTTTCCGCAACGTGATAATGCTTGCGGTCCTCGTCGGGATCAAAGCCGATTACGCTTCCTTCCGGCAGGCAAACGCCGCGGTCGATGATGGCCCTTGAAATCCTCGAGTTCCTCCCGATTTCAACCTGCGGAAACAGGATGCTGCGATCCACTTCGCAGTAGCTGTTGACGCGCACACCCGGAGATAGGATGGAGTTCACTACTCTGCCTCCGCTGATAATGCACCCTCCCGACACGATCGAGTCCAGGGCAATGCCCATGCGCAGGTCCGTTTGCGCAAAGACGAACTTGGCGGGCGGGTACTGCGGCTGATAGGTGCGGATAGGCCATTCCGTGTCGTAGAGATTAAAATGCGGGTTGACCTCGACGAGATCCATATTGGCTGCGTAGTAAGCCTCGATAGTCCCGACATCCAACCAGTACTGTGCCTCCTTCTTGTTTTCATCGACGAAATGGTGCGCGTGCACCTTGTAACGGTCAATCAGCCGGGGAATGATGTCCCGGCCGAAGTCGTGCGTGGAATCCGGCATGCGGGCGTCTTCTTCGAGCACCTGCGCCAGCAAAAACTTGTTGAAGACATACACGCCCATGGAAGCGGTAACCTGCGCGGGAGCGGCCGCGCCTTTTTCGGGCGGCGCCGGTTTTTCCTGAAAGCTCAGGATGCGGCATGAATCATCCACCTGCATTACACCGATCTTTTGCGACTGCTCCGCAGGCACCTGGATGGCGCCGATGGTCACATCCGAATTCTTGTCGATGTGCTGCTTCAGCATGCGGAAATAGTTCATCTTGTAGATGTGGTCGCCGGAGAGGATCATGACGAAGTTGATTTGATGCACGCCTTTGATCGAATAAAGGTTCTGCCAGACGGCATCCGCCGTTCCCATGTACCAGTTCTCGCCCACCCTCTTCTGCGGCGGTATGACCTCGATAAACTCATCGAGGTCTTTCGCCACTACGTTGGTCCAGCCGTTCCGTATGTGCCTGTGGAGCGACAGTGATTTGTATTGGGTCAGAATGAAAACCTTGCGCAGCCCCGAGTTGATGCAGTTGCTGAGCGTGACATCCACAATGCGATAACATCCGCCGAAAGGGACCGCCGGCTTGGCCCGGTGCCGCGTGAGCGGAAAAAGGCGCTCGCCCACGCCGCCCGCAAGAAGAATGCCCAAAGTCTTCTGCATCAGGATGCTCATATGTTCCCACCTCGCTGCCAATGACCGCATTCTTCGGAAGAGTCTGCACCATTTTTTCCCCTCAAACCTGCCGTTTTGCAAGCACAAAATCTGGTCTGGTTGCTTTTTCGCTGCTGCCCCCGGTTTTGAGAAGCGCCGCCGGGCGCCGGGGCCGTTCTCGGAGGTCGCTCTGCAACCGGAGGACGTGCGCCTCCGCCCCGGATCTCGAAATCTTGTCGCTCCCCGCGCGCATGAAAGCGGTACAATGGCTTTCTCCGGAAGCGGCCCGCCTGATCACGTCGTTCGTTCGCGCCGCATCTTTCAACGCTTCCCGCGGGGGGTGAATCATGATGGGATCTTGTTCCTCGTTCTTGTGTGCCGGACTCGGGCTTGCGATTTCTCTTTGTGCGCTTTCCACGCAAGCCGCAGCTCAAAAAAGGGCGCGCGAGCTGGGGATCGCGCCCGGCGTGCTTCAACCCGGTCCGTTGAACGCCATTACCGACGTTACCGGAGTGGCCGTGGGTCACGTCACGCTTTTCGAAGGGCAGAACGTCAGGACCGGCGTGACAGCCATCCTGCCTCATTCCGGAAATATTTTTCAGCAGAAGGTCCCAGCGGCTGTTTTTGTGGGCAATGCTTTCGGCAAGCTGGCAGGAAGCACGCAAGTGGAGGAACTGGGGAACCTCGAAACGCCGATCGTCTTGACCAACACGCTGAACGTCGCCGAAGGAATTGCCGGCATCGTAGAGTACACGCTGGCTCAACCCGGGAATGAGCGCGTGCGCTCCGTTAACGCCGTCGTGGGCGAAACCAACGATGGAACGCTTAACGACATCCGCGGCCGTCATGTGACCAGGGAGCATGTGATCGAAGCCATCCGTTCGGCCAAAGGCGGCCCCGTAATGGAGGGCGCTGTGGGCGCGGGCACGGGAACCGTCTGCTTCGGGTTCAAAGGCGGCATCGGCACGTCTTCGCGACAGATTGCCGCGGCGGAGGGCGGATATGTCGTGGGAGTCCTCGTCCAGACCAATTTCGGCGGCGTGCTCGAAATCAATGGGGCCCCGGTCGCGCAGGAGCTCGCGAAATCGCGCGGCGGAAATCCCAACAGCCCGCCGGACGGTTCCTGCATGGTGGTCGTGGCGACAAACGCTCCGCTTGACGCGCGTAATCTGAAACGGCTGGCCGCGCGCGCCATGCTGGGCCTCGCTAAGACCGGCTCGTACAGCAGCAATGGCAGCGGCGACTTCGTGGTCGCCTTCTCGACGGCGCCCGAAGTGCGCGTGCCTGCCGATACCAGGGCGCTCACGCTCTCTGCTACCTTGTTGACCAACGATGCCGTATCGCCGCTCTTTCAAGCCGTGAAGGAAGCCACCGAGGAAGCGGTTTACAATTCTCTGTTCATGGCCAGGACAACCACCGGGGAAGGAGGTCGCACGATCGAGGCGCTTCCTGTCGATAAGGTCCTCGAGATTTGCCGTAAATACAATGTCCTCCGGGAAGTGAAATGAAGCTTTATGGCTGGTTTGGGCTCCTGCTCCTCATCGCCGCCGAGGTTTGCCTCTTCCGCCGGATTGAGCCCTTTTATTCCTGGTTCTATTGCTTTGCGTGGTGGTCCTACATCCTGCTGGCCGACAATCTCGTGCTCCGGCTCCGGGGCCGCTCGCTGATTTGCGGACGGCGCCCTGAATTATGGCGCATGCTCCCGATCTCGGTCTTCTTCTGGCTGCTTTTCGAAGGGTACAATCTGGCGCTCCGGAATTGGGCTTATGCCGATGTGCCTTCGCAGTTGTGGCTTCGCTGGCCGGGCTATGCATTGGCCTTCGCAACTGTGCTGCCCGGCGTCTTTATTACAGCTGACCTTGTCGAGTACCTGATGTTCGGCGGCAGAAGCCGCCCTTCCGCATCCGAGAGCGAAGAGCTGGCCGCTCCTCCGCACACGCAATCTTCATCCGCATGGATCGTGTTCGGCGCGGCCTTCAGCGCGGCACCGCTGATCTGGCCACGGTACTTCTTCCCCGCCCTTTGGCTGGGACCGATATTCCTGCTCGACCCGGTGCTGGAGCGGTTCGGGTTGCAAAGCCTCTCTCTTCAGATCGCAATGGGCGCGCGGCGCAGGATCTGGAGTCTGCTCGGCGCCGGACTCGCCTGCGGCCTGATGTGGGAATTCTGGAACTTCTGGGCGGCATCCCGCTGGACCTACTCCGTGCCGTATTTCGGAGAATGGAAGATCTTCGAAATGCCGGTCCTGGGCTTTTTGGGGTTTCCGCCGTTCGCCCTGGAGTGCTGGATCTTCTATCACCTGTTCCTGCGGCTGCAGCGGCGATGGAGGACCGTGCCGGCGCGCGCCCTCCTGTGGGTTGCCGTCGTCCTCTACTGCGCGCTCATATTCCGTGCGATGGATCATCACACGGTCCTTAACTTCGTCTCGAACCATTACAGGAGCCTGCTTTCATGTCGATGCATTGGATGATTGGTTTCATGATCCTGGCCGCCGCGTGGCAACAGGGCCAGACTCCCGCGCAAAAAGGATCCGACGCGAAGGCGCCCTACGTCGAAAGGAGCGAGAAGGAATTTGCATTCTATCCGGGCGGCAGCATCGAGATCAGCGCTGCTGCTCCCGGCAACGTGAAGGTCGCCGGCTGGACGAATGCCGGGGTCAAGGTCGAAATTGAGAAGGTCTTTTTCTACCTCAGCCCGGATGAGGCCCGGGCCGCCTCGAGGCAATTTCCGGTCAGCGTCACCAACACGCCCACTTCCGTGCACATCAGCACGTCGGGATCCAAGCAGCCCAGAGCCACGATGGAAGTAAACCTCCAGGTTTACGTGCCCGCTCAAAAAACCGACCTGGCCATCAGAATGATCAAGGGGGACCTTGCCATCACCGGGCTCAACGGCTCCATGGAAGCCACGCTGGAGGAGGGAAACTTGGAGGCGATCAACGTTGCGGGGTACTACTCTGCCACGACAAAGAGAGGTGATTTGATCGTCGAGCTCTCAGGCAAGACCTGGATCGGCCACAGCTTCACCGCGGCGACCGGGCAGGGAAATGTGAATCTGAGGCTCCCATCGGACTACTCCGCCACTCTCCAGTTGGAAACCAAGGCAGGCAACATCTCTATCGATTACCCTCCGCAGATTGTCGATGGGGAATCCGTTCCACTTCAGGTGTTGGCCAAAAAACTGATCCGCTCCGTGAGCGCTCCGATCGGTGCGGGCGGAACCTCAGTCAAATTGGCGACCCAGTCGGGTGACATCACCCTGACATCAAAGAAACAATAAAATCGGAAAATCGGGGACACTACGATTTCACCCGTTTTGGGGGAGAAGTTTTTCCACCTCGAGGTCGCGGTCATTTCACTCTTGCCCTTGGTTCACAGCGAGGTGGATACTCGGAGAATAACTGGTGAGAGCGCAGCCTGTCCCCTTTTTGATGAGGTTCAATCGTGGCGACTGCTCTACGGATGGTGGTACTTGCATCAGTAACGTGGTTGACTGTTCAGATTCTGCTGATCGGACACCGGATAAGGAAAGGTGCGGTCGGACGTCCTCCCATTTCGAAGCAGCCTCATTCCCGGAAATATATCGTGTCGATTGCTCTTTGACCATTCGAGACTACATCCGTTATCTTTAATGGTGGAGGAGGGATGTTTACCTGCCCATACTGCGGTGAGCCCAACGATATCCGCCGTGCCCGCCGGCACGGATTGGACTGGCTCCTGGCTGTCTTTTTTCTCGTGCCGTACCGCTGTCGGGACTGCCGGGAGCGCTTCTACCGCTTCCGCTTTCTCGGAAGTCGTGACCGGGTATCATAACAGTATAATGAGCGTCGTTGAGGAGAACGCCATCCGTCATGCCCCAGGAAGCCCGATCCCAGCTGCGTCAGTGAGCACGGAAGATCCAGTTCTCACCTAATTTCGTTGGCCTTTTGCGCGCACGTCTGGTTGCGTGGGGAGTTGCGAAGTGTCCCAGCCTCCGCCGAGAGCCTGGATCAGCGCCACGCTGGCTATCAGGCGCCGTGTCAGGAGGCTCACCGCGGTGCGCTCGGCGTTCAGTGCCGTGGCCTGTGCCGTGATGACCGCCAGGTAACTGATGGTACCTGCCTTGTACTGCACGGTAGAGATCGTGAGCGCCCGCTCTGATGAGCTGACTGCCTGGTCTACCGTCACTTCCTCATCTGCCAGGATGCGCAATGCCGCAAGGTTGTCCTCCACTTGCTGGAAGGCGTTTAGCACGGTCTGCCGATACCCGGCGATAGCGGCATCATAGGCATCCAGCACCTGCGCCAAGGCGGCGCGGCGGTGCCCGGCGTCGAAGATGGCTTCCGCTGCGGCAGGCCCAACCGAGAAAACACGGCTGGGCCAACTCAGCCAGGTGCCGATGCTGGTGGAGGAGAAGCCGGCCGCGCCGCTCAGCGTCAGCGAAGGATAAAATGCGGCTTTGGCAATTCCGATCTCTTCGTTTGACGCAGCCATTTGCCTTTCCGATTGGGCGATATCCGGCCGGCGTTCGAGCAGCGCAGAAGGAACGCCGATGGGTACCGGTGGTGGTGTGTCGTGGAGCACGGCAGCGGGAAGGGATAGCTCCGCGGGCGGTTTGCCGGTAAGAACCGCGATGGCGTGCTCGAACTGGGCGCGCGCCACGCCCAAATCAATCATGTTCGATTGTGCCGTGTAGAGCTGAGATTCGGCCTGCGCAACGTCGAGATCGGAGGCCACGCCCCCAGAAAATCGGTTGCGTGTCAACGTCAGGAATTCCTGGTACGACTTTACCGTGCGGTCCAGCAGCTGGTACTCGCCGTCAAGGCCATGAAGGTTGAAATAATCCTGCGCCAGCTCGGATTGATAGATGAGACGAATGTTTTCGAGTTGCGCGGCCGAGGCCTGCGCAACGGAGGCCGCGGCGGTCAGGTTGCGCCGCACGCTGCCCCACAAATCCGGGCCCCAGGACACATCCAGAGGCAAGCTGTAACTGGTATGGAGCGACGACACGTTGGGAGTGGCGCCGCCTGCGGTTCGAGATTCCGTGATGGCAGGAGTCACGCTTGCGGTGGGGAACAATGAAGAATGGGCGAGGCGCGCCGCCTCGCGCGCCTCGTGGTACTGCGCTTCAGCCAGCAGCACATTTTGGTTGGAGATGCTGACCTGCTCCTCGAGAGCGTTGAGAGTGGGGTCCTTGTAGAGCTCCCACCACTTGCCTTTGAGCACCCCGTCACCCGGCGCTGCCTGTTTCCAGCCGTTGGCTTCCTTGAAGTCGGCGGGCGGCTCCTCCTTGTAAGCAGGAGGCACGGGAGCGCTGGCCCGCTTGTACGTGGGGCCGACCATGCAACCTCCTGAAAAAAGGATCACGCCGGCGAGCACCAGAATCACGGGATTCCGCATGCTTATCGGGACTCTGTCTTCCTGGTTCATGAATCGCCTTGTCATGTCAGACCTCCGACCCGAGCGGTTCGACCGGCTCACGGCGAGAAGTGCGTACGCGGGCCCACCAGTTCTGGAGGCGATCAAAGTAGAGATAAATCACGGGTGTTGTGAACAGGGTGAGCGCCTGGCTGACGATCAGGCCGCCGATGATCGTGATGCCCAGCGGCCGGCGCAGCTCACTGCCCGTGCCCCTCAAGAGTGCAAGCGGCACGGCGCCCAGCATGGCCGCCATAGTGGTCATCACGATCGGGCGAAAACGCAGCATGCAGGCCTCGAAGATGGAATCTCTGGAATTCCTGCCCTCCAGGCGCTCGGCTGCCAGCGCGAAATCGATCATCATGATGGCGTTTTTCTTGACCAGGCCGATCAGCAGAATGATGCCGATGATGCCGATGATGCTGAGTTCGGTGTGGGTCAGCATCAGCGCCAGCAGCGCGCCAAGGCCGGCCGACGGCAGCGTCGAGAGGATCGTGATGGGATGAATGTAGCTCTCGTACAGAATACCGAGCACCAGGTAGACGGTCACCAGCGCCGCGCCGATCAAGATCGGCTCGCTGCCCAGGGAATCACTGTACGCCTGCGCGGTGCCGGCGAACATGGTCTGGATGGTAGGCGGCAGTCCCACTTTGCGCGCCGCGGCCGTGATCGCGTTCACGGCATCACCCAGTGCCACGCCCGGCTGGGTGTTGAACGAGATCGTCACCGCGGGGAAGAGCCCCTGGTGATTGACTGAGAGCGGCGCTACGGCAGGGGCAAACTTGGCGAAGGAGCCGAGCGGCACTTCCTGGCCGTTGGGCGCGCGCACGTAAATCTGGCTGAGAAACCCGGGATTCTGCCAGTACCGCGGTTGCACCGTCATGACGACGTGATACTGGTTCAGCGAGGTGTACATGACCGACACCTGGCGCTGGCCGAATGCGTCGTAGAGGGTGTCGTCGATCAATTGCGGGGCGATGCCGAAACGCGCGGCCGTTTCGCGATCATAGGTCACCAGGGCCTGCAAGCCGCGATTCTGCTGGTCGCTGTTAATGTCGGTGATGATGGGGATGGTCTTCAACTGCTGGAACATGCGTGGGGCGTAGTCGATGAGGTCCTGCACGTTGTCGCCGCGCATCGAGAATTGATACTGCGCCGCGCTCATGCGGCCGCCCACGCGCACATCCTGGGCGGCCTGCAGATATAGGGAAGCTCCGGGCACCCTGGCAAGTTTCGGGCGCAGGCGCGCAATCACGTAATCGGCGGTGATTTTTCTCTCGTTGAGTGGCCTCAGCAGAACGAACATGCGAGCCACGTTTAACGTGCCGCCGCCGGTAAATCCCTGCACCGTTTCGACCGCAGGATCGGCGGCGATAATCCGGATCATCTGTCTGAGGATCCCGTCCATGGCCTGAAACGAGGTGTCCTGGTCGCCGATGATCTGGCCCATCAACCGCCCGTTGTCCTGCTGCGGGAAGAAGCCCTTGGGGACGCGGACATAGAGGTAGACATTCAAAGCGATGGTGCCAAAAAGCACGAGCAGCGTCGCGAACGAGTGGCGCAGCACGACAGTGAGCGTCCTGCCGTAGGCGTTGACCATCATTTTGAAGAAGTGCTCGCTGGCACGATATAGCCAGCCGTGCTCGCCGCGCTCCTTTAAGAGGTGCGCGCACATCATGGGGGTTGCGGTGAGCGAGACTACCATGGAGACCCCTATGGCGACTGAGAGCGTGACAGCAAACTCACGAAACAGCCGTCCCACAATGCCCCCCATCAGCAGCAGGGGGATGAACACGGCGACGAGCGAGATGCTGATGGTCAAAACTGTGAACCCGATTTCCTGTGCGCCTTTCAGCGCGGCCTGAAACGGGTTCATGCCCTGTTCCAGATAGCGCGTGATATTTTCGATCACCACGATGGCGTCGTCGACCACGAACCCGGTGGAGATCGTCAGCGCCATTAACGAAAGGTTGTCCAGTGTGTATCCCAGCAGGTACATCACGCCAAAGGTGCCAACCAACGATATCGGGACCGCGATGCTGGGAATGAACGTGGTGCGAAAATCGCGCAGGAAGAAAAAAACCACGAGGATGACCAGCAGCACCGAGATGAGCAGGGTGCGCTCCACCTCGTGAACCGAGGCGCGGATGGTTACGGTCTGGTCCGATGCGATTTGCATGTCGATGGATTGCGGAATCGCGGCCTTGAGCTGCGGCAGGGTGGCGCGAATCCGGTCCACCGTGGCGATTATGTTGGCCCCGGGCTGCCGGTTGATGATCACCAGGACGGATGGCTTCGCGTTCGCATAGCCCGCGTTTTCCACGTTCTCGACGGAATCTCTTACGTCGGCAATATCGCCGAGACGAACCGCGGAGCCGTTGTGATAGGCAACGAGCAACGGGATGTAGTCGGCGGCTTTGAAGATCTGGTCGTTGGCGCCGACTTCCCATATCCGCTGGCCATCGGAGAAGTGGCCTTTGGGAATATTGGCATTTGCCGTCGCCAGGGTCTGGCGCACCTGCTCCAGCCCGATGCCGTATTTGTTCAATACCATGGGGTTGACTTCCACGCGCACGCTCGGCAGGGAGCTCCCGCCCACGGTCACCTGGCCCACGCCGGAGACCTGCGCCAATTTCTGCGCCATGATGCTCGATGCGGCATCGTAGATGTGACTTTTGTCCAGCACATTGGAGGTCAGCGCGAGCATGAAGATCGGCGAATCAGCAGGGTTCACTTTCCGGTATGAGGGATTGCTCGGAAGATTGCTCGGGAGATAGCCGCGCGCTGCCGCTATGGCCGCCTGCACATCGCGCGCAGCGGCGTCGATATTGCGATTGAGATCAAACTGCAATGTGATGCTGCTTGAGCCCAGCGAACTGGACGAGGTCATCTCGGTCACCGAGGCAATGCGGCCGAACTGGCGCTCCAGCGGCGTGGCCACCGAGGAGGCCATGGTCTCAGGGCTTGCGCCCGGCAGGTTGGCGTTCACCGAAATGGTCGGGAAGTCGACCTGCGGGAGCGGCGACACGGGCAGCAACCGGAACGCGGTGGCGCCGGCAAGAGCAATGGCAACCAGCAAGAGCGTGGTGGCAACCGGTCTCCGGATGAAGGGTTCAGAGAGATTCATAGCTTAGTGCGCCGGGATCGGCTCCACGCCTGGTTGCAACACGTGCTTGGATTTCTTGGAAAACTTCCTCGCCAGGCTGTCGAACCAGAGATAAATCACCGGGGTTGTGTACAGGGTGAGCAACTGGCTGAGCAGCAGCCCGCTGATCATTGTGATGCCCAATGGCCGGCGCAGCTCCGATCCCGTGCCGGTCCCGAGAGCAAGCGGAACCGCGCCGAGCAAAGCGGCCATTGTGGTCATCATAATGGGCCGGAAACGCAGCAGGCAGGCCTGGTAGATGGCATCCACGGGTGCCATGCCCTCCTTGCGCTGGGCATCGAGCGCGAAGTCGATCATCATGATGCCGTTTTTCTTAACGATGCCGATGAGCAGTACCATGCCGATGAGGGCAATGACGCTGAAATCGTTGCGGCAGAGATTGAGCGCCAGCAGCGCGCCAACGCCGGCTGAAGGCAAGGTGGAAAGAATCGTCACGGGGTGAATGTAACTTTCGTACAGCACTCCCAGCACGATATACACGGTGATCAGCGCCGCCAGAATCAGCACCGGCTCATTGGCGAGCGAGTTTTGAAACGCCTGGGCGGTGCCTTGAAATGCGGCCTGGATGCTCGCCGGCAAGCCGATTTCCGCCTTTACGCGGTTGATCGCGTCCACGGCATTGCCGAGCGAGGCATTGCTCGCCAAATTGAAGGAAAGTGTCACCACTGGAAACTGACCCTGGTGGTTAATCGTGATAGGCACGGGAGTCAAGTCCACATGCGAGAAGACGCCAATGGGAACTTGGCCGTCATTGGCGAATACGCTGCTGGAAGCGATCGGCGCGCCATAAACGGCGCCCGAAGCCGTGGCCGCGCCCGCCGAGCCGCCCGTCGTCGAGGCCGAAACCGGGGATGAGCTGACAGGTCCGCGGCTGACATTGGCTGTGGCGGAGCCGCCCGACACCACACCCGTGCCTCCCGAGGATCCCGTGGCAGCACGGATGAAAAGGTTGCGGAGATCTTGCGGGCTCTTATCGAACCCCGGCATCACTTCCAGGACAACGTGGTACTGGTTCAACTGCGTGAACATGACGGAGATTTCCCGCTGGCCGTAAGCGTCATACAGCGTCTGGTCAACGGCAGATGCGGTGATTCCAAAACGCGCGGCGGCATCGCGATTGACCACCACACGCGCCCGCAATCCCTGCACCTGCTGGTCGCTGGCCACGTCGCGGAGCTCGGGCAGTTTCGACAGCCTTGCCAGCATGCGCGGCGCGTACACGTTCAATTCGTCGATGTTCGGGTCTTCGAGCGTGTACTGGAACTGCGTGCGGCTGACGCGGTCTTCCACCGTGATGTCCTGCACCGGTTGCATGAAAAGCGTGATGCCCGCCACGTTTGCCAATTGCGGCTGCAGGCGCCGGATGACGTCGTTTGCGCTGATCTGGCGCGCCTTGAGCGGCTTCAGGTTGATCAGGATGCGGCCGCTGTTCAGGGTGGTGTTGGTCCCGTCGATGCCTATGAACGAGGAGAGACTATCCACCGCAGGATCCTTCAGGATCACGCTGCTCAGCGATTGTTGCAGCCGGGACATCCCCTCGAAAGATACCGATTCGGAGGCCTCGGAAACGCCCTGAATGATGCCCGTGTCCTGAATAGGGAAAAAACCCTTGGGGATGAGGATGAACTGGATGATGGTCAGCGCAAGCGTGCCGGCCGCGACCAGAAGCGTCGTGGTCCGGAAGCGCAGCACAAAACGCAGCGTCCTGCCATAGAGCGCGATGATGCCGTTGAATGTCCGCTCGGATCCGCGATAGAAGCGTCCCTGTTCAGCCTCGGACTGGTGCCGCAGGATCTTTGAACACATCATCGGAGTCAGGGTCAAGGAAACCACGGCCGAAACGAGAATTGTCGCGGCGAGGGTGACAGCAAATTCGCGGAACAGGCGGCCCACGATATCGCCCATAAACAGCAGCGGAATGAGAACCGCGATCAGCGAGATGGTCAGCGAAACGATGGTGAAGCCGATCTGCGCCGCACCCTTAAGAGCCGCTTGCAGCGGTGTCTCTCCCTTTTCAATGTAGCGTGTGATGTTCTCGATCATCACGATCGCGTCGTCCACCACGAAGCCGGTGGAAATCGTCAGCGCCATCAAAGTCAGGTTGTTCAGGCTGTATCCAAGCAGGTACATCACCCCGAAGGTGCCCACGAGCGAAAGCGGCACCGCCACACTTGGAATCACGGTGGCTGAGAGATTGCGCAGGAACAGGAAGATGACCATGATGACCAGGGCGACGGTGAGAAGCAGCTCGAACTGCACGTCCCTGACGGAGGCGCGGATGGTGTTGGTGCGGTCTGTAAGAATGCTCACCTGCACCGACGAGGGCAGCGTGCCGGTGAGCTGCGGCAGAAGCGATTTGATGCGGTCCGACACCGTGATGATATTGGCATTGGGTTGCCGCTTGATATTCATGATGACGGCCGGCACGTCGTTCATCCAGGCCGCCTGCCAAAGGTTCTCGGCGTCATCTTTGACCGCGGCCACGTCGGTCAGTTTCACAGGGGCGCCGTTGCGGTAGGCGACGATAAGCTTCGAGTAGTCGGCCGAGGAAAGCAACTGATCATTGGCGCCAATCTGATATGCCTGGCGCGGACCATCGAAGTTGCCCTTCGCCTGGTTCACGTTGGCGGCTACGATCGACGTCCGGAGGTCCTCCATGTTGAGGCCGTACGACGCCAGGAGTGTAGGGTTGGCCTGAATCCGCACCGCAGGTTTCTGGCCGCCGCTGATGGAAACGAGGCCGACGCCTGCTAACTGCGAGATCTTCGGCGCCAGGCGCGTATCGGCGAGGTCTTCGACTTTGGACAAAGGCATCGTTTTAGATGTCAGCGCCAGAGTCAGGATAGGGGCGTCGGCGGGGTTGGTCTTGCTGTATATGGGGGGTGCCGGCAGGTCGGCTGGAAGAAATGTCCCCGCGGCATTGATGGATTGTTGCACCTCCTGCTCGGCACATCAATGTTCAGGCTCAGGTCGAACTGCAGGGTGATGACCGAGCTGCCGTTGGAGCTGGTCGATGTCATCTGCTGAAGCCCGGGGACCTGGCCGAACTGGCGTTCGAGCGGTGAGGTGACCGAGGAAGCCATCACGTCGGGACTGGCACCAGGATAGAACGTGACGATCTGGATGGTGGGATAATCGACTTCCGGCAATGCTGAAACCGGCAACTGCTCGTACGCGATGGCCCCCGCCAAAAGTATGCCGACCATCAACAGTGACGTCGCAACCGGCCGAAGGATAAATGTCCTGGAGGGGCTCACTTTCTGATGCTCCTGTCGTCTCTATCGCCCCTTGCGGCCCTGCCCGCCAGTGACGCTTGCCGTCCCCGGGGGATTCCCAGGCACGGCCAAGGCTTGGTCATTTCCCTGGCCCACCCCGCCCTCGCCCTGAATCTGCGCGTGCACCCTGGTGCCCTCGTTCAGCTTGTCCACGCCGGTCATCACGACTACGTCGCCCGCGTTGAGTCCCGAGAGGATCTCCGAGTTATCCCCCTCTACTACCCCTACTGTTATTGGCCGGACGGTGACCGTGGAATCGGGCTTGACCAGGTACACGTACTTCGAATCGGACGCCATCTGCACGGCAGCAGTGGCCAGCAGGGCTATGTTGTGTTTTTCCTCCACCAGCAAGCGCACGTTGATAAACTGGTTTGGGAATAAAGCGAGATCTTTATTCTCGAATTCCGCCCTCAGCTTGATCGTGCCGGTGGTCGGGTCGATCTCGTTGTCCACCGTCTTGAGGAAGCCTTCGGCAATTTTTTTCTTATTATTGCTGTCCCAGGCCTCCGCCTTCAGATTTTCGCCACCAACGCCTTTTGGGTAGCCAACTGTTGTTCGGGAATGGCATTAAGTTCCAGCAGGCCTTCGTAGCGCTTCTCGTCCACGTGCGCGTTTTCGAGCAACGCCTGGTCACGCGCCAGTTGACCTTCCGCTTGCTCAAGCGCCACGTCGAAAGGCCGGGAATCGATCTCTGCCAGCAGGTCTCCCTGATGCACGGTGTCGCCTTCGTTGAAGGAGATCCGCATCAACTGGCCGTCGACGCGGCTTTTCACCATGACGGTGTAAATTGGAGTCACCTCGCCCAACCCAAGACTGTAGACGCCGATGTTGCCTCGACGAACCTCGGCGGCCACTACCTGGACGGTGCCTCCCATGCCTTGCCCGCCTCGGGTGCCGGCTTTGGACGTGGAAGCGGGCGAGGCTGTGCCAGCCATAGCGCCACCGCCATGAAACCACTCGAAATATGTGCCCAGGCCTGCCGGCAATAAGATCAAGAGCCAGAACCAACTGGCCCGCGATCTCCGGGGCTTCCTAAACTCCATCTGCAGCTGCGAAGGTTTTGCCTGCGTTTGGGGATGTTTGTCATCTTTGGGTGAAAAAGATGCGTCATTCTGTGAAGCAGCTAGTGGTTCTTGATCCATATCATCTTCCCGAGACTCTCCAATTAAAGTATACGTCGTGGGCTGCTTCTGCTACACGGCATCTTCCCCAGCCAGACGCACCATGCTTTCTGTACGCGCTATGACCGCGTTTGAAGATATTGAGGAATCACGGGTTAGATACCGGCATCAGGGAAAACCCGCGTTCTCCTGGGGGATTTTCCCTACCTTAACGAGTCAAGAATGGGAGAGGAATGCAGAGAGTTTATCGCTCAGATTTTCTTGGAGGCCAGGCGCCAGACTGCTTTGCTGATCTGGATATCCTGTACGGCCACGCCTGTCAAATCCACAACCGTGATCTCGTCATCCGATTGCCGTTGAAGCCGCCCATCCGCTATGGCGGCACCCAGTTCAATGAGCCGGTCTGCTTGGATCATTCCGGCTTCGAGGGCGTGAAAGGCCTCCCCGCGCAGGCGGCACTGGCTCAGGCTGTCGACAACGATCCTGTCCGCGATCTTCAAAATGGCCGGATCCAATTCCTGTTTTTCGCGCGTGTCCGATCCCATCGCGGTGATGTGCGTGCCTCTTCGGATCTGGCATACATTCAACAGGGGCTTGCAGGAGGGAGTGGCCGTGACGATCAGGTTGCAGGTCGATGCAATCTCTTCGGCGTCCAGAGTGGTCCGGATTGTAAAGCCGTTGACCTCCATGTCCTTCTTGTATGCATCCAACTCCTGGTGATCCACTCCCCAAACCGTCGCTGCGCGCACATCCCGGACATGCCGCAAATACTGCAGCTGCATCCGGCCCTGCACTCCCGCGCCGAAAATCCCGACTCCACGAATCTGCTTCGGGGCGAAGTATTGCGCCACAACGGCGCCGGCGGCGGCCGTGCGCACATGTGTCAGGAGCCCGTCATCGAGCAGGATGCAGATCAGTGCGCCGGTCTTCTGGCTGAAGAGCAGCATCAGGCCGGAACTCGTCGGCAGGCCGATCTTCGGGTTGTCGTAAAACCCGCAAGCGATTTTTATGACATAGTAATCGTCCAGTTTGATGTAGCCGTACTTGATGTGCATGTCGCCGCGCGGGTTGTCGAAGACCAGCTCTCCCACGGGAGGAACGACGACCTTTCCCTGCGAGTATGCCGTAAACCCTTCCGCGATCTCCCCGATGAGTCGGTGCGGATCGATGGTGTTGAGAATTTCCTTGATCTGAGTGAGGTTGAGAATAACGGCCATTGCCCATCCCTTTCCCGCCGCTCCGAACTCATCCATGGAAAGGAGCGAGATCAGTCCTCGTGTATCGTCGCGCGCCGTGATACACATTGTCCAGCAATTTCGGGAACGGCGCCATAACCTCCAGATTCCATGTTCTACTTCATGTCGCGGATTCGCACCTCTATCCCATTTTCACCTTGCAGAAGTCGCACGAGCGCGTAGGGGTCCGTGTTGCCCAGGTGATAGGGATACAGAATCTTCGGCCGGAACGTTTTTGCCGCATCGGCCACCATGTCCGGGGTCATGGTGTAGGGCAAGTTCATTGGCAACTATTACCGTTTGATTCGTGCTCAATGACTGGATGACCTTCGGGTCCAAGTGATCCCCATGCTCATGAGTGACTAATATCAAGTCGCCTTTGGGAAGCTTGGTGAAATCCGCGTCCTGCTGCCGTCCGTGAAAAAGTGTTGAGTGGCCGCTCTCGTTATCTGTCTTTCATGATTTTCTCGCTGATATGGACTGTTTCGTTCGAGCCGCCGCCTCGGCCCTGAATGCAGAAATCAATTCAAAAGGTGACAAGGAGAGCAAAGTTCCTGCGGTATTCTGGCAGGAGAAGTCAACTCCGCTGGTCCGGCCAGGATCAGATCACCTCAGCCGACGGGTCTCCGAAAAGCATATACATCATAACAGTCTGATACGTATTGAGATCGGGATGGTTCTTTACCAACTGGCTCTTGGCAAACACGAAAATATCGCCTGCTGTGATCTGGCCCTCATTAATGGCCTGAAAGAGGTAGCCATCGAAAAGTTCGTTAAGCGTGGTGATGGAAAATGTCGAGGCGCCCACCACCGCCACGCTGTTATCGTGCAGCAGGAAAGCTTTGACCATTGCGGGGGGTTGGTGCTGTTCGATTTCGGCATTTTCGCAGCAGATACAGAACACCATGGGTGGATATGCGTGATTTTGGAGGCGGCAGACGTCGCTGCTTTGCAGCAATCTCTCCGGTGTTGTCCCCCAACTCGAGGGGTCGCCGTGGCCGAGGTAATTAACGATGAGGGCGCCCTCATTCATCTTGTCGATGACGCTCTGGGCGGTGGCTCCATAGAGGGTAACCGTTTGAAAGCGCGATCCGATGTCCGTCTTGATTCTCTCGGAGCAGGCCTCGAAGTCAAAACCGGGACCCTGCGGGGCTACTAGGAGTACTCTGTCTTTCCATCCGTCTGGGCCCCGTCGGCGTCTGTCCAAGTAGCTGGCGAGGTTCACGCAGACCTTGTGCATGATGTCTTTGTCGTTGGTGGGGATGCGCGCGACCGCCAATTCTGGCGCCCACGAACCCCCAAGGTCGGCATAGTTGTGGTCAGAAAGATATTTAATATCTTGAAAGATTGGCGGGGGATCAATAGGGCGAGCGGGGATTTTATTTGTGTCGGCGGCAAGCACGACATATCGCAGCGGAACTTCCTGATCCCAGTGTAGGGAGGCCCACACGAGGAAATCCTTGATCGCATCCTGCAGGGTTTTGGCGGGAAACTCATTCTGGATCGTGGTCGTGGTAGTCACGATTGCTGTATGCGGTGCCTTGGATTTCGCCTTATAGAGCGGACCCACCGCCTCCAGCAGCGAGTCAATGGTGATGATGAGATATTCGGCTCGTTGGCCCTCACATTTCAGAGTAACCGGGGGATTGGGAGCGCCACCAATGCCGGCGGCGCTGACATCTTCGCGCATGGCGCACGGCAGCGGCGCAGCGCGCGGAGTACTGGCGGCTGATCCTGGGCCGCCGCTGTCGCAGGCGCTTTCAATATCGAGGATACTCACGCGGGAGATGGGTTTCGATGGGTGGCGTATCTTCGTAATGCCGGCTCCCGCAGGAATGTCATAAGCGACCCGAAGCTTCACGGATTCGACCACGGCGAGAGCCCCCGACTTTGGCTTGTATTGCGCGTAGTAAACGACCAGATGCGCGACGGTGACCCCTCCGACTTTCCTAACGCCCACAAAATCGAAATCCTTGCCCGGATACTCGTCGTCCGAATCATAAATAGTGGATTTGGGATTGAATCTTTGTCTGCCGCCGACGTAGTCGCTCTCCGTTATCTCCTCGGGCACTGGACGGAGTTTGAAAGTGCCGGCCAATGGGATCATTTTCCTGTCGACAAGGGTCACGGTGACGTTCTCGGCAACGTCCGGAATGGCCACATAGGCGCCTTCCTGCGGGATGCGGGGCTCACCTTCTTTGACGTTCGATGCCACATTGGGCACTGAAATGGCGTCATATGTGATCCCAGCGGTCTGAAGCGTTCCCAGCCAGACGCCGCCGACCTGAAAGCCAATGACGGTGGAAGCCCCGCGCACATGATTGACTGCTCCCGCGCCGAGCGCGCTAAAGCCTGATCTGATGACCTGCGAGGTTGCAGGAGTACTCGTGGACGCGCCCACCTTGATCGCAAGCCACTTCTCTCTGTCCATGGAATGCTCCTCCTGTTATGGATGGGACGCCAAAGATCTTGGCCTTTTCTGGCAATGACCACCACCATGGGATGGAAAATCGACGCGGTATATTGCCAGGGACATTTAGGAATGAAGCTATGATACCACATGGTTCATTTTTTGGCGGCGGAACGCATGGCATTGGGAACACAGCCCGTCGTAACTCTCCCATTGACTCCCGGGCTAGAGAGCAGGTCTGGCGGACTCTGCTGTGACGTTCGGCCGCCAAGGGGGTGTATAATGAGGCAAATTCGAATCCTGCTCCTCAACGCACTTGGAGGTGAGATATGAGGTCGCGCCCGCGCATGTAACTAGCACATTCCGCCTTCCGTGATTCGAACGACCGTTGAACCTTGGCGAAGATCCGGCTGTTAGGAAAGCTCAGACAAGGATGTAGGAAATGGACCCTGAAAGGTGGCGCCAGATCCAGCCGTTGTACTTGGCAGCATTGAAGCTAGCTCCTCATCGGCGGGAGGCATTTCTCAATCAGGTCTGTGGGGGCGACGAGTCTTTGCGCAAGGAACTGGATTGGCTGCTCACCCATCACGAGGAAGCGGGGCGCTTCCTTGTTTCCCCAGCCATCGACGTACTCGCCCAAGACCTTGCTCTGGATGGGGCGAAGGATCCGTCACCCGCCATGATCGGCCGTTCTCTGGCGCACTATCGAATCGAGGAGAAACTCGGCGGCGGCGGCATGGGGATTGTTTACCAGGCCTATGATACCCACCTCCGCCGCTCCGTCGCCATCAAAATGCTTCGCCCGGAAGTGATGGGCGATCCGCAGCAAAAAAAACGATTGCTCGAGGAAGCCAGGGCTGCCTCCGCTCTCAACCACCCCAATATTGTTACGATTTACGACATCATCAATGAGGGTGGGAGTGACTTCATCGCCATGGAACTGGTGGGGGGCAAAACGCTCGCGAAGCGGATCAGCGAAGGTCGATTGCCGACCGTGGAGACCATGAAGTTTGCGATCCAGATCGTCAGCGCGGTCGCCAGAGCTCACAGGGCGGGCATCATCCACCGGGATTTGAAACCCGCGAACATCATGATCAATGAAGAGGGCATGGTGAAGGTGCTCGATTTTGGCCTGGCGAAGCTTACGCATCTCGAGAGTGGAGCGTCAGACCAATCGACGCTGACGACGATACCGCGCTCCGAGACGGGAACCATCGCGGGCACGCCCGCTTATATGTCACCGGAACAAGCGCTGGGGAGGCCGGTTGACGCGCGCTCGGACATTTTTTCTATCGGCGTCATTTTGTTTCAATGCCTGACCGGGCAGTTGCCCTTTGCACACGAGGCCGGCGGCGCGTCTCCATTGAATTGGCTTTGGGAACAACCCCTGCCTCTTCGCTCATTAGTTCCCGATGCGCCTGAAGCCCTGGAACGAATCGTCCAGAGGTGTCTGGAGAAGGATCCGGCCGCAAGGCACGAGAGCGCGGATATTCTTGCGGAAGAATTGCAGCACGCTTTAGAGCCCGGGCCTGGCCTGCTGCACCGGTGGCTGCAAGTTGCCGCAGTGGTCGTGATTTGCATCAGCCTTCCTGCTCTGTTATGGATATCTCGGTCGTGCAAGCCTGCAAAGAACCAGAATTCTCCGATTTCCGCAACCCTGGAGCAGGTGATTACCTGGGAGAGCGATGAGAGCAACAGCAGAATTTCTCCCGACCGGAAGTTTATTTCATTTATCTCCAATCGCAGCGGCCAGAACGAGATCTGGCTGAAGAATATGGTGGGTGGGGAACCCACATCCATCCTGTCATCACATCAGGGAATTGTCCTCTCTCATGCCTGGTCTCCCGACGGCACTGAGATCGCATACCTGATCCGAGATCAGGGCAGAGTGCTTCTGCAGACCGTACCGGCCTTTATGGGGGGCGCTCCGCAATTGACCCAGGAAGTGGACGGATCCTGCCTCCGCATCATTCGCTGGATCGGTGACCACATCTATATGGAAGGGGGAGTGTCTCTATTTCAGTATGACGTGAAGGCACAGACGCTCCGTTCGATGATTTCCTTCCGGCGACCGGAATTGAAGTCCATGAGGCACTTCGATGTGCGCCGGGACGAAGCCAGAATTGCTTTTACGGCGTATGACGGACAAGAAAATCTATGGACGGCAGACCTGGATGGAAAAAACCCTCTGCGGTTGACCACGGGGGATGCTGTCGACAGACACCCGCTGTGGGTTCAGGTAAAAGGGCCTGACATAGTATGCGAATCCAATCGCGGCGGCCAACTGAACCTATTTATGGTGTCGACGCAGGACCGGTCCATCCGTCAGATAACCTCCGGCGCACTGGAAGAATTGCCGGAGGACATATCAAATGATGGTTCACTCCTCACCTTCACGGTGACCCGGGATTCCGCCCATTTGTATAGCCTCGATCTCAAGACCGGATCCCCGCATCAATTGACGAATGACTCCTTGGACGATCTCTGGCCGACTTGTGACAACGATGCACACATGGTTGCTTTTCAAAGAAAACCGCCAAAGGAGCATGGCGGTTATCCACTCCTGGAGAGTCAAATTCTTCTCGGTAGCCTGAGCCCTTCGGGAATTGCCTCCCCTTCCATTCTCGTCCGCTACGGTTATTCCCCCGCGTTGTCTCCGAATGGCCGCTGGCTTGCCTATCTGAAGTGGGTTACTGCCGACAACCAGTTCTCTGAATTATGGGTCATTGATCCGAACGGCCAAGGATTACACCGCATCTCCGCCCGTTGTCCGACATTAGGGGTGTCGGTGTTTCCCTACGATTTCCTCTCCACCAATTTCGCCTGGAGCGCAAACTCCCGTTATCTGTACTTCATAGATCGTGCATCCTCCGGGACATATCAGATTCGACGATTCGATCCCGGAACCCCTGAGACCGAACCAGCAATGATTGTTTCGGCCGCCACCGGCCAGGTGATGCGAGAACTGCGGCTTTCCAAAGACCGAAGATACCTGAGCTATGTGCTGCAAAAAGGGGCGAACCTGGAGACTTCTGAAGTGCACGTCCGTGTTGTTGATTCCAGGGAGGATCGCACTGTTTATTCTGTCCAGCACAAACCAAGTGGATTATTTCTCTTCTCCTGTGGGTTTCTGGCATCCGGCGACAGCATGATCGTGCTCCCCGCCGTTATCAATACAGACGGGACGCAAAACATGCAAATAATCGAAGTCCCGACGTCCGGTGCAAGCCGCCCATTAAATACGGCGGAAGGCGCTTTCGGCGCTACCGCCAAGCTCGATCCTTCCTCTCAAACTCTTTACCTGACTATGGCAAAGAAAAACATACACAACCTCTGGTCCTTCTCCATTCCAAATGCAAAATTCAACCAACTCACCGACAACCGTTGGCCGTCTGTGAGTTTTTCAGACATTGAAATCCTGTCCGATGGAAGGCTACTTTACTCGCGGCTCGACCAGCATGGAGACATATCGATATGCCGGTTCGAGCGCCGTAACAAAACTGATTCACCCTATGCCAAGGAGGAATAAGTTATGCCGACCAAAAAAAGGGCCCATCAGGTGGATGTTTATGCCACGATTCGAATTTACATCAATGCCATCGAAAACGCAGCAATCAACGCTTATATGGGCGACATAGATAGGAAGGACAGTTTGATGAACTATTTGGATGGTGCGCTTCAGGCCATCAAGGGTCTGGCCCAATCAAGTCCTGGCAACGATGATTGTCCGTGGCCGTTGACCCCTATGGGATGCCAACCGCCAAACTTATAGAATGACTGAGTTAATGGGTCTGAAATCTCACAGCAATGCCGGCTTTTAACACAGATAAGGCTTTCCGGCTTGCGAAGAGTTAAGCTTATTTATTTCGGTGCCGGGATTACCCCCAGTTGTTGCAGCAGACCCAGCAGGTCGTATACGTACCAACTCTCTTTGATCTTACCGTCAGTGACACGGTAGATGCTGACGCCCGAGAAACTGACCCTCTTGCCCGTGGGTGGTATGCCCGCAAGTGCATGGTTGTGAACGCCGGTTGCTGTCCACCGCTTGACAGCCTTGCCCTCTTCGGCGACCAGGTCGTCGGCGGCAACGTGAAAGCCCGTCAGCCCTGCCAAGAGATCCTTCGCCCACTGCTTGTAATCTGCCAGGGTGCGGACATCGGCGCGCGACACGTCGTGATGGACGTAGTTGGTGTCGTAATACCGATTCATTGCCTCTACGTTGCCTTTGTTCCAGACTTCATCGGTGTACTCAGAGATGAACTTCTTAAGGTCGGCTGCACTCACTCTAATACCCTCCTCAAATTTGATGTTGCCGCTTCCACCCGAATTACTTCCTGACCAATTTATAGAATTGTCTAAACTGTAGCGCAAGGGGAGAGTGGGAAGGAAGACAAGGCAGGAAATCCGCCGAGAACTTTGGGCCGGCAAGGAGCTAACCTGGATTATTCACGAAGAACCGAGAGAAAAAAGTGTTCGGATGCGGATGAACACTGATCAGATCCACCTTTTCTTGTGGCCCGCATCGCTTTGGTGCTCATCGACAAGCCCCGAGCCGAAGAATTTGACCAAGTTCTTCTCTCAACCGTCAGGATGCTCTCCCGAATGTGTGGAATACAAGAACGTCCAAGTCCAGGTCCAAGTCTAAGTCCACGTCCACGAGAAAGTGGTGGTTCAAGTCTGCGCCTATGGCTCGGCTTCCCCGTCTTCAGCATCGCGGATCACTTCGCGGCTCGCAGATCCGGCCGCCACTCGGGGAGGCCCGCGCGCCAGAAGATGAATGCGTACATATCCGCAGAAACCTGGTCGCTCTGGCTCTTGGTTGAGCCGATGCCATGCCCTGCCTGATCATCAACGCGCAACAGAACCGGCTTGGCGGTTCCCGAGGCCTGCAGCGCGGCGGCGAGCTTGCCTGGTTCCCAAGGCGAGACACGCGGGTCGTTCAACCCGGTCGTGATCAGCACGGCGGGATACTGCACTCCGGCCTTCACATGCTGAATCGTGTCCATCTCGAACAGGTTCTTGAATCCCTGTTCGGTCTTGATCGAGCCGAATTCGGGAATGTTTGCCGGCCCGCCCACTGAGAATTCAGAGCGTAACGTGTTGGCAGCCGGCACGGAGTCAATTACCCCCGCGAACAAATCGGGACGCTCGGTCAATGCGCGTCCCATGGTGATGCCGCCCGCCGACCCGCCGGAAATAAAGAGTTTTTCCTTCGTCGTGATCCCGCGCGCGATCAGATCTTCGCCGCAGGCGACGAGATCGCGCCACGTGTTCGGCTTGTTGGCATCCTTGCCGCCAAGGCGCCAGGCCTCGCCCAGCTCGCCCCCGCCGCGCACATGGCACGAGGCATACGTACCCCCGGCTTCCAGGAAACTCACCACACGGGGCGAAAAATTGGCCAGCTGGGAAATGCCGTAAGAGCCATAGGCCTGAATCAGGGTAATCTGGGGTCCTTTCACGTTTTTCACCTGCACCAAGGACAGCGGGACCATCACGCCGTCATGCGCTTTGGCCTCAAGATCCGACACGACATAGCGGGAGCTATCCATGGGCGGAGTTACGCCGAGCTTCAAATCGGTGAATTTGCGGGAGACGGGATCGAAAGAGAACTCCGTCGGAGGAACGACGAAGCTTTCAAGTGCAAATGTGATCCCGGGCCTGCGCGGGTCGGTGAAAGCCTCGCCGATATTGCCTTTGTAAGGAAGCGCGATGCTCTCGGCCTTCGTCTGGCCGGCCGCGATGCGCAGGAGATGCGAATAGGCTCCTTCCCGCGCCACGACGTAGAGCGCATCAGAGGCCGCATGGATAGAATCGATTACGCGATTGGGTTCCGCCGGCAAGAGCAGCGTCGCCTTGGAAAGCGGATCGCCCGCCTTGACGGCCAGCACTTTGAATGTCGGCGCGTCCTGATGCGACAGCAGGAAGATTTCGCCGCCGCGCATATCGAAGCTGTTCACATTGTCGCTGCGCGCGATGAACGGCTTCCACTCCACCTTCGGGTTCGACACCTGTCCGGCGGGCGCTAACCAGAGCGCGAGTTCGTTCTGCACGCCGTTGATGTTGAGCGCGGCCGCCATCGGCGCGCCCGGTGAAACCGTCAGGGAGGGAAATTCGTCCGGCTTGTATGCAGGACCGTGACCGACGGAGGATCCCATGATTGCGATGGGCTCCGATTTCAAGTCCCACGCATCAAGCGTCACGTCACGATATTTTTCGGTCGGAGGGTCGCCGGCCTTGAGTTTCTTCAAGCGCACGAAGTAGAGCGTGCGCGAATCCTCGCTCCACGCCGTCGTGCCGAACTGCGCGCGATCAATCGGCCCCGCAATCTGCGCACCGCTCGCCGCGTTGTAAACGTAGAGCGAGGCGTCCTCCGACCCGCCTTCGGAAATGCCGGCGGCCACCTTGGTTCCGTCGAGCGAAGGGAGGAAGAAATTGATCGCATAGGGCTTGCCTCCATGAGCCGCACGCAAGGCCGCGACGTCCACGATCTTGCGCTTTCCCTTCGCGTCTCTCGCAATCAAGTCGAAATTGTCGGACCCGGGCGTGCGTTCTTCATAAAAGGCTCTGTCGCCGAAGATCGAATAGCCTTGAATGAAGCCAAAACCCGCGGTGAAATCGGCAATGCGCTTCAACAGCGCGGCGCGCGGCTTGATCGCGTCCAGGATCGATCGCGTGCAGGCACCCTGCTTCTTCAGCCAATCGGTCGTCGTGGCGTCGAGCGCTTCCATGTAGCGATAGTTGTCGGTGACCTTGGTGCCGAAGAGTGTTTCGACGACGGGCTTAACCGGCGCGACGGGCGGCTTTGGCGCGAGGCCGAGCGGCGCAAGCGGATCATCGCCCGAACCTGCGGCGAGCGCGAGCACCAGACCTGCGAGCGTAACAAGAACAGCGACGTACCCTATCGATCTGAGTTTCATTGTTTCCTCCTGATTGCGATTGTCGATCTGACCGATGATCGACGTGAGCGTGGATGATACATTGCGTGTCCCGGCTGGGAGCCTGTCCGAGATTAAGAATATTACCTCAATCAGTGATCTTGAGGTGAAGCTCGCGCAGGTGCTTGGGATCGAGTTCGGCGGGGGCGTCGAACATCAGATCGCTGGCGCTCGCGGTCTTCGGGAATGCGATAACCTCGCGGATATTCGGCTCGTCCGCAAGAAGCATCACGATGCGGTCGATTCCCGGCGCCATGCCGCCGTGTGGAGGCGCTCCATATTCGAAAGCCTCCAGCATGTGGCCGAAGCGCTTGTTGATTTCTTCCTCGCTGTATCCTAGACGCCGGAAAACGCGCGTCTGCACTTCGCGGCGGTGAATACGGATGCTCCCGCTCGATAGCTCGTAGCCGTTGCAGACGAGGTCGTAGGCCTTGCTCAGCACCGATCCGGGATCGCTTTCGAGCCGGTCCAGATGTTCCTCCTTGACCATCGTAAACGGGTGATGGGAGAAGCTCCAGGTCTTCGCTTCCTCGTCCCACTCAAACATCGGAAAATCGACGATCCAGGCGAACGCCAGCAGGTCGGGTGGCGCCAGCTTCAGGCGATCGCGGAATTCCAGGCGCAACAGGCCGAGCGTTTTGCTGACCTGGGCAGGCTTTTCCGCCACCAGGCACACCAGGTCTCCATCCCGGGCTTCCATTCTGTTGGCCAGTTCCGCGATTTCCCCCTCGCGAAGCGCCTTGGCCACGCTTCCCTTCAAGCCGCCGGAGGTCCAGGCAAGAGTGGCGAGACTGCGCGCTCCGGACCCTTTGGCCAGCTCGCCAAGCCCATCGAGATCCTTTCTCGAGTAGCCGCCGCAGCCGGGCGCCTTGATCGCTTTGACCGCCTGGCCGGTCCTTGCCGCATCGGCGAACAATTTGAACTCGGAATCGCGGAACATCGCCGTGCAGTCGATCAGCTCCATGCCGAATCGCAGATCCGGCTTGTCGCTGCCGAACCGGGTCACGGCCTCTTCG
>JBEKIX010000022.1:0-36906 GCA_050011535.1 Acidobacteriota bacterium
CTCAGCGCCGGTGGGGACGACACTAAGATACGGGCTCGTGCCGAGAAGCGCCAGTTGGCCGGCAGGCTGCGTCACGATGACCGGCACGCCGCGCGCGGCTCCTCCCATGGGCTTCACCTGCGCGGTCGCAAATATCGACGCGAGCTTCGGATTCCAGCCGCTGCCAAGCACAGTTGCCGGATTGCTGCAATTAACGATGGTAGCTGCGTCAACAGGCTGCCTGAGCTGTCGAGAGCCGGCAAGCCTCAGGCTCACGTCGACGGGTTTGCCGTCGGCCGCATGGCTATTGAATTCCCAGAAATGCACGTCGGGGAGATTCGTATAGGCTACGCCTGGTGCGTCCTGGAACTGCCACCCGACCGTACCTACGGCCTTGCCAAGCACACAGTCGAGCAGAACCACTTCGCTGTACGGAAAGCGCGCGGGTTGGACTCGCGACAGGTAGTTGCCCATTACGCCCGGGATGCCGTCGAACACGCAGTGCAGGTAGAAAAAGCCGCGATTCGTGGCCGGATTGCGGACTTGTGTGTAGTAGGCACCGGAGCGGAGGGCCCGGCACACGCAGTTTTCAAAAAAGCACGGGCCCGTGCCCCACATGAAGTCCACATCCCCCTCGATGGTGCAGTTGCTGATGTATGCCTGGCCGTTGATCTGGAGCGTGTCCTGGTAACTGTAGAGATCCACGTCCTTGAGGATCGCGCGGGCAGTGGGCGTGCCGTTGAGGATGATGGCTTCCGCCTGCGATCCGCCCTGTGGCGTCGTGTCACGAATGGTGAGGTTGGCGATGACGAGATCGTTTACTCGATGGGCGAGGAAAACGCCGCGGCGGTAAATGTTGCCGCCAACGCGCGGCTCAGCACTCGGGTTGGGCGCGGCGCCGGCATAGGGGTTCCCGCCACCATTGTTGAACGTGGCGTTGTTAGCGTAGGCGATGACGCTTTGCTTGCGGTCCTCGCCGAGCAGGGTGATGGCGTGTCTGTTGGTGAAAAAAACGATCTCGGTGTAGGTGCCTTTGCGCAGGAAAATGGTAGTAGGTTTCGTATTGCCTTCAGGGATGAAGTCGAGCGCACCTTGCACGGTGCAGAAATCGCCCGTGCCGTCGTCTGCGACCGTCAGCCTGATGGCGCCGGCGGCAACATGCGTAGCTCTTGTCGTGAAGCGCCATGCGGCTGGCTGGTCGATGCCCGCATAGTGGTCCGCGCCGGCTTGGAACACGCCGGCATCAATGGTGACGTAGTAGGTCCTGTTGTAGCTAAGAGCGCCGTTTTTGAGATAGATGGAGGCCTGGTTGCCCGAAACGATCACCGGGTAGTAATTGAAATTGTCCAGACCGCCAATGGTCTTGGTGGCCGTACGAGAACCGACATCGATTGCTTCAACCAACTTATTGTCGGCGGCGTCAAACACCTTGATCTTGCCGCTTGACCCCAGCGTAGGCGGGGTGGTGAAAGCAACGCGCAGCGGAGTGTCGGGGCAAACGTTCTTGGCATTGGCGGCCGGGAAGAGGTTCTTCAGATTCAGGGAAAGCCGGGGCTCAGCGACCGCACTACTTGCGGGGCTGCTGAGTCCGGCCAAAAGCATCGCCCAAGTCAGAATGACGCCGGCAAACGACCCGGACCAGCAGGCCGGTATCCCTGCGATCGGCCGCGCAGATTTGAAGATCACGCGCATGTGAGCCTCTTAGTGCTTCTTTGTCCCATTCCCGCCCGTCGGAATGGATTCTTGCCGCCAAGACTCGAAGGTTCCAAGGCGCCGGGACTCTTAGTCCATTATCTTGGGGCGTCGTAGAGTCTTTGAGTCTTTGTGATAGGTTATTGTATCATTCCCAACTCAGAATGAGGGAAAGAACATGCGGTTCCTGCAGTCCTTCTGGCAGAAGTTGCCATTGATGGTTCGGGCCATTCTCATCGGATTCCTGGTGACACTGTGCGGTAATTTCCCCTGGTCTGTACTGACCGGTGTCAACCTGAAATTGGCTCCTTCGTTTCCCTGGGCTGTGCCGGCAATGGTTCTTTATCTCTGGAGCTACTGGCGCTACCTGGCCGGCAGGGGCGCGCCAAAGAGCACGACGGCGGTGCGGCGCGCGAGCTTTCGGGCTCGCTGCATTCCCGGCAGCGTCTGGCTCTGGGCGCTCGCAGCCGGCGTGCTGGGGTTGGCGTGCGCAGTAACCCTGCAACAGGTCTACGCCAGATTTGTGCAGGTGCCCGTAGCGCCGGCGCCCAATACTTCCGGATATCCGCTGTTCACGGTGCTTTGTCTTGTATTGATGAGTGCCGCCGTCGCGGGGATCACGGAAGAAGCCGGCTTCAGAGGCTATATGCAGTCAGCGATCGAGCGCCGGCACGGACCGGCAATAGCAATTACGGTGGCAGGCATTGCATTCGGAGCGCTGCATTTGACTCACGGTTTCGCGCACACGCTCCCCCGACTCCCTTATTATTTCGCGATAGCTTTGGTTTATGGTGCCATTGCTTACCTGACCAATTCAATTCTGCCATCCATGGTGATTCACGCCTGTGGAGATGCTCTGGAGTTCATGCTGGCATCCTGGCGAGCAGCACTGCATCCGCCGCCTCCCATATGGCAAAGCGGACCGGACCGCGCATTTTGGGTTTGTGGCGGGCTCGCGTGTTTATTCGGGGTCGCTGCTATTTATGTTTATAGAAAACTTGGTGCCGCAGCAGATGTCGCCTCTCACGATGCGGCTTAACGCCGAAAGGGGACGCGCGGCCGGGATAATGGGAATCGGGGAGATTCCGTGAGCGTGTGATATCCCCTCGCGTCAGCGCAACAGCAGCACACCAATGACGATTGTTATTGCGGTGAGCGGCGCGCCGACCTTGAAATATTCCCAGAACGAGATTTGGACCTCCCGGCGAGCTCGCTGGACCACAATCAGGTTAGCGACGGAACCGAGAACCGTCAGGTTGCCGGCAAGCGTGGAGGCCATCGCCAGAATCAGCCACGCCTGCTTCGGATCTGCAAGACGGGGAATGAGAGGCTTGAAGATCAGCACTGCGGGCACATTGCTGACCAGATTCGAGAGAACGGCGGCAAAAGTGCTGAGAATTCCGGGCCGGTCGAGCCCGAATCCGGTCGCGAAGGCAACGGCGTTTGAGGATAGCGAAGTCTTTTCGATCCCCGCGATGACGATGAACAATCCGACAAATAGGATTAAGAGCGAGAAATCGATTTCGTGATAGACCTTTTCGGGTTTCACGCGCCGCGTGATCAACAACAGAGCCCCCGTCAGGAGCGCAACCTTGGGAACCGGCCAGCCGACGAAAAAGAGCACGATCATGGCAGCGGAAGCCACCAGCGATTTCCACATCAGCAGGCGATTTACTCGAATGTGCCTTCGGCCCACCTCCACCCTGTCCGTGCGGCCGAACTCTCCACGGTAAATGATCGCAATCACCGCGAAAGCAACAACCAGCCCTGCCGCCGCCACCGGCGACAGCGCCAGGGCGAATTCGCGATACCGGATTCCCGAAAAGGCCCCGATCATCATGTTTTGCGGGTTACCGGTAATCGTGGCCACGCTACCGATGTTCGAAGCCATCGCAACCGCGAGCAGGTAAGGGACGGGGTTGCGCCGCAATGCCAGGACGATTTCAAGGACGAGCGGCGTCAGCACCAAGCACATCGTGTCGTTGACGAAAAACGCCGAAAACACCCCCGAAACAATGATGATGGCAGCCAGAAGTGCCCGGGGACGATGGGCATGCTGCACGACCGCCTCGCTCACAGCGGTGAAAAATCCCGAGAGGCGAAGGTTGGCCACGACTATCATCATGCCGAAAAGCAAAATGATCGTGTCGTAATTGATCGAGGTGTAGGCCTCTTCAAACGTCAGGACGTTGAACGCCATCATCAGGCTAGCGCCGATGATGGCCGCTCCGGTGCGATCGACACGAAAGCCGGGCAGTCGCCCGACCGCAATCACAAGGTAGGTGCCGACGAAGATCAGGGTTGCTGCTAGCACGCCAAAGTCTCCGCCAAGAGGATTTCGCGGACTTTGCTAGCAACATCGGGAAGTGACGCAGCTACCGCCGGCGAGAGTTCCATGACCATGGGCTGGATTTCAGCAATGGAGATGGTGATCAGGTGGGTTTCCGGCAACGATCCCAGCAGGGTCGCGGATTCGATCAGGTCCTTGAGACCGATATCATGGGCGCTCAGAGCCTTTGGAAAATCCGTGGCAAATCGTGGTTTGATAATAGAAACTGTGCCTGCCGCTTGGCCATCCATGCAGGCATCGATCATGATGACCGTGGAATATTCCTGCAGGTAGGAGAGAAGATGAAAACCGCCGGTGCCGCCATCCACTACCGTAGCGCCGGCAGGCAGCTGCTCCTGCTCGAGCCGGCGCGCCGCATGGACGCCGACGCCTTCGTCTCCCATCAGGAGATTCCCTACTCCCAAAACCAAAATCCGGTGGCAGTCACCCGCTGCCTGATCCTGGGTGCGTGAGTGACTGCCCTCCGTCTCGCTTTTCATTCCGAGGAACGCTTTTCGATGAACTTCCATCCGCCTGCCATGGAGGAAATGACCCCGCGTCCTTCCACATAGTCATGGTAGAACACCAGGTAGACGTGAACCATGGCGAAGGTGATGAAGAACCACATCATCATGTGGTGCCACTGGCGCGCCGCAAAATCGCCTCCCATCAATGGCACGACCCAGGCAAACAGGTGCGGCAACCAGGCATCGCTCATGGCGGCGTACATGCCGAAGCCCGTGAAGCATTGGAAAAGAAACGCCAGGAAAGTCAAAAAATAGGTGAATCCCGCCAGGCTGTTGTGACCGATCGACAGGATCGGTCTTTCTACCGCCTGGAGAATGTCCACCTTGAGCACTTCCAACATCTCCCTGAATTGCTCCTTTTTATGCGGGATGAAATTCTGCCAGCGCGCAAACTCATTCCCGACGAATCCCCAGTAGATGCGAAAGACAAAGTTGAAGAAAAAGATGAACGCGGCCACGAAGTGGATGAACCGCACCCAGCCGAACCAATAGCTGAACGAAGCCTCGGCTCCCACCTGCAGGGCCAGCGGCCGGCCGATGATGAAGCCGGTCGTGGCCAGCACGACGACTGCCAGGGCGTTAATCCAGTGGTAGAAGCGCACCGGCAGCTCCCAGACATACACTCTCCGGATACTTGCATGTGCCATATGCGCCTCCTAAAAAGTGGTAACCTGGTTGAGATAGCGGCCCTTTTCATCGTAAAGGTGCACCGCGCAGGCGATGCAGGGATCGAAGGAGTGAATCGTCCGCAAGATCTCCAGCGGCTGGTCAGGATTTTTGACCGGCGTGCCGATCAGGGCGGCTTCGTAGGACGATCTCTGGCCTTTGCCGTCACGCGGCGAGGCATTCCAGGTGCTCGGTACAACCAGCTGGTAGTTGGCGATCTTCTTATCTCTGATGACGATCCAGTGCGCGAGGGCGCCGCGAGGAGCTTCGCTCATGCCGACCCCCTTCGCCTCGTCAGGCCAGCGCTCGGGATCCCACTTCTCGTTGTTGAAGGTCCGGCTGTCGCCGTTCTTGATGTTGGCCAGCAGCTGCGCATAGAACTCTTTGGACCAGCGGGCGATCAGCTGGGTTTCCAGTCCGCGCGCCGCCGTGCGCCCCAATGTCGAGAACAGCGCGGTCACCGGAACGCTGAGCGCCTTCAGCGCGCCGTCGACCGCTTCCTTGACCTCGGCATTTCCGGAAGCGTAAGCAACCAGGAGCCGGGCCAGCGGTCCGACCTCCATGGGATTGCCCTTCCAGCGCGGCGTCTTGAGCCAGCTGTACTTCTCCTCGACGTTCAGCTGATCGTAGGGTGGTTTGGGCCCGGTATACTTGAACTTTGTTTCTCCGTCCCAGGGATGCTTGGCGGCATCGTTGCCATCCGCGTATTCGTACCAGGAATGGCTCACGGACTCCTGCACCTGCGTCGCATCTTTGCCGTCAACCGGAAGCACTTCATTTAAATTCCGTTTGAGAATCGCGCCACGCGGGAATTTGAATTTCGGAGGATCCGCGTATCCGTTAGTCGGCAGATCTCCATAGGCCAGATAATTCTCCAGCCCGCCTCCGATCGCGCCCCAGTCCTTATAGAAGCCGGCCACCGCCAGGAGGTCCGGTATATAGACCTTTTCGATGAAATCCGTCGCCTCGTCGAGCAGCGTCCCCACGTAAGCGAGCCGCTCGGCATTGACGGCGTTGGCATCATCGACGTTGATCGCACAGGGCACGCCACCCACCAGGTAGTTGGGATGCGGGTTCTTGCCTCCGAAGATGGTGTGGATCCGGACGATGTCCTTCTGCCACTCCAGCGCTTCCAGGTAATGAGTTGTCCCGAGCAGGTTGACCTCCGCCGGCAGCTTGTAGGCGGAGTGGCCCCAATAACCGTTGGCGAAGATGCCGAGCTGCCCGCTGGCGACGAATGTCTTGAGCCGCGCCTGAACGTCCGCGAAATACTTGGGAGAGCTTTTGGGCCAGTCTGAGATGCTCTGGGCGATCTCCGAAGTTTTCTTCGGATCGGCATTCAGGGCGCTGACCACATCCACCCAATCGAGCGCGTGCAGGTGATAAAAGTGGACCACGTGATCCTGCATGTACTGCGTGCAGAACATGAGATTACGGATCAGTTCCGCGTTAGGAGGAACGGTGATGTCCAGGGCGTCCTCAACCGTGCGCACGGAGGCGAGAGCGTGCACAGTTGTGCACACGCCGCAGGCGCGCTCCGTGAAAGCCCAGGCGTCGCGCGGATCTCTCCCCATGAGGATTTTTTCGAAGCCGCGCACCATCGTGCCGGAGCTGTAGGCATCCACGACCGCTCCGTCCTTGACCTCGACCTCGATGCGCAGGTGGCCTTCGATGCGGGTGATGGGATCAATAACGATTCTCTTGGCCATGGCTATTCTCCTTTCTCCGCGTCGCCGACTTTTTCGCTCGTCTCGATGGCTTCGTGAATGCTCTTCCGTTTGCGAATGTTGGTGGAAATGGCATGAGCCGCGATTCCGACCGCGGTCCCAACACCTACTACGACGCCCACAGTGTCAGCAGTAGTTTCAATGCCGAAGCCCGGGAACGATGCCAGGTGCCGGTAAAACGGCCCGTTGTCCCAGAAGTTCGCTTCGCTGCATCCAATGCACCCGTGGCCTGCCTGGATGGGATAGCTGACGCCGTTGTTCCAGCGGATGACGCCGCAGGAGTTGTATGTGACCGGCCCGCGGCAGCCCATTTTGTAGAGACAGTAACCCCGGCGCGCGTTCTCGTCGTCGAACGAGCCCACGAACAGGCCGGCATCGTAGTTCGGCCGCCGGTAACAGGTGTCGTGCACGCGGCGCGAGTAAAACGCCAGGGGACGCCCCTGGCCGTCCAAATCCGGAATTCGGTCGAAGGTGAGCAGGTGTACGACCGTGCCCGCCATCACTTCGGCGATCGGCGGACAGCCGGGGACATTGATGATCGGTTTACCGGTGATGATTTTGTGAACGGGGGTGGCTCCGGTGGGATTCGGATTCGCCGCCTGTATGCATCCGTTGGAGGCGCAACTGCCCCAGGCGATGATCGCCTTGGCGTCCGCGGCGGCCTCGCGCACAATGTCGAGAGCCGTGCGACCGCCGATGCAACAATAGACGCCATCATCCTCGGTCGGGACCGATCCCTCGACCAGCATCAGATATTGTCCTTTGTACTTGTGCATCGTGTTGTGGAGCGCTTCTTCCGCCTGCTTGCCGGCGGCGGCCTGAAGCGTTTCCGTATAGTCAAGCGAGATCTTGTCCAGAATGATGTCGGACACAATCGGGTGGGAGGATCGGATAAAAGATTCACTGCAGCAAGTGCACTCCTGAAAGTGAAACCAAACCACCGGCTGACGGGGCTTTGTGTCGAGCGCTTTGACAACCTGCGCCAGACCGGAGGATTCAATTCCGGCGGCGGCGGCCATCCACGCGCAGAACTGAAGGAAATCGCGCCGGGAATAGCCGCGCATTCGCGCCTGTTCCCAGATGCTTAGGGGTTTACCGTCCATGGAGCCTCCTGAAAAATTGGGTGCTGGTAACATCCACTCTTTCGTTCACAATCAGGCACGCCGGCGGCGCCCAGCCAAAGAAGGGCTACGGAGCCGAGCTTCCGTGCCGACTCAACAAGCCAGGCGAAGGACCTGCATTACGGAATGTCGGGGGACAATTTTCAAGAGAATCAGTTGAAGTAAGTTCCGGATATGGATTCCGGTTGGAGTGCGCTTCACGTTTCACACAGCACCAGAGTGAACGGTTGTCCCTTCCAGCAGCGCTGCTGACCACAGAGGTCTTCAAGTTCCGTCAAACACAATCTTCCGCGCGCACAGGTCGATGGCGCGCCGGATTACCGAGCCGAATTGTCTTGTGAACAGATGAGGCTAGATTATTAACTCGACAATTCAAAGTCAAAGCAAAAAAGGGATCCGCTCTATCACCAGCGCTTTCAAAGCAGTCGTATAGAAGCGCGACCGCGTGAGAGCCTCCGCCAAACGATTGTTCAGAGTCTTGACATCGAACACGGATCCGCGTTTGTCAGCGCTCTTCCGTGCTTATGATTATCCTCTCGATCCCCTATCGCTTCCCCTGAGGACTGCCGATCTTCACAAGTACTGCGCCATGGACCGGGACGCTCGTCTCAAAAGCGTCCTTGAAAATACCGAGGTCCTTCTGCTGCCATAAATCGCGAACTGGCTGCCGGCCGTTCAGTTTCAGTTCGACCCAGGTTACCTTGACCGTTGCAGTGGAATTGCCGCGATTGAACAAACCGACAGCCATAGTTCGATCAAACAGAGGTTTGGCCCAAACCTCGGCTGTGCCGTCCTGATTGACGCGGCCTGCCGGGCGGCCCAATGAATCCTGGTTGATATCGAGCACTTCGTCGTTGGTAAGGAGCGCCAGGGTAAAATCATCCATGCTCGTCATGTCGCACCCGATCAGGAGCGGCGCAGCCAGCAGAGACCAAAGTGTGATGTGAGTGACCTGCTCGTGCGGTTTGAGATGGGACGAATGCAACGAAGGGCCCCAGCCAACCTTGCCCACTACCAGCATGTCTGGATCGTTCCAGTGCCCAGGCCCTGCGTAGGATTCATGGCCTGCCTGGCCGAAACCAATGCCCGAGATGCTGCGCCAATTGTCCGTGATGTCTCCCGTCGTTCGCCAGCAGTTGCCGCCCACCTGGGCGCCCCATTCCCAGACATTGCCCATGCCGTACTGGCAGAGGCTGAACAGAATGTCGCGCCCGCTGCTGTCCAGGGCGGTGCGCATCATTTGATAGGGCAGCATGAGGGCCGCACGATCAGGCTTCGGGGCGATGCTGCTATAGGAGCACCAGTCATACTTGAGGTAATCCACGCCCCACTTCGCGTATGTGGCGGCGTCCTGCTGTTCGTGCTGCCAGCTTGCTTCGTAACCGGCGCAGGTCTTGGGGCCGGGTGATGAATAAATTCCCATTTTGAGTCCCCTGCCGTGCACATAATCTGTCAGGGCTTTCATATCGGGGAATTTCTCGTTCGTTTGGATTTGACCTGACGGATCCCGCTTGCCTTCCCAGCAATCATCGATGTTGATGTACTGGAAGCCGTGGGCTGCCAGGCCGCTCTTTACCATGGCGTCTGCCGCGGCGCGCACCTTGTCGTCGCTTACGGCGTCGGCCCAGCAGTTCCACGAATTCCAACCCATCGGCGGTGTCTGCGCAAGGCTGTGTTCGCCTGCAATGATCGTCAGCTGCCGGTTTGCCTTGCCGAGGTTGTTAGACGCTGTCAGCTCCACGACTGTAATTCCGGGCTTCTTCAATGAGCCGGATATGATGCCGGTCTGTGGATTGAGTGTGAGCCCCTCAGGCAGGTTCTTCGCTGAGTATTTGAGCGGCAGACGGCCGGTGGCAGGGACGAGGAAGAGAAATGGCCTTCCCGGCGTGGCGCCTGTCGTTCTCGGACCATTTATTGCTGGTTTGAGTGACGTGCCTCGCGCCAGGACGGGCGGAGGGGGCAAAGGCGGGGACGTGGTCTGAGGCTGCGCCGTTGCGCCCGGTGACATGACCAGGAGCGCGCCGGCCCAGTCGGCGTGATCGTAGTCGATGCCGTCGCCCCCATCGGCTACCGTCAACACCAGCTCCCTTGCCCCGGTGAGGTCCACGGAAATCGGCGTCGGTTCGGCGCCGCCGCGCAGCACACCGGTCTCGGTGACCTTCCTGCCATCAACCCATACTTCGAAGCGGATCGTCCCGCGACCCTGCGTCTCATCGTCGACGCCGACCATCGAAAGAAATTGCATTGCAGCGCCCTTCAGATCGACCCGCATCTCACTCTCGGCATGCGTGCCAACGCCATGCACAAAACTCACGCCGTGAATCTTTATGGGATTATTGTCCACGGAGCGTCCTGCATGCGGATTACCCCAGCCTTGCTCGATCTTGCTGAGGTCGAGGCTATCAAGCCAAATGGAATTAGCCGGAGCAGCATCCCTGGTCAAAACCGGAAGATCCTGCCGGGCAACTGCTGACGACAGAAAAATCCACGCTGAAACGTAGATGCATGATGCAATCACGCCACGATAGATCGAGGATCGCATGACATTCTCCATGCCTATGACATTTGTTTAATGGATTGTAGGACGAAAACTCTCCGTGCCAGGGAACACCTCTTGCAGGGGTATGTCCACGGAGCCAATCGCCCCTGAGCCGAGGTCGCAAGCGACAAAACGGACTAGAACGGCGCCGTTGCTGATGGCAACCTCTCGCGAAAACTTCAGTCCGTCGCGCTGACATGCTTCATAGGCTTGCGGTGAAAAGACGATGTTCAGGGTCTCCGTAGTACCACCGGCCGCGCGCCCGCCCACGCCATACTGAGGCCAGGCGATTTGTACATCCGCGATGCGCTTCTCCCCGTCCATCCTAAAACTCAACCGGCTGGCGTCGATCTCCACTTCTGCGGCGATCTTGCGCCCGGCCGGTTCCGTCTTCGGTGTTACCGCAACCCTTAATCGCCATTGTGCATCCTGAAGTGGGCTCGCGATGACTTGTTCCATCCGCTCTTTTTGACGTTGAATATCAACCGCCGGTTCCGCATATGCGAAATAGCCTTTACGGTATCGCACGTGTGCGCCCGGCCGCTTTACATCGACTGTGATCTCCCGGAAACGGCCGTCCCACTGGCTGTTTGTGGGATAGTACCCAAGGACGTACGTTGCATCGGCGTCGTCGATGGCGTGGCGGATCGCCCCTCCAATGTCGTTCGTATTGAAAAAGGCCTTCCCGCCCGTGCGATCCGCAATGACTTCCATCGTATCCGTATTCAATCGAGAGGGTACGCCCAGCGCCGGCGCACTCGGCGCCGGTACTCTGGATTTGGTTTGAGTTCGGGGCAGCGCTCGAACGCTGGGAGACAGATTCCGAAAGCCCACCATGCCCCTGGCGTCCACCGGGTAGATCGCGACGTCCGCGCTGGTCAGCGTTTGCGAGGCACGTTCGATTTCCTTTTCGAAAGTCTGGTAACGCTGATTGCTGCTCGGACCGGGCATCGATCTTCCGGGTCCACCAGCCGGATTCCCGGGCCCAGGGTCATCCGCGGCCGTGCCCGTTCCGATTTGGAACGGAAAACTGGCGGACACCCAAACGAGGTTCTTGCGCCCGAGCAACTCCGCCAGGTGGCCGGCAATGGATGCAAGCACCACCGCGGTCGCCTGCACCCGGTTGACAGTGTTCATGTCCGCCGCGCGCTGCTCGGCGGCGGAGATAAATGCATCCAGGTTGTCGTTGCCAATATCCGATGCCTGAAGATCCTCAGCGCCCGGGCGGTTATTACTCGGATTCGCTTTTGCATGCTCCAAAGATTGGAGCAACGAGCGGGCGTCGTTGGTGAAATCGTGCAAAACAAAAAGCCGGGATGCGAGGCCGTAGAGGGCTACCCGATCCTGCGGCTGGAGTTTATGAAGGAAATTGATGATCTCTGTCCTCGCATAGGCGAAGTCTGAGATCGGAGTGTTCAAGGCGTCAATCAGGATTACGGTCGCGCCGACCGGAAGGCCGGGCGATTCCTCGAACCTGTTTGAAAAGATGAGCGCTCCCGTGGGTGTGATCATGCGCGGAGGAGTTGCTGTGACCGGGGCAACTACCTGCTCTGAAAACAAGGAGATCGTTTGCGCCTGGCCCAACTCCATCAGCGTGAAGTCGTCTTTCGTCAAGCCCGGGATGTGGTGGCCTTTGCCGTCGCGCACGATGACGCTCACCTGAACCAGCCGCGTGGTCACCCGCAACACTACTGGGGTCGTTTGCGCAGCCGCCTGGGGCGATTGCTTACTTTGCGATTGTGGTTGCTGCGCCGACGCAACCAAGTGAATGACTGCAAATGCCGCAAAAAGACTGCTCCGTGCGGCATAAAGGAGACGAGGAAAACGTTGTCTCTTCATTTGGAAGAACCGATCCTGCGGACAAGTCCTTAAGCAACGTGTCCATACTAATATCAAAAGCACGAAGGATGTTACAGAAGAAATGCTCCTGGCGTGAACGCAATATCATCCCGTGCTGACGCTACTGATGGCCCGCGGGGAATGCGAGGGAGCGCAGAGCTCCGCTGTTCAGACAAACGGTGCCCGAATTATTCTTCTCCGATGTCCTCGTTCCACAGCGCGGGATTTTCGGCGATAAATCTCGCAAGCATTCCAATGCATTCCTGTGAATTGAGATCTATCACGGAGATTTTGTTTGCGCGCAACCACTCGATTCCACCCTGGAAATTCACGGATTCGCCGACGACGACGGTTCCGATGCGGAATTGGCGCATCAAGCCGCTGCAGTACCAGCATGGCGCGAGCGTGGTGACCATGATTTTGTCGCGATAACTTTTTTGACGTCCGGCTCTGCGAAACGCGTCTGTCTCTCCATGCGCGGAGGGATCGCCGTCTTGGACGCGCCGGTTATGGCCGCTTCCCAGCAATTTGCCGGTGCTGTCAAAAAGAGCCGCGCCAATCGGGATACCACCTTCGGCCAAACCCAGGCGCGCTTCTTGTATGGCGATTTTTAGTAAGGTCGAATATGTTTTTTCTTCCAAGGGATTCTCTGTCCTTTAGACCCAAATGGTCGACAAGCCGCTCGATTCACAGCAAGCGAAAGCAATCGCGCCAACTCATCAACTCTTGATGCCCGCATCTGTCCGGATGAAACGATTTGCTCGAGGCATAGAGGAGCCGGCAGATCGCGGGACTCAGGGACGGGAGAGCCGATCGATCTCGGCCATCTCATCCGGGGAAAGTGCGAAATCCATGGCACCGGCATTTTCACGGGCGTGTTTCACCTTGCTGGCGCCGGGAATCGTCACGACTGTTTCCTCGTGAAAGTTCACCAACCAGTTTAACGCAACTTGCGCCGCCGAAGCTGTGTGGGCAGCTGCGGTCCGCTCCAGCGCCACTATCAGGGGGCGGCTCTTTTTGATGAGCCGCCGCAATCGCCAGCGGCGCCCGAACGGAAGGTTCCGGAGCAATGCCGGGTTCTTATGGAATTTGCCGGTCAGCAGGCCCATTTCCAGGGGGGAATAGGCAATAATCGTAATCCCCAGCTGCTGCGCCGCCTCCAGAGTGCCGTTGGTCTCGATGCGGCGATCGAGGACGCTGTACTTGACCTGGTTGGAAGCCAGCCTGTACCCTCGTTGCGCCAGCGCCTCGTGAGCCTGGCGCATCTTTTTGGCCGAGAAGTTGCTCACCCCGACGGCGCGAATTCTCTTTGCCTCGATCAGGTCCGCCATTGCGTTCATTTCCGCTTCCACGGATGAGAAAGAGGCCGGGAAATGAACCTGGTGGAGATCGATGCCAAAGGGTTTCAGGCATTCCAGGCGCCGGCCGATCGTCTTCCGGATCGAGCTTGCCGTGCGCAGCAGCGGATTCCACTTGGTAGCGATCACCACCTGCCCGTCCTTCACCCCCGCCTTCACCAGGGCGCGCGCCAGGCCTCGTTCAGACCGCCCGAACCCATAAAGCTCGGCGGTGTCAAACCAGCTGATCCCACCTTCGAGAGCCGCCCCGACTATTGCGTCAGTCTCATCCGGAGGAACGGGAGCCCAGGATCCCAGCGCGCCTCCCTTCCCCTCAGAAAACTGCCAGGTGCCCAGACCGATGGGGGTGATCTCGATCCCGGTGCCTCCTAACTGCCGCTTGGATGTCATCTTGCCTCCCTCCTTAGAAGCAGAAAAAGGGCTCATAATCTTCACGCAACCCTTTTTCCGCAGGTGGCGGCTTCAATATCTGCATGCGCCCGAGGGCGCTTGTTTTTAGTGGCCTTTCATGTTTTCACACGCAGCGTCAGGTGCAACGCACGCTCTGACACCTCCATCATCCGCTTGACGGTCGCATCCAATTTCCTCCGATTATTGATCCAAGCTTCGAGGATCTCGGCTTCCCGCTGAGTCAACTTTCTGGAAACGGTTTTCCCATTCTTCTTGGATGTCCAGTAAAAGTACGGCCCGTGTCGAGCCTCCGCATCCCTGTGACAGATGCATTGAGGTTTGCCACAAGTAAGCATGCGGCGTTGTACGGTTCCGGGCCAGACCCATCCGATCTTCGCCAGTTCCCGCGCCATGAGGCTGTGCCGCCGCTGGCATTCCATGAAGGTCTTGGGTTGGCTGTATCTTTTGGCCATTTCGAAATCTTGTTGATTTTTGTATCCTACCATATTATATAGCAGGATATGCGGGAGGTCAAGCCCATGTCTTCCCAAAGTGACTCTTTCGACCTTGACTCCAAGTATCTCGGCGCTCTGCCGATTGCCCATCACTTCCTCGCCCGTCTCCAGATCGAGGCGTTGCTCGATTCTTGCCTGCCTTCCCCCGACCCTCGCTCCAAGGTGCCCGCCGCCCTGGTTCTGATGGCCTTGTTGCGCAGCCTGATCGTATGCCGGATTCCTCTTTACTCCATGGCCGAGTGGGTGGTTTCCATGCTTCCGGCTGTGCTCGGTTTGACTGCCGATCAAACCGGCGCCGTCAACGATGACCGGATCGGACGGGCGCTGGATGAACTGTTTCAGAGCGACCGGCAGGCACTCCTGACTCGATTCGTGCTCGGGATGGTCCGGGAGTTCGAGATCCGGCTCGATGAGCTTCACAACGACTCCACCACGCTCACCTTTCAAGGCGATTACGAGAAGGCCGACGGGCGTACCATGGACGGCAAGCCCACGCACCGCATTACTTTCGGCCACAACAAAGACGACCGGCCGGATCTGAAACAGTTGCTTTGGATTCTGACCGTTTCAAGTGACGGAGCCGTGCCGGTGCACTTCAAGGTCGACGATGGCAATGTCGGCGATCCGACGACCCACATCGAGACCTGGAACGTACTGCGTCAGCTGGTGGGAGGGCCGGGATTCCTTTATGTGGCCGACTGCAAGCTTTGCACCGGGGACAACATGCGCACCATCGACGAACAGCACGGGAGTTTCATCACCATTCTCCCCGGGAATCGCAAGGAGAACGACTGGTTCCGGGAATGGCTGGCCGCGCATGATGCTGCCTGGCAGGATATTACCTGGATTAAGCGTCCGGGACAGGCCGAGCCAGACAGGATTCAGGCTCTGGAGTCTCCCATCCCCGAAGTCAATGGGTTCCGGCTGATCTGGTTCCGCAGCACCCACAAGTGCCGTTACGATGCAGAAAAGCGTCAGGACGGACTGATTCGTGCCGGCAAGGCTCTGGAGAAACTGGAAGAAAAGCTGCAAAAGCCCCGCTGCCGCCTCAAGACCACAAAGACAATTAAAAAGGAAGCCAATCGGATATTGGAAGAAACAGCGACAGGGCGCTGGATCGAATACACCATCGAGCGCACCCTGGAGACGACCGGCGTCAAGGAGGAAAGCAAACAACCAGGAAAACTCTCACGCATCACGCGCACGCGCCGGTGGAGATTCCGATTGACATGGCAGACACGAAACCAGGTCGTTCATGCAGAAGCCCGAAGCGATGGTGTTGTGCCCCTGGTAACCAACTGTAAGCGGCTTTCTCCTCTGCATGTCTACGTTTCCTATCACTGCAATCAACCACTGATCGAAAAGCGCCATGACCTGCTCAAAAATACGCTCCAGGTCACTCCGGCTTACCTGCACAGCGTCAGCCGACTCGAAGCGCTTCTCTTTCTCGAATATCTGGCAGTTACGGTTCATGCTCTCGTCGAGCGCGAGCTCCGGAAAAAGATGGAAGACAACCATGTGAATGAAATCCCTGTGTATCCAGAGGCGCGTGAGTGCAAGGCGCCGACAGCGGAGCGGGTGTTCAATATCTTCGAGCACGTCCAGGTGCACAACCTGCTTGCGAACGGCCGCAGAATCCGGACCTTTCAGCCACAGCTGACACAGCTGCAACGGCAGTTGCTGGAGTTACTAGGAGTTTCACCCTTAAGTTACACAGATTGCAGAGAATAGGTGCTGCGCAGAATAGGAAATTGCAAGCGTAACTTGCGGAAAAAGGGGCGAAAAGGGCGTTCTCGGCTGGCTTATCGCTGGCGAAGCTGCACTCCGCCTGAGCAACCTGGAGGATGCGAACCTCATCAAGCATGTCTTCCATGCCATCCCGAGGCCCTTACGATGAATCCATCATCCAACGCGCAGGCTACGCTCTACCGTTTGCGCTTCGCGCCGCCAACCGCACAGGGGGGACCGATTGTGTTTACCTTTTCCGACCCCACGCCTTGGCAGGCGGTGGGCGAGGCCGAGTATTTGTCCGCTCCTCCCACAAGCGCGGCGTTCCCCGTCAATGAAAGAATCGACATTCTCGTCCTGCCTTCTTCGCTTAAGGATGACAGTCGTTGGCTTGAAGGTGCCCGCGCCTGGCTTACCCAACCGGATCAGCCCGAGGCGTTTTCCGTGCAGGCCGGTGGAATTCAAGTGTCCTGGCGGCCGGGTCAGGCAGTGATCGTCGCGCCCCCCGCGCAAGCCCTCGCCGCCCTCGAAGCCGTGGTTGATTTCGCTTATTACGAAAATGAATTGAGGAAGATCGAAAAGGAAATTGCTGGCGCTTGGCCGGCGGTTGAGGCAGATACGCCGCTGGCTTACAACACCGTTGTGTCCGACCTGTCGCGCGACAAAGAAACTGGCCAGCGCGTCCACCAGTTGTTTCAAAATCGGATGCGTCACGCACGTATCGAACCGCACCTGATTCGTCCACCCGCCCGTTTTTCACGCCCGGCTCGCGACCTGAGTGAAGGCTTGCGCGAGGCCGCGCTTTGTAAGGAGCGGGCGGAAACCGCCGACGGCCAGGTTGAAGTGCAGGAACATGTCTACGAAATGGCCAGCCAGCGGTTGGGCGAGTTCCGCCATGCCAGGCAGGGTTTCATATTGGAGACGATCATTATCGTGCTGCTGGCTGTCGAGGTGATCCTGATGATCATCGAGATTCTGTAGTACGGCCAGTAGGGTCGGACCACGTTAGTTTTTTGATTTATTGAGTTTAGATCGCGTCAGACCTCTTAAATCGGGGCGAGGCGCGATTTTGTCAAGCTGCGGCAGCCGCGCCCGTATTGAGACTTCCGGTCTTCCGACGCATCTAATGCCTCAAAACCGGCTTTTCGGCGAGCTGCCGTAAAAGGGGTGGGCCTGAATCCCATGCGAATTCGATACCGGGGTTACATCGTGTGCGGCTTCATTATTGTGTCTGCGCTGGCTGCGTTCGGCGCGGGTCAATCCACGATTACTCAGAAATCGGCTCCCCCGCAATCCATCCACGTGGAAGTCGAAATGGTGTCCTTGCCGGTGGTGGTTACAACCAGAGAGGGCAGGCGCGTAACGGATTTGACCGCAGATGACTTCACGGTTTTAGAGGACGGGGTTCAGCAAAAAATCAGTGGCTTCGATACCACGGACGAGCCAGTCGACGTCTTGCTCGCGCTGGACACGAGCGGTAGCGTTCAGCGAAGGCTGGCACTTATCCAGAATGAGGCCGTCGATTTCGTCAATCAGCTGCACCCCGACGACGAGGTGGCGGTGATGTCCTTTCCCCAGGATGTGACGCTTCAGCAGGACTTCAGCATCGATCGCAATCGGAACGCTCGCGCCATAAGGGAGACACGTGCCGGCGGATCCACCGTGGTTTATGAAGCCGTGTGGCTGGGACTTGAAGAGGTGCTCAAGCCCATAACCGAGAGATCTGCCTTTGTCCTTTTCACGGACGGCGTCGATACCGCGAGTCGCAAGGCCTCTATGCAAGAAACGCTGGAGCTGGCCAAGGAGACCAAAGCAACCATCTACAGTGTCTACTTTAACACCGAAGCGGATATGGGGCGGGGAGCCCAGAGGCCCATGGGCCGCGGCAGGAGGGGAATGTCCATACCACCCATTTTCTCGCCGGGCGGCTCAAACTCAGAGTACCAGCGCAGCCGCGCATACCTGGGCCAGCTTTCGGAGTTTAGCGGCGGCAAGGTATTTGACGCGCTGAAAATGGAGGATCTGTCCTCCGCCTTCCGGGAAATTGCCAACGAGCTAGCCAGCCAGTACAGCATTGGATATTACTCGACGAACCAGAAGCACGACGGCTCGTTCCGGAAAATCGAGGTCAGAGTAAACAGACCGGGTTTGATCGCCCGCACGAAGAAAGGCTATTACGGAAAGAAGGATTAGAAAAAGGTTGATCCTCGCTCACCTTTTCCCGCTAATCGTCCTTGCGGAGAATCGACTCTTCCTGCCCGCGCGTTCCGGGTCCCCAGTCGTCTCCTTTCAATTCAGGATGTCTATTTGAGTGACGGGATGAACTTCCCAGCGCGTACCACGGGGATCGGCCTGGTCAGAGGCGTCGTAGAAAAGCCACCCGGTCACCTTGACATGCTTTCCAAGAAGACTGCGAACGCTCTTTTCGGAAAGGGCTGCATTCATTTTTTGCCAGGCCGGCGGCACCTCCGCGATGACCCATTTGGTTGTGCTGGTCTCGCCTGCATTGGCGGCCAGGAATACAACAACATCGCCATCAGGGTCCTTCTCCACCTGTAGGATATACCCTTCCAGCATGGCCCCTTTTGCTTGGGACCAATCGTTCTGCCCCTTCTTTGCCAAAAGGGATGAAATGGAAGCGCTCGAGTCGATGTCTGCATCCTTAGGCACCACCGTCCGACCTTTTAACGCGGAAACTCCTTGAGACCACGCCAGAGTTCCCAGAGTTCCGGCAAGGACTACGGCAAGCGTCATATAACGAAAACCGCGCATGTTCATGATGTACCTCCCTAGTGTATAAGCGCTAGGATAGCATATGCTCACTCCTATTCAGCAGGAATATGTTGCAAAACTAGACATTTAAAATGTAGAGTATTTCAACAAACTGCGATAGGTAAGGTTGATTCGGGAGATAAACTCAATTTGAGCGCGTTCCTTGATGGGTAGGCCCGACCATGCAGGTATAGCCGCACACGGCTCTCCAGAGCCCGAGTGCCGTCAAGATAAAGAGCATGATGCAGTCGGCGATAGGACGCCAGAGCCCCTCCCAGATCGAAGAGACCCCAGCCGGCAAAACACCGGTTGGGCCAGCAACGGTTTAGCGTGGGGTTCCTTTCTCGCTATCCTGGATCTTCATCTCTTCCCTCACGCCCGCTTTCAGGAACGCTCTGATCAACTTCAGAACCTTCCCTGCGGCTATCCGCCAATTGACCTGATCCAGCAGCTTCTCGTGATCGATGTTGTCGTAGCATCCGGTTATGTCCGCACCCCAAACTCTCCCCCAGAATCTAACAGCAGAGTGCGCTTCTGGTGGCATGAGGGAATTATCGGCAGGTTCTCAGCACTCACTTGCGATGAGCTGTGCCTCTTGTGTAGACGGTGTAGGTTGTTCCGGGCATCGCGATCGAGAACGTAATCGTCAGGGCGCGATCGGCATTCAGTTCGTAATCCAGGCGATAGCGCGGGCCTGTCTTTGACTCCGCGGACTCGAATACGGCCTTGCCCTTCCCGGGTGACGTGACCAGGTAGTTTATCGCGTGGCCTTCGTTGTCGACGTAGAAGCCCCTGATCTCTGTTTCACCCGTCAATTGATACAGGATGAGCAGATCCTGGTGCGAAATCCCGGTTTGTTCGCCGGGCTTGGGCGCGTAGTCGGCGCGGTTTTTGCGGACCAGGATCTTGTCCCCCAGGTCGAAGGCAAAGGAGGTGCCTCCGGAGATCGCCTCACCCGGCTGTCCCGTGCCCTCTACTCCAACCCATTCGCCCACGAGGAACCGCAGGGATTCCCAAGGATCCGCCGCCATGCCCGCCTGCGGGACCGCCGTTTTTTTGTTTTGAAGGCCGCCGTACAGACTCACTCCTGCGCTGTGCAATGCAGCGAGGCAACAAAAGACCATTAGCGATATCAACGGTGTCTTCATGAGCATCCTCCCCAGATATAATCACCAAGTTCGCGCCCGGGTTAGAGCCGGAGCTATTCGTAGCGCACCGCAACGATTGGATCGAGGCGTGAGGCACGTCGCGCGGGAATGTAACATGCCAGGAGCGCTACGCCGGCGATGGTAAGCGACACGGTGCCGAAAGTCACCAGGTCCGTCGGGCTCACGCCAAATAGCAGGCTTGACATCCAGCGTGTCAGGGCAAACGCTCCCGCCAATCCGATGGCCACGCCTGTTACGATCATCCGAATTCCCTGCCGCACGACCAGCTTGAGCACATCATGCGGATGCGCTCCCAGGGCCATGCGGATGCCGATCTCGTGGGTGCGCCGCATGACAAATTCCGCCATGACCGCGTACACCCCAATCGCCGCCATGATCAAAGCCAATGCGGCGAAAATCCCGAGCAGGAGCATCTGGAACCGCCGGGCAGCGAGCGACGCGCCCAGGACGTCCTCCAGCGGCCTGACACTGTAAACGGGTTGATTCGAATCCAGCACCATGACCTCTTTCCGCACTGCAGCGGCGAGACTCATCGGATCGCCGGCTGCTCGGATCACTGCGCTCATCGTGGGCCATGGATTCTGAAAGTATGGGACGAAGATCGCCGGTCCCGGTTCGGATTCCAGGCCTGCCGACCTGACGTTTCCCACGACTCCCACGATCGCACGGGGCGTCGTGTCGGCCCCGATGGTTGATCCAAGAATCAGCCGCCGGCCAAGAGGGTTCTGGTTTGGCCAGAAACGACGAGCCACGATCTCATTAATGACCACCACCGGGGTAGTTCCCATAAGGTCGCGCTCCGTGAATCGGCGTCCCTGCAGGAGCGGAATCTGCATGACCCGGAAAAAATCAGGGCTGACGCTGACGTAATCAGCCAACGGTGCCTGTTCTGACGGGAGAAGGGACCGGCCTTCCACCATGAAATCAACATTGAGATTCCGGTCGGCGAGCGGCAGATGGCTGACCAAGCCAGCGGACGCCACGCCGGGCAGAGTGTCGACGCGCTGCAGGAGTTGCTGGAAAAAGGCGATTTTCTGCAGACCCTCAGGATATTTAGACTCGGGCAAGGAAATCGTCATCGTCATCACGTTCGTCGGGTTAAAGCCCGGTTTCACCGCCAGAAGTCCGACGAAACTTCTGACCAGCAGTCCTGCCCCGATCAGCACCATCAACGCCAATGCCACTTCGGAGATGACAACGGCATTGCGGAGGAATGAAAGACGCGCGCCTGCCGTGGTCCGGCCTCTGCCTTCCTTGAGCGATTGGCTCAAGCCGGGTCTGGAAGCGTGCCACGCGGGTATCATCCCGAAACCAAGTCCAGTCACCAGCGAGACCAGCAAGGTGAATCCGAGCACGGTGCGATCAATTCCGATCCCGCCATCACCAGGAAGAACGGCGGGGCTGAGAAGCACGAGCAAGCGCGTGCCCAGCTGCGCCAGCAGCAGGCCCAACCCACCGCCCAGGAGAGCGATCAGAACACTCTCTGTCAGCAACTGCCGGATCAGACGAGACCGGCTCGCGCCGAGCGCGATGCGGACGGCGATCTCCTGTCCTCGCGAAGTAGCGCGTGCCAGCAGGAGATTGGCAACGTTTGCGCACGCGATTAGAAGGACGAGAGCGACCGCCGCTCCCAGAACCAGCAACGCAGGCCGGATGTTCGCAACCATCTCCTCGTGCAGCGGGAGGATGGTGACATCCCAACCGGCATTCGCTTCCGGATACTGCCGTTGGAGCCGGAGGGCTATGGTGTGCATCTCCGCACGTGCCTGGGTCAGCGTGACGCCGGGCTTTAGACCTGCCAGAACGGTCAGGGCACGAGATCCGCGCTGCGTCATAGCGTAGGGTTCAAAAGCCAGAGGGACCCACAATTCGGCGTCAGGGAGCTTGAGGTCAGATGGCAGGATCCCGACAACCCTATAGCTCCCTCCATTGAGTGTAAGAGATTTGTCTATGAATTCGGGGTCAGCCCCGAAGCGGCGCCGCCACAAGCCCTCCCGAACCAGCACGACTGGACTGCTGCCGAACCGATCTTCCTCGGGCAGAAAAGTCCGGCCCAAGATAGGTTTTACCCCCAACAATGGGAACAGGCTGGCGGACACGCGTGCCCCTGTGACGCGCTCGGGCTCGCCGCCGCCCGTGAGGACAAACCCCCAGTACCTGTACGCCGCGATGTGCTCCAGAGTTTGGCTTTGGGTGCTCCAGTCGACAAAGTTGGGCGGCGAGACCGCGGCCCGGTCCATCTCATGCTGAGGACTGGATTCCCACAGCGTGATGAGCCGGTCGGGATTCTGAAACGGCAGCGGACGCAACAGCACGGCATTGATCACGGAAAATATCGCGGTGTTGCCGCCGATGCCGAGTGCCAGGGTCATCACGGCTGCGATGGCGAAGCCCGGATTCTCGCGCAGCATGCGGATTGTGTATCGAATGTCTTGAAAGAATGTCCCGGCCAACGGCAAGATTCGCGTTGCGCGGTGAATCTCAACATCTTGCTTGAAATCGTTATCCAGGCGGTGCCTTGAGACAACTCCGAGAATTCGGGAAGCCAGTACTTTCAACCTGCCAAACATGGCCCTGCCTCGGCTCTACGAGAAGTATGGGAAATCGCCTTATTGTGCTGGAGGGAGAATAGCATGGGTTGGGGCACAAGGCCTGGAGAATTGCCCCGGCTTTGGCTTTCTCTTAGGGAGATCGCTTTAGATTCTACAATGCGGACGCACAGCCAGAGGTTCGATATGTAGTGTTTGACACTACAGCCGGACGGCGCTATACTCGCCTCGTGGCACGGGTAATTGAATTTGGTTGGGACCAATGGAATGTGCAGAAGAACGAGGTGAAACACGGAGTCAGCCGGCTTGAAGCGGAAAGTGCCTTCCACGATCCCCACTATCGGCTTTTCCGGGACCTTATCCACTCTATGCATCGCGAAGCGCGCTATCTGTTTTATGGCTGGAGCCTGGAAAATCGGATATTGACGGTGGGATTCACACTGAGGGGAGCGCGTATTCGCGTGATCACGGCCAGGCCTGCGTCACGAAAGGAGCGGAGGATTTATGAAGAGGACTAGTAACAAGACCGGCGGGCAAAACTCGCGGCGCGTGATCGCAGATTATGACGCGGTGGACACCTCCGGCATGATTGACCGGTCGAAGCGGTTGAAGTATGAAGACATCGGCCTTAAGCTCCCGGAGGTCCCGCCGACCCAGGTAATTTCAATCCGGCTCCCATCGATGCTCTTAAACAATCTTCGCGCCATCAGTTCAGAAACCGATATCCCCTATCAGGCTTTGATCAAACTCTTTCTTTCGGATTCAGTAGCCAAATTCAAAAAAAATTCTGCGCGAAAGGATGCCATGCGGGTCAGGGCTTGACCGATCTCCTGATTAGAGAATCAGAGACTGCCAGACACGAATCTCGCAGTGCCTCCTACTCACCGCCGCAGTGGTTCCCACTTCCAGGGTTCGTAATCTCCTACTTCTTGAGCAAGGCCAGGCCCTCTGCGAATGTCAGGTCGTCGGGCACGCGCAGGAAATCGCTGTAGGATTCATCGGTCCTGATCACAAGGCTCTTGATGATCAGAATCTTACCCGTGAATTCCAGCCTCATGTGGGTGACGTTCCATAAGCGGTCCCCAACTTCACCCTGCTCCACCTGAAAATGGCCGCCCTTGTAAAGGTGGCCGAGAATGCCCATTCCGAAGTTGACGTCTCGGTATAGTGACCCATCAATCTTGGCGATCCGATGCTTGCTGGCGTCGATCAACAGGTAACCCTGCATTCCCGTAAGCATCTGCTCGACACGCGATGGCGCGTTGTACCTGGGATTGGGTTGAAACTTCAGGCGGATCAGCTCACCTCCCACGCTGCCAACGCCGGCCTTGCCTACGTCGGTCCCGTCGTACCGGTAGATAAACGCATTCGGCAACGCCCGCACGATGCGGCTGACCCGGTCGATGTCTTCCTTCTCCTGCTTCTGCTTGCGCTTCAGATCGTCGGGATTATTTACCAGACTCCGCAGCTTTGCTTCTTCGGCCTGCAGCTGCTCTGCAGTCAGGGGTTGATCGTCGACGGCAATCAGCAGGCCGGCCATTGCCTCGCGGGTTTGCACGTAAAGCTTGGTCTGGGAGCCGTGAGGAGTTTCCTTGCGGGAACGGAACATGAAATTGGCAGATGCATCCGCTGCCTTGAGTTCGTTCTCTACAGTTTGGCGCACCAGATCGGCGGACGCCGGGGCAGGCGTCTGGGCGGTCAGCGCCAAACTACAGCCGAGGACCCATAAAAGTGCCATTCCCAGGTGCTGCCCGATCGGTCGCGTTCTTGCGTGTGCGAGTCTCATGTCAACTACAGGAAATCGCTGTTTGATGCTGAATGAAGATTAGCACGGGTTGGGGCGGAAAGCCTGCTGAATTGCTACGGGCTCGATAGTCGGTTCGGGTCCAAGTGGAGGGAACTGGGGCGGAGGAACGTCACTTCCCTGCCATTGCCCGAGCTGCCCCGGCTACAGTCAGCCTTGCTGCATGTGAGGAAAATTAATGTGGCGCGGATCAGCGCCAGGTACGAATATCGCTCACGCCTTCTCTGCTGCCGCGCATGAGGTCGGCGGCGAACATCACCATCAGTTGGACGTCCCGCAAGGTATTCAAGACCACCTTGTGCGGCAGAATGCGGAAGAACTGGTGCCTGTGCCAGCGTTCCTGCGTCTTGCTCCAGAACTGGCGGATGTCGGTACGGCTGTAGGTGATCCGCTTCGCGAAGCTGAAGTTCACATCCCTAAAAGCCAGTGCCAGGCGCGAAGGAACGCGCAATTCCGGGAAGTGGACGCGCGCCCTCAAAAGGGCAACCTCGACTTCAGCGGCGCGCAGGTTGCGGTCAAGTTCGCCGCGCATGCGCTCGAGTTCCGCTCGCAGCTTGACCTCCGATTCGCTGCGCTTGCGCGTCTGCAGCCACAGCTCCTCCATTTCGAGAAGGAGAGACAGCACGGCGCGCGCGAGATGCTTCACTTCCCGCACGCGACGAATGAAGTGCCGCAGCCGGGACTCAACCGGAAAGCCCGGACGCCGCTCCGTGCGACTCTTCAGGCGGAAAAAGCCGTGGATCATCGGATGCCCTTGCTCAATCAACGCCGAGTTCCGGTACCAGATGAAATTGCGGAAAATGTTCCAGTAATTCTCCGGATTGGCCTGCGCAAGCACGTCGCGCATGTAATCGAACGAATAGAAGCTCTCCCACGCCTTGCGATACGTCGCATACCATTCCCCGGCCTTGAAATTCGGGTGGATCATGGTTTCGTGGAATGAGTCGTAGCGGTTCAGGTCGGGATGAATCCAATCACCCCGTTTCACCGCGTCGTCATAGTCGCGAGAGCCGGGAATCGGAGTCAGCATGAAGAAAGAAGCCTGCTCCACTTTCAGTTCGCTCTTCAAGCGCTCGATGTCCTCCCGCACCGACTCCGGAGTGTCGAAAGGAAATCCGATGATATAAGCCACGTGAGTTGCCACTTTGGCATTGTGCCAGGACTCGATGAGGAGCCGGTAGTCCTGCACGCGATTCTGTCCCTTGCCGGTCGCCTTCAGATTGCGAGGATTGATGCTCTCCATGCCAATAAAAACCTGGCTGCAGCCTGCTTCGCCGGCCAGGCGCACAAAATCAGGGATTCTGTAAGACTGGGTGTCCACCTGCAGCATGAAATCAATCATGATTCCTTCGGACCGAAGACGCAGCAGCATCTGGAAGATTTCGCGCCAATTCGGGTTGCGCGCGAAATTATCGTCGGTGAAAAAATAGAAGTCGATCCCATTCAGGCGGTGGTTTTCGCGGATCGCGTGTTCCAGGGACGATACCGAGCGCGCTCTCATCTCACGGCCTTGAACATTGATGATGGAGCAGAAGCTGCAGTTGAACGGACAGCCGCGGCTGCAATCGATCGTGCCGAGATTCGACGCGACAAACCGCTTCATGTAGCGACGCATGGGTCTGGGGACGGGGCGGTCCGCAAGCACGGGTTTGTCCCCGAGAAAATCATAAACGGGCCGGAGCTGTCCATGGAGCGCATCGCGCAAAAGATCGGCCCACGCTTCCTCCACCTCGCCCTTGACTACCGTGACTCCCAGATCGAGCAATTCCTGGATCTCCGGGCTTTCCCCGCCGGAGAAGGCCGTGGCGCCGCTCACATGGAATCCGCCGATCATGACCGGCAGTCCTTCCTTGCGAAACCGGCGCGCGAGATCCGCCGCCCTCGGGAACTGGTTCGACTGCACTCCCGCGAGAGCGACGATGGTTTTGGAGTGAGGAGGACGGTGGGATCGCGCGATTTTCCGGAAGGGAATCTTCTGCACCGATTCGTCGATTATCTCGATATCGATGTGCACGTCCTTGCCCAGTGTTCCTTGTTTCTGAACATCCTCGGTCAGGCCGTAAAGACAGGCCAGCGTGTTGCTCGGAAGCACACCGCGAAAATGCCGGATGACATAACCATCGTCGTCATATTTTGACGGTTTGATCAGGACCAACTTCAGGTGCGGTGGCGTTTTTGATTCGATTTCCACTCTCTTCAATTCTAAGCCTCGAAAGATGTCCGGTCCGGCAAGTAAAGCAATTCATACCCGGTTGGCCGGAGCCGATCATTGAGGTCGGTTGGCAGGGCGCGAATCAGGTGAACACCAAGACCCGCATGAGCCAGTGCTCAAGTTCGCACCTGCATAACCGGCAATGCTCGGCAGATTCACTTACCCGAAGCCCTATATCTTACGAGCATGCACCGACTTATTCAATATGATTCACGAATTGCTCCTCAAGTCCGGGATTGACGAGCGATGCACGAATCATCTTGCCCCGGTGTTGAACCGTCGGCTCAAACGGGATCCTTCAGCCCGTCCAGCCCATTTTGCTTCTCATCGCGACTCCGCCGCCTCACGCATAATGGCGGCGATCGTCCGTTCTATATCGCAGGCGACTGCATCCAATTCGGGCGCCTGGTATAGTCCCAGCATCTCAGTGGGTTTGATGGTTGCGATTTTGACCAGGCCGCCTTCTTCGTAGACCGACACCCGGCAAGGGAGCGCGGTCGAAATTTCCATCTTGGCTTCCAGGACCCTTTTCGCCTGCAGCGGGTTGCAGATCTCAAAAATGAAGCAGTCCCGGTCAAAGGGGACGCCCTTCTTAACCATCGTCTCCTTCAGATTATGGACTCCCAACACGCCGAACTTGTGCTTCTGCACGGCAGGTTCGATTGCCGCGCAGACAGCCGCGAGCGATTTCTTTGATTCCACTATGATCAGCATGGCTCAATTTCACCTCTGAACTCAGGTTGTGAAAAATGCGAAACCAAATGATTGTAGCAGACCCGGCCAGGCAGCGATTCAGACACTTCAACACCGACAGGTTCCGGAATGCCGGCACAACTGATGCCGTTGCTGTTTAGACTCCGGAGGCGTTCTGCCGCCACAGTCCTCAGCTGTAGCTGTGCCACCACCTTCAAGGCTCGCCGCTGTCTGAATCAAACGGGGTCGAGGGAAGCAATTGTCTGCACTAGGATAGAGTGCTATATTCGAAGCGCCATCGGGGTGAGGGTCCCCGGAGGCAGGAATCTCTGCTTTGATCTTCACGAGACTGATCGACCACCCGCCGGAACCCACCCTCCGAGGCGGACGCGCTGACCTATGCCAAGATCATGAGGAGCGGGAACATGACGCTGCGCCATTGGGGAGTGCAAGATTGCGAAAATCTGGCGGCTGCCTTTGTCAAGCCCTACCACAAGCACTATTTCGCCATGTATAGCAGTGTTCTCAACGGCGTGGTGACGCATCCCTTTCTCATGGCGGTCCCGGTAGACGATCACATGGTGCACCGGGGCGACGGGATCTTTGAGACCTTCAAGTGCGTGGATGGCCGGCTATACAATTTCGATCGCCATTTGGACCGTTTGGAACGCTCCGCTCGTTCGTTGTATCTGAATCTCCCGTTTGCACGTGCCGAGACCGCCTCGCTCGTCAAGGAGACCATTCGCATCGGCGCCGAGCGCGATTGCACGATCCGTCTCTTTGTTTCACGAGGGCCGGGCGGCTTTACCGTGAACCCTTACGAGTGTCCGAAATCGCAGCTTTATATAGTCATCTGCAGCCTTACGGTGCCGACGGAGGAAGAATACGCCAGGGGGGTCTCGATAAAGAGCAGCAGCGTGGCGGTAAAAAAGCCGTTTTACGCAAACGTCAAGAGCTGCAACTACCTGCCGAACGTTCTGATGAAAAAGGAAGCCGTGGATTCCGGCGTGGATTATACGATTTCGCTCGACGAGGAAGGATTTCTTGCGGAGGGCGCAGCCGAGAACATCGCCGTGGTCGGGAAGGATCGGGTGCTCAAGCTGCCTGTTTTCTCCCGAATCTTGAGAGGGACGACTGTTTTGCGCGGACTCGAGATGGCGCAGGATCTGGTAAAAGGGAATGTGATCCAAGCGATCTCATTCGAGGACATTCCGCTTGCGGAAGCCTACAGCGGCGACGAAATCCTGATCTTCGGAACCTCCTTCGATGTAGTGGCTGCGGTAAGATTCGATGGACAACCCATCGGCACGGGAAAGCCGGGTCCGGTTTTTGGCTTCCTGCACGAGCGCTTTCAGCGTGACGTCCGTTCGAATCCTGCCATGCTCACACCCGTGTTCGATGAGTGAGGCTCGTGATCGTGGTCCTGGTCGCTATTTTGCGGACATGAAAAGCCGATCACGATCACGACAACGATCACGACGTTTGTGGAAACAGTCATTTTCGAAGCAGCGCGTCAAGATAGCGCTTGATGGCCTGAACCTGGCTTTCGCCGTCGAGCCCCGCTTCGGCAATCACCATCTCGCCCTGCGCGCTGCCCAGAAAATGCCCGTGCAGATATGGATGCAGCGTCATGGAGCGCCCCAAATCCGAGCGCACCCAGCGAAACATGGTCGGCAGGGTAAAACCGGTGATTCCCATCGCTTCCTGCGCCCTCTCCTCAGGAAAGATGCGGTGCTGCGTCTCCACGGGCAGCTCGTCGAATAATTCCCCACTCGCGACGTAGTAAACCCAAGGGTCTAGCCCTTCCTTGTCCAGCAGCGGCAGGGCTCTCTCGACGAATGCATAAGTGACGGCGCTTTCCTGCAGCACCACTGTGCCGGCACCTTTTCCGTGAGGTCTGCGCAGCAGGTATACGCCGTTCATCGCCTCCTCCTGTGGCGCAAGCCCGAGCGCTTTGCGGTCGACGATCCTCTCGCTGGGGCGGGTCAAAAAGATCGCGATGATCGCGGGGCGTCTCGCGAGTGAGGCTGTCAAGAGCGGCCAGATTTCCTGCGGATCCCATGGAGTGAGCGTGATGGCCGTACCGCGCGGGAAATTATCCTGAAGCAGCTGGAGCGCCTGAGGGTCGGCATGAGTCGGACCGTCTTCTCCGGTCTTCAGTCCGGCGTGGGCACACACGAGAATCATGGGCCGGTACGGATTGCCCGCGACCGTGCGACGAGCCTGGGCACCAATGGCGTGCAGGCGGGCGGCGATGTGCCCAAGCGGGGCGAGGAAGGCGCCATACGACGAGCCGACGCCGATGTGATGACCGAACGCAGAGAGTCCGGAAATGAAGCCTGACATTGCATCTTCACAGATGCCGCCGATCGAAAGAGTGCGCGCGCCGGCATTGGTGGCGGCATTCCAGTAGCCGCCCGGAAAGTCCCGGCCGATCATGCCCACGCTGGTGGAGCCGAGCAGATCCGCGGAGGCAACCAGAATGGCGCCCCGCGACAGATGATTCAGGAACTGGAGCGCACGGCCGAATTCGCCGCGCAGCGTCGTCACCGTGCCGGGCTTGAGCATGAGTTCGTCAGGGGTCCCGTTGCCGGCAGCCGCCAGATCGAAAACCGCTTCCACGTGCGGACCGTGGTTTCGCGGGCGTCTCGCATGGCGTCCCAGGCGCTCGCGCGCCTCCACCAGCCGCCGCGCAAGCCCAGCAACCGCCGGATGGCTATCTTCCAACACCTTGCGAACAATGCAGAGCGATTCCCAGTAGCATTGCTCCATGACGGCCGCAGGATCGGCATCCTCGGCACAACGCTTTTTCCCGGCCTCGCACAAAGGCAGTGCCTGGCCTGCCATCCCGGTCAGGTCGCTGAGCGCCTGGCAGAATCCATCGGAACAGAGCTTGTGGCCGGTGTTATGCGATTCCCTGCCTTCGATGCCATAGTGCCATCCCTTGACCGTCCGGTAAATGATGGCCGTCGGTTGGCCATTGCTCATCTTCGCCGAGAATCGCTGGGCCGCAATGATCTGCTGAAAGTCCATCCCGTCGGGCACGTTGATTACGTTCCAATCATGAAGATAGAAAAGTTCGATCGGATTCCACTGCACGTAATCGCCGGGAAGGCCATCCTCCCGGCAGACCCTGTTCGAGTCGATCGATGCCTGGTTCCAATCAACGTGAACGACCGCATTATTGAGTGATGCCGTTCCTGCCGCGGCCAGTGCTTCCGCGGCACGCCCGGGCGTCAGTCCGCCTTCGCCTTCGACGATGTGGATCCTGGGCGCGTCGACTCCGTAGAAATCCTTCGCGCCCAGGGCGAGTCCCAGGGAACTGGCAAGCCCCACACCGGATGCGCCGGTCGAAAGCCGCACAAAAGGCGTTGCAGGCGTGGGATGGCCATCCAATGGCTTGCAGCCAAACCTGGCGAAGAGCGGCGTGCGCGTAATCAGATTGCGGCGAAAACCAAGAAGGTCCTCCAGACGCAGCCGTTGCTTGACATCCGCAGGAAGGAGTTCCGGGCAGCCCAGGCGGACGATTTCGTCGCGCAACGCCCACATGGCATACAGTCCCAAAGCCTTGTGGCCGGCCGCATAGGAAATTATATCAGCGTCATCTCGATCCGGGCTGGAGATGTCGCTGTCCAGCGTGTCGAAGAGAATCCCGGCAACAAGCCGGCCCGAAGAGATCGAACCTCCTGGATGCCCGGAAGTCGGCACGTAGTTGTACATCAGGGCGCATAGCGACCGGTAGACTAGGTCTAGAATCTCGAACTGGTCCACCCCGGCGGGCGATAGTGGCACTCCCTCGGTCTTGATGAACTCCGTCACGTCGTAACAATCAGCCCGTCTGGCGCCAAATTGCAGAGTCATGCCCGCTCCTTCCTGAGTTCTGCTGCTTAGCTGTTGAGCGCCCGGCGCATGCGCCGCGCCCATTCCGCAAGCGACTCCTTGAGGTAGAGAGAGGCTTCCTTCGCGCTCCTGCTGATCGGCCCCTCCGTACCGGGTTCTACCTTCGCCACAACCAGGACGGGGCCTTCACCCCCCAGCACCGCCGGCAGGGAGGCGGTGTAGGAAGCCGCATGGTCGAACTCGTAAATGCTGGTGAACCCGGCGCCGCGCGCCAGGACGCCGAAGTCCACCTTCCCGGCGCCCGGAATCGGCAGATTTCCTGTGATTTCGTAAGTGTCGTTTTGAATGATGAACAGATAGTAGTTCCTGGCGGCTGCCTGGGTTGCGGTAACCAGCGTGCCGAGTGTCATGAGCATGCTGCCGTCGCCATTCAAGCAGATCACCTTTCGCTCCGGACGCGCCAGGGCAATCCCTAAAGCCAGGTCGGCCGTGTGTCCCATCGCGCTGTCGGCCGAAGCAAAATCCAGTTCAACGTGCGAGCGCCTTCCCCAAGGGCGGGTCACTCCCATGCAGGTGACGACGACCGAGTCGCCGCGCAGCCTGGCGAGAGGTTCCAGGAATTCATCTTTTGTCAACATAGGCAGTTTGCCCTTGGCGGATGTGACTGCCTCATTCTCATCCTTCATGCCAGGTCGCACGTCACCAGAAGTGCGCGGGGCCACTCCGAACTTTCCGCTTGTGAAAAGGCGTCGGAAATCTTCGGGATGTCCACATCGGCATGCAGAAACTCAAAAGGCAGACCCCAAGCCGCGAGAGTGGCCTCCGTGATGAGCGCCGCGGAATCCAGCTGGGCGCGGCTGAGCGTCTCCGCATTCGGCTCCGCTCCCGGTTCTTCCGACCTCCACCGCGTCATCTTCGCATAGCCGCGATAGGTGATCAGGCAGACCAAAGGCACCCGCATGCGTGTGATCGTACCGCGGAACCCGTCACCGCTTTCGCAAAAACCGGTATTCTGAATCAGAACCACCGGGACCTTGCCGCCGATCCACAGGCCGGCGGCGATCGCAAAAGCTTCGCCTTCCCGAGTGACCGAAACAAGCTGAATGTCCCGGTCAGCTTTGAGGAGCTCGAAGAGCTTCACCGACGAGTTGTCCGGCAGGCCGATCACGTGGGTGACTTCGTTTTTTTTCAGTTCTTCCAACACACGTAGCGCTTGTGCCATGCTCCGCCTCAGGAGATGCCAATCACATCTCTTGCTTCCGAATCGCAAGGGCACATCCTACATCAACCGCCATGCATTCCTGAAGTGTCTTGGAGGCTTTGCGTCTTGGATGTTACAAGTCCGCTCTACCACGAAGACTCTATGAACTACTACGTTTTCATGCGCCGAAGGGTGCGCGGCCCGCGCATGAGAGGCTGTCCCCCCACCTTGCCAGTGATGAGCCGATGCAAATCGAACCGGGCAAGGACTTCCTCCACTTGCCGGCGCGGATTGCGGCCGCGCACGCAATAGGCCCGCGAGACAACCGGCACCGGGCAGCCCGCACGGCACAAGAATATGCGCTTTTCAGTTTCTGCCGCGATGACAAGATCCTGAACAGACAGCTTCGAGTCGTAACGCACGTCAAAACCCAGATTGCTCAGGTGAGTTGCCAGCCGCTCGAATCCGGGACCGGCAACGAAGCAGGGGCGCCGTAATGGTTCTTCTCTCACCCGAGTCGCATTCTTGATATCCAGGGATTCAAAGACCGGATAAAGGCTGATTCGATCGTCGTCGCGCACGGTGTCCGAGGGATTTGCCGATTCGCCGTTGCGGAGAATCAAATCGACCTCACCGATGGGAGCGCCCGTCGCGAGCACAAGAATCGCGATCGACACCTCTCCCTCAAAACGGCATGCCCATGGACGCTTCTTTTTGTCATCGGGCAAATAATCATTGAGCTCTTCGTAAAACCGCAGCCACGCCTGTTTCATCTGATCCAAATATACACGAGGAGCCCGACCCGTCGTCTAAAAAGGGCATTTTCGTGATAAGCTTCCCGACACTGGAGGAATAATGGCCGAACAACTTAGAGACGAGGTGCAATCACTCACCGGCGACCTGATTCATTGGCGGCGGGAATTCCATCGCGACCCGGAGCTTGCATTCCAGGAACGTCGCACGTCTTCCAGGATCCGTGCCTTTTTGGAAGGCCTCGCACTTCCGGTCCGGGCATGTGCGGGGACCGGATTGGTTAGCGTGGTGGAAGGAATGCCGGGAGGCAAAACCGTGGCGCTGCGAGCCGACATGGACGCTCTGCCGCTCCACGAGGAGGGCGACAAAGAATACCAGTCCGCGAATCCCGGCGCGTGTCATGCCTGCGGCCATGATGGCCACATGTCCATCCTGATGGGAGTCGCCAGGATCCTGTCCGGGAGACGGAATGCGTTTCGTGGCAACGTCGTACTTCTCTTTCAGCCGAGCGAGGAGAAGCTGCCGGGCGGTGCGCCGCAAATGGTTGCCGAGGGCGCCCTCAAGGGAGTCGACGCGGTCTTCGGCCTTCACTTGTGGCAAGGTTTTCCCACCGGATCAATCGCCTGCCCCGTAGGACCGATGATGGCAGCTGCAGACGAGATATCGATCACAATAACCGGCAAGGGTGGTCACGGCTCAGCGCCTCATGCGACAGTGGATCCGATCCTCGCAGCCTCTCAGCTGGTCGTCAATCTGCAGAGCATCGTCAGCCGCAGCGTTGACCCACTCAAGGCGGCGGTGGTCTCCGTGTGCAAGATGGAAGGCGGAAGCGCGCACAACATCATCCCCATGCAGGCCGCCCTGTTGGGCACTGCCCGGACCTTTGACCCGGAGGTTCAGAACCTGATTGAGAAAAGGATCGGTGAAATCATCGATGGCACCTGCAGAGCCGCCGGAGCCTCGGCCGTCTGGAAATACAATCGCGGCTATCCCGCTGTGGTGAACAACGAGTCCATGAGCGGCCTGGTCCAAAGCGTGGCCAGGAGAGTGTTGGGGCCATCGTGCGTACTGGATGTGGATCCCGTGATGGGCGGCGAGGATTTCGCATACTATCTGCAGCAGGTCCCGGGGGCATTTCTCTTCTTCGGCATGGGGGATGGAACGCAATATCCGCACCACCATCCCGCTTTCGACCTCGACGAAAAGGCTCTGCCGCAAGCAGCCCTTTTGATGAGCAGCCTTGCTCTCGATTACCTCGAGAAGTCGTAGTGAGGACGCCACAGATGCGCGGATTGAATGGCAAGACGGTCCTGATCACAGGAGGAGCAAGCGGAATCGGCGCCGCGACGGCCGCGCGATTTCTCGAGGAAGGGTCCCGGGTCTGCGTGCTCGACCTGGATGAGCAAGCCGGCGCGAAAATCCTTAAGGAGTTGCCGCACCTTTCGGGGTCGCTGACTTGCGACGTCGTCCACAGGGACCAGGTGCAAGCCGCCTTCTGGGAGGCGATACGTCTCATGGGCGGTGTGGACGTGCTGATCAACAACGCCGGAATCAGCATTCGCCATCCATTTCTCGAAATTACCCCGGAAGAATGGGCGCGTGTCGTGGACGTAAATCTGACCGGGAATTTCTATGTCGCTCAAACCGCCGCCCGCCACATGGTCCAACGCGGCGGCGGAGTGATCCTCAATACTGCTTCCACCAACGGCATCGTGGGGTATCCATTTTATGCGGACTACAATGCCACCAAGGCCGGCGTCATTGAGCTCACGCGCTCCATGGCGCTGGAACTGGCGCCGTTCGTGCGCGTGAACGCGGTCGCTCCCGGGTACGTCCTCACGGCGATGCAGCGCGCCGAGTACACCGAGAAAATGCTCGAGGACGTCAATCAGAAACTCCCGCTGAAACGGCACGCTCGCCCGGAGGAAGTCGCTGCCCTGTTTGCTTTCTTGGCCTCGGACGATGCCGCCTATATCACCGGGCATGTCTACACGCTCGATGGCGGCGAGATCGCCGGCGGGCTGGCCAGCCGATGACGGTGCTTGCGGATTGATATCTGACGGGTGCGGCGCAAACCACAGTTCGTCACGCATCACAGAGGGATGTTCATGAATAGCCACATATTCCGCGAATACGACATCCGAGGTGTGGTCGACAAGGATCTGACCGACGCGACGGTCCTGGACTTGGGCCGCTCCTTTGGGACATTCTTCTGCCGGCATGGCGCTCGCCGCGTAAGCCTTGGACGCGATGCCCGTGAGAGTTCACCGCGGTTCCGCGATCTGCTGGTGCGCGGCCTCACGGAGACCGGATGCGATACGCTCGACGTCGGCATGGTCCCCACGCCGGTCCTCTATTTCACGCTGTTCACCCAGCCAGTGAACGCCGGGGTCATGATCACCGGAAGCCACAATCCAAGCGACAATAACGGCTTCAAGGTGTGCCTGGAGAAGAGCACGATTTTCGGCCGCCAGATTCAAGAGGTCAAGGAGATCGCGTTGCACCGGAATTTCGAGACCGGAAACGGCGTCGTGGAGGAAAGGGCTGTGCTGCCGCTCTATCACGAGTACCTGGCGGCAAACATAAAAATGGGGCCGCGCCGCATTAAGGTGATTGTCGATGGGGGCAATGGCGTCGGAGGGTTTGTGGGAGCGCCGCTGTACCGGAACCTCGGCTGCGAAGTGATGGAACAATTCTGCGAGCCGGATAGCCGCTTCCCTCATCACCATCCGGATCCCACAATCGTCGAAAACATGCGCTATGCAATCGAGAACGTAAAGAAGCAGGGCGCCGATCTGGCTGTCGCCTTCGATGGCGACGGCGATCGCATCGGCGTCGTGGATGAGCGCGGCGGAATCATCTGGGGAGATCAGCTGATGGTGATCTTCTCGCGCGCCATTCTGCGCGAGCATCCGGGAGCGACCTTTATCGCCGAAGTGAAGTGTTCGCAAACGCTGTTCGACGATATCCGCAAACACGGAGGCAACCCGATCATGTGGAAGGTGGGCCATTCCTTGATCAAAGCCAAGATGAAGGAGGAAGGCGCCGCCTTGGCAGGAGAGATGAGCGGGCACCTTTTCTTCGCGGATCGCTATTTCGGTTACGACGACGCGATCTACGCCGGCGCACGCCTGCTGGAAATCCTGTCCTGGACCGACGAACCCCTCTCGAGCCTCCTGGCTTTGCTGCCGCACACCATGTACACTCCCGAGATCCGGCTGGACTGCCCGGATGACAAGAAGTTCGAGGTGGTGCAGGCGCTGACGGCGCATTTCAGACGAAGCCATGAGGTGTTCGACGTGGACGGGGCGCGCATACTGTTCGAGAACGGCTGGGGCCTCGTGCGCGCATCAAACACACAGCCGGTCCTGGTGCTGCGCTTTGAGGCTGACGACGAACAGCATCTGCAGGCGATGCGCACTATCGTCGAGGAGCGCGCCAAAAGCCTGATTGGGTAGTTTATTGCGGCTTGTGGCTGTTCGCTATTCGAGATTCGAGATTCG
>JBEKIX010000023.1:0-36279 GCA_050011535.1 Acidobacteriota bacterium
AGGATTACGGCTGCAAGACCATCGCGCCCTGGCCCGACCAGCCGGTGCAATGGGCGCTCCAATTCAGTCTTGGCTTTTGGGGCGGCCGCCGGCATCTTTATCGAGATGTCCTCAACGATCTCGGGCTTGAGCCGTTTCTGCACATGCCGATAGGCACCCTGTCCAAAGGGCAACGCAAGCGAGTCCTTCTCGCAATAGGTTTACTCTCGCCACAGCCGGTCCTCGCCATTGATGAGCCGTTCGACGGTCTTGATTTACGGCAGAGCCGCGAGGCGGTTGTTGCTTTACGCAACCATGTGTCGCATGGCCGGACCCTGTTTGTTTCGATTCACCAAATCGGAGATGCCGCGAGGATTTGTGATCGCTTCATCCTCTTGAGCGACGGCCGGGTCGCCGGCGAAGGAACGCTCGAAGAGCTGGCCGCGCTCGCAGGCAAGAGGCTGGGCCAAGCGCCGCCATCCGACTTTGAGGAGGTGTTTCTTGCGCTCACCTGACGGCGCGTGGAGATGGCTGCTGCGGAAGGAGTGGCGCGAGTTGGTGGCCTCGACCTCGTGGTGGGTGATGTTCATCCTCGCCGGCCCTCTCGTCGGCCTGTCTTTCATCAGCGCGGTGCGCGCCTATGGCGAAGCAAGCGGCGTTGGCGGCACGGCGGGTGGTCTCGCGGACGCCCTCTGGCCCCTGGATGGCGTCCTCGTTCCCACGCTCAGCGCTTACGAGATCATCGCTCTGTTCCTGCTGCCGTTCGTTGCGATTCGCGTGGTAGCCGGGGATCGTCAGAGTGGCGCCTCGAAACTCGAGTTGCAGCATCCAATGTCTCCGATCGGACGCATGAGCGCGAAGGTGCTCGTGTTGCTTGCAGGGTGGTGCCTTGCGGGCCTCCCGGCCGTGCTGGCCTGCGCGCTGTGGAAGATCTATCACGGCAGCATCTACGCGCCCGAAGCGGGGACCGTCGTCTTCGGACATCTTCTCCATGCCGGTCTGATCATTGCCCTGGCTGCCGCCGCGGCCTCGATGACCGAGCATCCGTCCACGGCCGCAATCCTGACGCTTGCGTTTACCGTCGGCACGTGGGTGCTGAACTTTGTGGCGGCGGTCCAGGGCGGCCTGTGGGAACGGCTGGCCCGATACACGCCCTCTGAAATGCTGGCTACCTTCCAGCACGCGCTGTTCCGTCTCAATCTCGTGCTTGCCGCGCTGGCGCTCATCGCCGCAGGCCTAGTTCTTGCGGCGATCTGGATGAGGCTGGGTGTGGCCGTTGGACGGCGAGCAGTGGAATCGGTCGCCATCGTCGTCGTCGCGGCCGCCATCGTTTTTGCGTGCTCGTTCGTACGGGCGGATTGGGATGCATCCGAAAACCGCCGCAATTCATTCTCCGAGCCGGATGAAGAAACCCTTGTGAAAATCAAGGCGCCTCTGACTATTGAAGCGCACCTGGCGCCGGAGGATCCGCGGCGTTTCGATCTCGAGCACCAGACGTTTTCCAAACTCAGGCGGATCCTGCCGAACCTGACTGTGCGGTATGTATCGTCGACGTCGATCGGACTGTTCGAGCAGGCGAACGCGCACTATGGCGAGATCTGGTACGACCTCGCCGGGCGCCGCACGATGAGCCGCATCACTTCCGGCGAGGGGGTGCTCGAGACAATCTATGGTTTGGCCGGCATCCAACCACCGAAGGAGGACGAACCGGAACTCCACGGACATCCGCTCGCCGTTCGGCCCGTCGGCGCGGCTCCGCTGTTCTATGTGATTTGGCCTGTGGCCATAGCAGGCATTGGATTTTATGTCAAAAGGAGGAAAAGATGAACACACCCCTAAGCCGCACACGGATTCTCATGGCGCTGATTCTGATAGTTGCGCCGCTGTTGTTCGCGGCGGATATCAAGGTGGATCTCAGCAAGGAGAAGGTCGGCGATGAGCCGAAGACTTTCCGGCCGATTGTAGGCACCTGGACGGTAGCGCAGGACGGCTCCGACAAAGTCATCATGGTCGATGGCCGGCCATGGATGGCCAACCAGAGCAACCCTACGGCACTGTTGGCAGAGAAGGCGCGCGTGTTTTATGGCGCCTCGCACGAAGAGTTTATCGATAACGTCAAGCAGTTCGCCTATTACCCGATTGCGATTCTGAACGGATTCGACAACTTCACGGATGGTTCCATCAGCCTGAAGTTCAAAACGGTCGACGGCAAGCTTGATCGCTGCTCGGGCATCCTCTTCAACGTCAAGGAAAACGGCGACTGGCTCAGCGTGCGCTACAACGACACCGAGACCAACATCGTGCTCTGGAGATTTCACGACGGCGTCCGCCGGTCCGTGAAGCGCGGCCCGGAAGGCAAGTATCCGCTCGACAGAAGCCAGTGGCACGAGCTGAAGATGACGGTGCAGGGCACGGATTTCAAAGCCTGGATCGACGATCAGCTCGCTCTCGAATACACGCTGACCGAGCCGGTATCCGGCAAGGTTGGCCTTTGGTCGAAAACCGACAGCACGAGCTATTTCAAGGACTACGTTGTCAGCCCTCAGAAGTAGGAGATCATGTATCACCCGCATAGCGAGTGGCATGAGGAAGCCCCTCGAAGGGGGCACGGGGCTGGCTCGCCCCGACGGTTGCGTCAGTTTTGACTGTGCAGCAGGCACAATTGCGTAACCGGAGGGGTCATAGCATAGCCATGGAAAAACCAAAGACGGCGGCCTCAGCGAGGCCAGAGACAGTAGCCCCGGGCAAGCGAAGCGCGGCCCGGGGTACGCCATGCCAGCAATACACGAGCCCTGGGAAGGGCGACAGAAATGTCTGTCGCCCTTCCCAGGGCTCACTCCATTGATTGCCCAAACTCCGGGCTGCGCTTCGGGGCCGTCTCAAAACTGCGGGTCATGCTGTCCGGCCTTCAAGTGGGTCCGGGCTTCAGCCCGGACTCGGAGGTTGTTCGAAGAATGCGAACAACGCCCCAAACTGGTTACCGATCAACGCTCCACAGGTATCAACCCCTTGTTTCTGCCTACTGTTACGTGTCCGGGCTGAAGCCCGGACCCACTTGACCCCGCAGAATGATTCTAGGTTTTGAGACACTCTCTTCGCTTGCCCGGAGCTACTCTCTTTCCGCCCTTCCAGGGCGCGGATCGATCAACACGAGAAATTCGGTGCCTGTCACCGAATTTCTTTCGGAAGCAGGACAGTCAGTTTTTCAGCGGCAGCTGCATCATTCAGTTTTTTATCAAGGGACGAAAAAGCCACGGAAGGAGCCCCCTCGGAAGATCGCAGCAGCTTGCAGGCCGAGAGATGCACCGCGTCAAAACCCCGCAGGCCGTATGCTTCAGCCAATCGTCCCGCCTCGAACTCGTCGAAGTCGATCACTGCAAAATGCCCCCACTCGCTGGCGAAAATTATCATGAGCCGATCATAGTCCCCTTTTTCCAGTTCGCCGGCCCTGAACCGCCGGTTCAAGGCTGAGATCATTTCAGGATAGGCCACGCGGCAGGTGGCGAGGATCTCCGCCTCCTCAGACCAACCCCGGACAAGACGGGAATAGGACTCCGTGACATACAGTTTCACCAGGCTGCTAGTATCGAGGTACAGGATCATCGGCGATCCTCCAGGATCGTTTTGGCAAGCGGCTGGCCCTTCGCCTTGATCCCCTTTATGCCTCCAGGCTTTCCGCCGGCCCACGCGGCTTTGCCCGACCCCACGAGCTGCCTGACTGCGCTCCGCTCCCGGGAAATAGGGATGAGCAGGGCGACCTCTATGCCGCGGTCCGTCACCACGATTTCCTCTCCGTGGCGCACCCTATCCACATACCCGCTTAGTTTTCCCTTCAACTCTTTGATGCCGACGGCAACCATACCCCCTCCAATCTCTTCAGGTAGTCACCACGATAGCATAATAGTAGTCACCTGAGCAATGGTGGGATCGGCTGCTGCGCTCCAGGGGTCGCATCTGTAGATTCCAGTTTTCAGATCAGAACCGGCGTGCCGAAGCGTTGAATAAAGGCGACATACGAAGCCTGCTGTGCGTTGAATTGATCCAGACGCGGCAATTCTGAAATAAAGTGAGGTTTCCGGAAACATTAGCAGGGACAGAGTTCTGCCTGATCAAACGGGTGAATACCGTATATACAGCAATATGTTTACCTGGGACGGCAGAAAGGCTAAGATTAACGTCGACAAACATGGCGTCTCTTTTTAAGAGGCGTCCACCGTCTTTTTCGACCCGGGCGGGCTCGACTGGGAAGATTGCGGAAATTCCGATGGGGAGAGGAGGCTCTCCCGGCGGGCCCGCGGGGAGATCTTCCTCTCTCTTCGGCGTCCTTTGCAGTCCCTCACCGCCTCGCCCGCCGGGTCGCCGGGATAATTCAGCGGACTTACAGGCCAAACCCCTGCCATCCTATCCCAGCCACGAAAAAGCGATTTCTTACCCATCCGATGCTCAGGGCTCCGTTGCTCATGAGGATGATGAGCCCCTGGAAGCCGTACCCGTAAAGGTCGATGAAGAGGTGGTAGCCGAGCTCAGCCGCGAACGCGATTACGAGGCCGGGGACGATCTTCAAGAGCCGCTCGCCGATCGTGGCTATCCCCATGATCGACCTGCAGATCAGGATGGCAGCGAGGAAGGCTATGCTTTCCGCCGTGCCTACATGGTACTGGTAGAAGATGACCGCCGAAATGACGATGTGCCTTCCTATCGCATAGATGATGAAATAGAAATATACTCCGGAAATCCCTTTGAGCGCGTTTCCCATTCGCATCGACCTGCAAGCGTCGAAATTATTTGGCTTGCGCAAGATTTGAAGGTTTTCCATTTCAACACGTAAGCACCCGCTGTGAGTGTGGCCCCAAGACCGGCTTTCTGCTTGCCTTTTGTCAATGCTGGGTGCATCCTGACCCTCTCCAACCGTTCGATGGCAAACGCGCCGAGTGCGATTACTAAGCATCCAGTCTTCCGCACTCGCCACTATGTTGCGGCCTATGGGCGCACGCTGGCGATCATTGGCACTCGGGTGATCGTTGGGGACGGCAAATGTTTGTATCGAGGAGAACTGGGAAATTCCTGTTGCTGCTTGGTCTGGCCCTCGTTGTCTTTTATTCGCCTATTCTGTTCAGCTCTCAGTTTTCGATCCTGACTGGCTTCGATTCCGCAGCCATGGATTACCCCTGGTACAACTATATTGCCTTTAGTCTGAAGCACGGCAGCATTCCATTCTGGGATCCATACACGCAGGGAGGCCGAAGTTTTATAGGCGAAACTGCTACGGGCGCCTTCTCGCCGGTAAGACTGGCGTCAGCGTGGCTGCTTTCGAAAGACGGAGCCTTTTCACCCAGATCCATGCATGTGGTCTATGTGTTCCTGCATTTCTTGGCCGCCGGTCTGATGTTCGCCCTTGCTCGAAAGCTTGGACTCAGCCGGTTTGCGGCTTTGCTTGCCGGATTATGCTTCTCGGTGGCTGGATTCACCGGGCGTGCCAGCTGGTTCGACATGCTCGATTCGGCCGTATGGCTGCCGCTCATCTTCCTCCTCCAGCTGAAAGCGCTTTATGAGAAGGACCGTCTGCGCGGATTGTCATACGCGCTTTGCGCTGCGTTGGCAATGGGTATGACGGCGCTTGCCGGAAGGGTCCATATCGTCATTATGGACGCGCTATTGGTGATCGCGGCCGGCATCTTTTTTGCAGTTCATGCGCCCGAGGATCGAGAGAATTCGGCACCGAGGAAGAACCGGTGGGTGGCAAGCGGCCTGGTGGTGGCGATCATCGGCATTGTAGGTTTTGCGGCGGCAGCGGTTCAGCTCGTCCCCTCCATGGAATACGCCCCTCAGGTGATGCGCTGGATTCGTCCAGATATGGCGTTAGCAGCCACGAGCAAACTTCGGTACGCTTACTTGCACGATGGCTACAGCCCACGCGCCTTGTTTGCTTTCCTCTTTCCGTTCGTCGATGTCGGCCAAGGCGAAGGCTTCTCTCCTTATTTCGGTATCTTGCCGTTTTGCCTGGCATTAATCGGCGTCTGGAAAAACTGGGGAAATCGCTGGGTTCGTTTCCTCACCGGCGCCGTTATCGTCTCGTTATTCTACTCACTCGGAGGCGTTTCCTTTCTCCACAGGCTTGCTTATTTCTTCGTACCATATCTTTGGATCGCGCGCGAGCCGAGCCGCTTTCTTTACCTTACGCACTTTGCCACCGCGATTCTCGCCGGTTTTGGGGCCGATACCATCTTTTCTAGAGCCGATCGGCGCGCCTCGCTTACCGGTTTCATGAACGTCTTCCGCTGGTGCGTTATCAGCAGCACCGCGATTGTTGGCACGCTCACGCTGCTTCGCAGGCCGGAAGCGAACGATTGGATCGTCCTCTCGTTTCTATTTTTGGTGGGAGACTATCTGTTGCTCGCCGCTATAGATCGCGGATATCGGACGGCCGGTGCCGCCTTTCTGGTCGTCGCCATCACCCTCTGCGAAGTAGGCATCTTCAGCTGGAACATCGCGAATGTCGATGAAATTCGAGCATCCGGCAACGATCATCTGGACCGCCTGTTCAGCCTTCAACCAGTGATCTCGTACCTGAAATCTCAGCCGGGCCTGTTTCGAGTTTCTGTCGATGCGGATTATGAGCCCAACATCGGAGACGCCTATCAGGTGCAAACTACCGGGGGAATGTCTGCTACAGCATTGAAGTCTTACGACAAGCTCCTCCACCAATGCGGGCGTCTCGATGTGCTGAACGTCCGATACCTGATCCGCCAAAGCACGGCGCCCGGTAAGCCTCTGTACGAAGCAGGGGGTTGGAAGATCGTTGAAAATGTTCCCGCGTACCCGCGTGCATGGCTCGTTCATGACACCGTGGTTCAGCCCGAGCAGGAGATCTTCAAGCATATGTGCGAAAGGGACTTCGACGCCTACCGGACAGCTCTGCTTGAATCGCCGCTCGAAGCGCCGCCCCAGCCGAACGCGAAGGAGGACCTCGAGCAGGTCATCATCCGCTCTTATGATACAAATCGGATAGAGGTGGAAGCACAGGCAAAAAGCCGGGCGTTACTGGTAATGAGCGAGATGTATTACCCGGGCTGGAAAGCGGAAGTAGACGGTGGCGCGGTCACAATCCACAAGGTAGATGGAGCACTACGTGGCATCGTCGTGCCGGCAGGCAATAGCCGCGTCGTTCTGCATTATGCTCCGCGTTCGGTTGCTTTGGGCGCTTCACTCTCACTCCTGGCATTCATCGGCGTGCTGGTGTTTGGGACCGCCACTTGGCTCAGGACTAAGACGGATCACGCTCAAGCGGAAGGCGCGCCGAGACAAAGCGCGGGCTCGTGAGCGCGAAGGAGGATACTCCAGCCGGAGCAGCCTCGCTCCGCAGGCAGAGAGAATACACCCCACGGCGCTACGTGCAGCTAGCGTACCGGGCGACAGAGAGGCAGGCGCCAAGTTGCGATATTCATCAGCCTAGCCGATGTTTGCGCGATTTCAGCATCGTTTTGGGTTATGATCGCTGGCAGCGGCCTCGGAGACCGCGGAAGTTGACATAAAATCCCCATATCAGAATCTGGAAGGAACGCAGCCTAGAAGAGGGGACCACAAACTCGGCAGGATATTTCACTATCCGTGCTGTCAACCATAAGAAAAAAGAACTGGCGGAGAGGGGGGGATTCGATTAGAGGAGACTGGACAAACTTGTTCCATTTTAGTTACTTCCGTTTTATTTGTTACATAGCATAGTCTTACTGACATTTTCCTCAACGGCATCCTGTTTCCGCGTTTGCCCCTGTTGCCGTGTTTTTCACATCATTTCAGTATCACCAGTATCACCGTCTTCCCCACTCTCGGCAGCCTACGCATGCCGTTTGCCTGTATGCCTGGAAAAAAGACAAAGCCGAATTCCCCCCTTTGCCTCAAGAATGACGGATACGCCGCCTCCCTGAAATATGGGCCAAGTTGCTTTTCCGCAAGCATGCTTACGGTTTGTGTATAATGGTCTTGATTCTTGAGAGGATGGGAAAGCCGATGACCAATCTGACCGACAGGATTACGATCGACCCGGAGCAGTGCGGCGGGCGCCCGTGTATTCGCGGCATGCGCATTCGGGTTGTCGACGTTCTCGATCTGTTTGCCGCCGGCCTAAATGCCGACCAGATTGTGCAGGAACTGCCGGATGTCGAGATGGATGATATCAAGGCGGCTCTACGCTATGCCGCCCGGTATATGGACCATCCAGTGATGGTCGCATGATCCTCTGGCTCGACGCTCAATTGTCCCCCGCCATGGCAGCTTGGATCAGCGACGAGTTCTCGGTGCCGGCAGTTGCCGTGCGCGATCTTGGTTTGCGGAACGCGAAAGACCGGCAGATCTTCCTGGCCGCAAGGGAGGCAAACGCCGTCGTGATGACCAAGGATGCCGACTTTGTCCATCTGGTCAAACAATCCGGCCCTCCCCCACAGGTAATTTTTCTTACCTGTGGCAACACCTCGAACTCCCAGTTGAGAGAGATCCTGAAGCGCACCTTGGTTCAGACTATGGAGTGGATTGGAAAAGGCGAACCTGTGGTTGAGATCACCGCTGCTGTCTGACGCCGTCATTCCTCATGCCTTTTCCCTGATCCTGGGGCCGCTCAGAGCGGAATCTGGAGGCGGCGCGGCCGCGATGGCTGGCAACTAAAGAAAAAACCGGGGTGACGGTCGGATCTGCACCTGAATGCTGCCGGATTCAAAACCCGCAAGTTGCTTTGTCATTGGAGATGGGTGCTTTCGAAGTGGAAACTTGTTTCCAGTTCTGTTTCCACTTCTCCCGGAAAAACACCCGAGGTGGCAACAAAGTGGAAACAAGAGCGGAAACATGTTTCCACTTTTGTTTCCACTTCCCGGGGAGTCGAAGGATCTCTTCGAGGTATTGCGTCTCGGATTGTGAGAGCCGGGCTCGAACGATCCGAGAACTTCCATCACGGCATTCCCGCAAACCAGATCGATCTTGGATTCGGAGCACCCATGTCGGAATGGCAGGATCTGCCGTGGGCCGGCATGGCCGAAGAGCCCGCACCAAACACGCACCAACTACGCACCAGAGACGCAACAACCACGCAACGCGGCGGCGCCGGCGCCTCTCATCGCCCTCCTCAGCCGAAGGCTAAGGGATGGTGTCTTGCTCATCACTTCCGCCGGACCTTCAACAAACCTTCATCAGCGCCACCGGAGAAGCTCCGGACAGATGCCGAACAAATACCGAACAAAAGCGGCAAAATATGAGACGCGCTCCGTCGCTATCGAGCGCAAAACCGGAGAGCGTGCCTGCTTTTCCTCAGATTTTCCCGGGAAACGCAATCGCGCTTGGGCAAGACCGAGAGAAAGAACAACCCGACAAAACAGGTAAGTGGGTGGGATGTCCCCGGATTTTAAAAGCAGCACAATATCAGGAGCGCACGGGCGATCATGGGCTTGGAAACCGGAAAGCGTCTCGGATTCTGCCGGTTTCTCCAATGATCCGGAGAATGAAGCGCTATTCGCCGAGTCGCCAGATGTTGGTGACCATCCCTGATGTGATTAGGTACTTGCCGTCTGAATTGAAGGAAACGGTGCAGCCAGCCTCCAGGAATTGGTGTCGTCCGCTCTTGATGACATCGTGAGTGAGGGTGGTCAACTTTTCTCCGGTTGACAGATCGTGGATGTGAATCGTCGGTGAAACCTTTCCCTTGCTGTATACCCGCTCTACTGCAGCAACAAGCTTGCCATCTGGTGAAATAGCGATGCCGTCGGTTCCGCTGATGGGCAACTTCGCCACTTCATTTCCATTTTTCCCATCATAGACAGCGACGCAGTACATTTTCTGAAGATAGGAAAACCCGTTATCCGTAAGAGCGGCCGCGACCCGCTCTCCACCTGCGGAAACAACTACATTGTGTGCGTACATTCCAGGCTCGATTTGACGCGTCCAGAGGAGTTGCAAGTCCTTCGTCCGACGACTTACCAACGTATGATCAAAAGAATAGGCGAGAATGTTCCTATCGGCTGAGATTCCGAATCCAAAGTCGTTGGAGAGCGCGACGTCAAAGCTGTGGCGTCTTGGTTCGCGTGGCTCGGTAGCATAGGGCGTCTTCGCCATCTCGCGATAGCTAGGTAATTCAATCAGTTCCACGGTCTGCGTCTGATATGGTTGGGTGTAACGAAAAATCAGAAGCTGACGATCAAATGCTGCCGAGATGGGTCTAATTCCGCCTAGCTTGAAATCCTCCGATTGTTTCCCCTCGATATGTCGGCCATCAGCTAAATCTACAACGCCCCACCAAAAGGCATGTTCACCAGCGCCGCCGGGACCTTCTACGTACAGGGCACGGCTATCTGAAAAGAAACTGGCAAAAAGGACACGGTCCTTAAAACGGCCCCTATAGATCGTTCGCCAGGAATCAGTTTCTACCACATGCAAGGGATAGCCGGATTCCCTCCAATCCTCGAGGCATAGTCTTTTCCCGTCGGGCGAGATGGCCTTCGCAGTGGCGTTAGCATACTCCTGTCCCAGACTCGTCTTCAAAAAGGCTGGCGCAACCGGCGTAGCTGTCGCATCTCTAAATATGGAGGCGGTGTACAGTGAAGCGCAGAAACGAATGAATCTACGCCGCGTGATCACATCCATTTACTTTCCTCAGTGGTTGCACCCATAGGTGTTGTCGGTTCCAGAAATCTTATTGGGTAGGTACTGAAGCAAGCCGTGAAAAATGAGTCCTAGTAAGCCACTAGCTGGATTGAATTGATCAACATCCATCTGGACATCGCCCGTGTCGGCCCTTGTATTGACTTGGAGAGAACCGGTCAGACCAGGAGCCCGGAAATTTCCGGTGAAAAGCAATCCTGCATTCTGCCCGACAGAGATTGTATGAGGGGCACCAACAAATGGGTCGTAGTTGGGATCGTTCGGATTGTTACTGTAAAAACCAAGATCTTGCATTTGCTTTATTAAGCCATTTACATCTCCACCGGAGAGGTTAAGCTCAGTTTTGTCGTAAACCACTCCATCGGGTCCCGTCGTGCCGATAATTTGGACGCTGATAGTATCGAAGCTGCTGAGGTTGAGGCCGACACCTATAGCGGCAGCCATGATTGCTTTTTGAACACAGCCGGGTTCGGGTGTGTTGTTTTGTGCCGCTGCCGCTGCCGCTGCTGCAAAGGCTGCTTGCACTTGGGCGTTGTATTGCTGTAATCCGGCCCACATATCGGCGGGCATCCCTGGTGTATAGCCGGCGGCCAAAGCCCCGCCGTACACGTCCCCAAACTGGAAGCTCCCACTCCAAAATAAATCGTCGCCGCCGCACTCCGCGTAACGGTATTCAGCGCTGCACATAAAACTGGCCGCATTGTGCCCATCAGGATCTACTTTGTTCACTGGGTCGTTTCTGACGTAGGGTACGGGACCCCGGTAAAACTTGTCAGTCACGCTCTGATGATCAGAATCGTCGTACTCGTAGATTAGCATCATAATCGCAGACGCAATATGATGAGGCCGCGGCTGAAATACATGTCTCCTGACTATCGCGGCGCGCCTCTCCGCTTAAAGTCAAAATCCAATCCCGTCTTTCGGGCAGCATACCGCTTAAGAGGTTGAGATGATCTGTCTTTTGAGCTGCCATCATTGGCCGTCGTCATTCCATGTGCCGCCGAACTAAAGAAGCATAAGCGTTGTTCGCAGAGGTGTTTCGCTGTCTGTGTCAGTTACCTGCTTGCAAGGGCACTGCCGGCGGTCGCAGAGTCAAGAAGCAGACCGGGTTTGGATTCGCAGATGCATCGTACCAGTACCCGACCCTTTCACGAGACACGCGAAACCCAATAGCTATTGCGAAAGGGGGTGGGACGGCTCAGTCTTGTGTCTTCAGGAGACCGTTCACCGACAGGTCTTCATCAATTAATGGCCAGTGAATCCCGTAACCTCCGGGTGACAGCTCCGCCTTCATCCGTTCCTTTTCCGAGGCTGCTGCCAGCATTTTGGAACATTTCTCCCACGGAATCCGCAGCCGCCTATCGCCGAGGACCAGAATCAGCGCCTTGGGCGTCAGCTCGATGCCGGTCGCCGTGATGGGCTCAGTTGCTTGCATTTCCTTTGTCCTCAAAACTCTTCTCCCATTCTCCCACAATCAAGTCGAAGTGATCAAAAATGATCTTGCGCACTTCGCGGCGCAAGCGCGGCGTCAGGTTATAGGACCAGGCCTCCTCAATCTCATAGAGGTCGGTCCTCAGCCAGTACTTGCATTCCGTCTCCGCCTTGCGCGCGTGGATGTGAATCGGCTCATCGCCTTCGTTTGCGTAGAAAAAGAACCGCCATCCCTGGATCAGAAGGATCGTAGGCATCCTGCTCAGTCCCCCTGAGTACGATTTATATTTTAGCCGCTAGTGGTCATTGTAACAGCCAAGTGGCACGTGTGACCTTATAGTTTTTGCTTTTGTTGGGAGCCGCCTGCAAGTCGAGGGCCGGGACTTGAGCGCTCCCCGGATCAGCCCTGCCTTGGTCTCCGCGCACCATTGTGGTCTCATCTGCGTGGAGCCCCGATCGTTCCTGCCTTCCACTAGAACTTGCGAACTTGAACAAAATCTGCAAATTCGCATAACCTTTTTTTGCGAGGTAAGTTTTTGGCCATTTTGGGACTCTTCTCTATATAAGGTCCCATTTTGGGATCTGAGGAGCACTAGGGGAACCGGCAGGATCGCAGACGCATTATTGCCAGTCCCGGGAGGCCGCACGATGGCGCGATCCCAGCACGATGTTCGGCAGGCGACATGTTCGCGTGCTTGCCCCGTGCCTCTGTTTATCGTTTAACGGCAGGTTGCCGCCGATGCGCAGATCGATCAGGTTAGCCGGAAGGGGAGTGATGGAAGTTCTCGGATCGTTCGAGCCAAGCTCTCTCAATCCGAGACGCAATACCTCGAAGAGTTGCTTCGAGCCATTTCGAAGTGGAGACAAAGCGGAGACTTGTTTCCGCTTTGTCTCCGCCCTGTCTCCACTTTTTGTCGAATTCGTCGCGGAAGTGGATACAAAGAGGAAACGAAGTGGAAACATGTTTCCTCTTTCAAACAACCTATCCCAAAGGAAATGTGAAAGATACGATGAGCGGCAAACCATTTCAGTCAAGTCTGATTCCTTATCAAAGCGAGATCGCCACGCTGAGGAGTTCCAGGCCGCCAGTCTCATACGCACGCATCTCGGAGATCCTGCGGCAAAAGTACGGCCTCACCATTCAGCGTGCCGGCATTGCAAAGTTCGTTAAAGCCAGGTCTGGCGGTCGCAAGGTGTATTTCTTCCTCAAGGAAGTGGCCCATAAGAAGCGCGCAGCTGTTCAAACAGCTCAAGCGGGCGTTAAGCCCGCCCAGGCCGGTCATGATCCCCAAGTCATTCGACCTAATGCTGAGCAGCAGCCGCCGAAGCCAAAGTTCGAATTCACCTACAGCGAGCGCTACAACCTCCATCGACTTCCGCCAGAAGAGGCGGCAAGGCGACGGAAAGAGCTTGAGGCACAGGGGCACTGACGCCCAAGGGCTCTATACGCCATGCAGCCGGTAAATCTGAACACGTTAGTCGGGCCGGTTCGCATGGGGCAATTGCCACAATGGCAGCATACAATCAGTTTCACCTGAATACACATAGTGCAGGAGAAGCTTCAATGACCATCGCGGATTCAGCGATAGATCGAATCCGAGGTTTAGCAGTTTTGGAAAGTGGGACGCCTCACGGCATTGGTTCCCTCCCCCAGCGAATCGAGTGTATCCAGAAGGCCATGACCGCGAGGCAGGTGGCGGAGTTTCTGGCCATCAGCCCGATCACCGTGTACAAAATGGCCAAGGCCGGCAGGCTGCCGAGCTTCCGCGTGGGAACCGCAGTGAGGTTTGATCCGCGTGCCATTGCGCAATGGCTGCGCGGCAACGCCGTGTGAAGGGTGGTTACGCCCTATTCCCAATCTTCGAATATGGTGTTTACTCTATCCCGGACTACGGCGCCGCGATTGGGTTTGAGATAACGCAGCGTGCTTTCCAGATCGCTGTGCCCCATCCACTGCTGCATCGTGCGCAGGTCGACGCCGCTCCACAAGGCCCAGGTGGCAAAAGTGGCGCGGAATTTATGCAGGTAAAAGTGCTCAGCATTCAACTTCGCTCGTTTCGCGATCGCTTTGCACGCGTCCAGGAAGTCCAGCTTCGGTCTGCATCCTGAGGTCGGAAACAGCAGCGGACATCCGGCGGTATCCGCAGCAGCTTTGCGCATCTTAAGAGATTGGATGAGCTTGTCGGGGATGGGCACCTCGCGTCCTTTGTAGGCTTTCGGCGAAAAACCGAACTCCGGCTTGTAGCGCACCGTCACGACCCCGCGCGTGAGATTGACCTCGGACCAGGTGCAGTACATGACCTCCTGCTCCCGCAGTCCGGTCATCAGGAAAAACTCAAACCACAGGCGCTCGTCTTCGTTGCAGGCCGCAAAGAATTTTTTGAGATCCTCGCGCTCGTAGATCTCGGGCTCATCCTCGACGTAGCGCGGCCAGTCATTCTTGCCGACGAGGCCGCGTACGCCATTGGTTTTCAGAAATGACATTACTGCTTCGAATTTGTTGTAAACAGTCCTTGGCTGGAGCTTTTTCGTATCGCGGAGGAACGCACTGAACTGGAGCAGGTCCGAACGGTCAATCTCCGACACGCGGGCTTTGCCACAGGAGTCAAGAAAGTAGGAGAGCGCCGATTGATATGCCGCCCAGGTTTTGTGCTTCTTGGTTTTCCTGATTTCGTCGAGATAAGTAGCCGCGGCATCGCCCAGCAGCGTGCCGCCGCTATCGCCGTCATCGGCCAGCCGGATGCCGGCCGCCTTGCTGGCAAGGATTTGTTCGTGTTGATGCCGACGTGCTGCGGCCGTGCCGGCATCTTTGCCAACCGATCGGCGCACGCGCCGGGCGCCGTCGTACCATTCCAGATAGTAAGCGCCCTCCGAGTGTCGTTCTTGCCGGTCGGCGACGAGCACGTAGTCCGGCTTGACGCGGCCGTTGGCGGAGACGACTACCTGGCAGAAGCGTAAGCCGTTTGCAGTTCTAACGCGTTTCGTGAGGTTGACATGTCGATTCATCGGTGGCCGAAACCTCCGTTTCGGTATCACCAATGGTATCATAGCTTGTCAAGTTATTGAAAACAAAGATCATGGCGGAGAGGGGGGGATTCGAACCCCCGACACCGGTTTTGCCAGTGTAACTGCTTAGCAGGCAGCCCTGTTCGGCCACTCCAGCACCTCTCCACAGCCGATCGCGGGTGTGCTTGCGGAAAAATCGCTGCCAGCACAGGACGCAAGTGTAGCGAAGCAAGCCCCGCTTTGCCAGTGAAAACGCATCGCCTGCAATCCTGAATCGCCGAAATTCCAGGATAAGTCTTGAGCTTCATGATCCAGCTCGGCGAAAATGGGGCGTGGTGATTCCCAATGCAGCACTCCAACCATGGGAGCTTGTACAATGCATTTTATCTGGCATGACATGTTCGTCCTCGGCGTGCCGGTCGCCGAAAAGGTGCTCCGGCCGCTGATTGTTTACGCCTTTCTCATCGTCGGCCTGCGAATGGCAGGCAAGCGTGAATTGGCGCAGCTGAACCCGTTCGATCTGGTCGTCTTGCTCACGCTGTCCAACACTGTGCAGAACGCCATCATCGGGGATGACAACACGGTCGTCGGCGGCCTCATCGGCGCCGCCACTCTGCTGGTCGCCAATTACCTTGTGGTGCGGTTTTTGTTCGCACATGATCGCCTCGAAAAACTGGTCGAGGGCGACTCGGATATTCTGATCGATAACGGGGTGGTCCGGGAAGATCATTTGAAGAAGGAGCTGTTAAAGAAACATCAATTGGAGACCGCGGCGCATCGGCAAGGTTTCGGCAGCACGGGGGAGGTTGAACGCGCCGTGCTCGAACCCGGCGGGTCGATTTACTTCGTCGGCAAGAAGCCGTCTTCTGATGAGACTCAGCAATCGGAGCTCCTCAAGCGTTTGGACGCGATTTCCGCAACACTGGGGGACTTGCGTTCCAGGGTGGACAAGCTGTCGCCATCCTGATGTCGCTTCTGGATTTCCTGCTGACGGTCTTATAATCTTGGTGCTCTTGAAGAGGGTTTGCATCATGACGGCAAGACAGGTGCGCGTTCGCTTCGCTCCCAGCCCCACGGGGTACCTCCATATCGGCGGCGCGCGCACAGCCTTATTCAACTGGCTCTTCGCCCGGCATTACGGCGGCAGGTTCGTCCTGCGCATCGAGGACACTGATCTGGCACGCTCCTCCGATGAGATGGTCGAAGGCATTCTGCAAGGCCTGCGCTGGCTGGGCCTGGATTGGGACGAAGGGCCGTTTTTCCAGTCCAAGCGCTTAGCGCGATATCAGGAGTTTGCCCGTGATCTTCTCGATCGCGGCGCTGCTTATCGATGCTTTTGCACCGCGGAGGACCTTGCAAAGCGCAAAGACGCGCAACGAGAAACGGAAGGCGTCCGGCTCTATGACCGGCATTGCCTCGCACGGCCGTCAGATGAATCCGCGTCCATGGCACGCTGCGGCGTTCCTTTTGCGGTCCGCTTTCGCGTACCGGATGGCAGAACACTCTACAACGACCACGTTTTCGGCTCCATTGCCATCGAGCACTCGCAGATCGAGGACTTCGTCCTCCAGCGATCGGACGGCTTGCCGACCTACCACCTCGGAGTGGTAGTCGACGATCTGGACATGGAAATCACCCACGTGATGCGCGGCGCTGACCACATCTCCAACACTACCAAGCAGATCCTCCTGTACCAGGCAGCCGGCAAGGTTCTGCCGGAGTTTGCCCATCTCCCGCTGATCCTCGGACCGGATAAACAGCGGCTATCCAAACGCCATGGAGCCACCTCGGTCATGGCATACATGGAGATGGGATACCTGCCGGATGCGTTTCTTAATTTCCTCGCACTGCTCGGATGGTCGCCAGGGGACGATAGCGAGATCCTGTCGCGGCAAGAGTTGATCACACGATTCACCCTGGAAGCGGTCGGCAAGGCCAATGCCGTCTTCGGCATAGACAAACTTAACTGGTTTAACAGCCAATACATCAGTATGGCGGCGCCCGAGAATCTGCGCCGGATGGCCGCCGCGGAACTGAGATCCAGCCGGATCTGGAGAGATACGGATGAACTTGCGCCGGAACTTATGGACAAGACTCTGGCGCTGCTCAAGAGCCGCGTGCAGGTTGTGAAGGATTTCAGCGGCCGCTTTCGTGCATTTTTCACGGATGAGTTCGACTACGATTCCGCGGTCGCCGCAAAGTTCCTTCAGGACGAGCGGCTGAAGTCTCTGATTCCCGCGTTGCTCGAGCGCTTTGAGAGCGACGATTTCTTCACAGTGGAATCCACGGAGGCGCATTTGCGCGAACTGGCCGCTGAGCGCAACATCAAAGCGGGTCTGCTGATCAACGCACTGCGAGTAGGCCTGACAGGACAGGGCGTCGCGCCTGGGCTCTTCGAGGTCATGCAGGCGTTAGGAAAAGACCGGACCTTGCAGCGCATGCGCAGACTGGCAAGGTTTCTCAATCAGAGCAGCTATTGAGAATCGCGAGATATTGTGACAAAACGGAACAGTGATTGCGGAGGCGGCCCCCCCTGGGAGCGCGGGCGTCCCGCCCGCAAATCCTTTGGGTCCTTACCGTCCCAAAGATGCGCGCGAGACGCGCGCGGTCCCAGGGCCGATCGTCACTATAATCGGCGAAATTCTATAAGAGGGCAAATCTCATTCTCAAGGCGGAAGGAGCCATGACTAAGCTGGGAGTAAACATCGATCACATAGCAACTATCCGGCAAGCGCGCCAAGCCATTGAACCCGATCCCGTTGCGGCAGCTGTGCTCGCGGAACTCGGCGGAGCCGACGGAATTACCGTTCACTTGCGCGGAGATCACCGCCACATCCGCGAAAGTGATGTCAGACGCCTCAGGGAATCGATCACCACACGGCTCAACCTCGAGATGGCGGCGACTGCTGAGATGATCCGCATCGCGCTCGAACTTCGTCCCGACCAGGCGACCCTTGTGCCGGAAAGGCTGGGAGAGGTTACCACCGAGGGAGGGCTCGATATCGTACGCAACGCCCGGCGGCTCGCGAGTGCAATCCGCAAACTCCAGGGCGCCGGCATTCAAGTGAGCCTTTTCATCGATCCCGACGCACTCCAGGTGGACGCCGCGCTCCAAATCGGCGCAACGATGATCGAGCTCAACACGCGCTCCTACGCGGAAACCTGCCCGCGCAGTCCGGACCTTGCGGGATCCGAACTTCAACGCGAACTCTCCAAGGTTCTGTCCGCGGCTAATCGCGGTGCCGACAAGGGTTTGAAGATTCTCGCCGGCCACGGCCTGACCTATCGAAACGTTCGACTCATCTCGGACATTCTCGTGATCGAGGAACTCAATATCGGCCACAATATTATTGCGCGGGCCGCCCTCGTGGGAATCAAGGAAGCAGTCGCTGAAATGCTCCTCGCCATGGGAAGCCGGTGAGGGATCTATTGATTATCAAGAGCGGAACCCTCTATCTGGTAGCCACGCCGATTGGCAACCTTGAAGACATTTCACTCCGCGCCTTGAACACGCTGAAGCGCGTGGATCTGATCGCTTGCGAGGACACCCGCCACACCGCCAGGCTATTGGAGCACTACGGTATCGCCACGCCGCGCGAGAGTCACCACGAGCACAATGAAGCCAGGCATACGGAGCGCCTGCTGGCGCTGCTTCAGGAAGGCAAGAGCATTGCGCTGGTTTCGGATGCGGGTACTCCTCTCTTATCGGATCCGGGCTATGTTCTCGTCGACGCCTGCAGAAATGCAGGAATCGCGGTCACCCCCATACCCGGACCGTCGGCGGCAATCGCAGCGCTAACCGCATCCGGCTTTCCTACCGACACTTTTTTATTCGCGGGCTTCCTCCCTCCCAGGAAAGGGCCGCGCAGGAGAAGACTGCAAGAAATCGCTTCCATTCCGGCCACCCTGATCTTTTATGAAGCTCCGCATCGCCTCATTCCCTCTCTGGAGGACATGGTCGAAATCCTGGGCGACCGGCAGGCGTGCCTCGCGCGCGAGATGACCAAGATTCACGAGGAATGGCTCCGAGGCACCCTTGTCGACATTGCCGGCGCGATCCGCGCTCGCCCCCAGATTCGCGGAGAAATCACACTGGTGGTAGCTCGTGGCTCCTCTGCGTTAGCGCAGGAACAACCTGTCTGTCCCGCTTCGATTAAGCAACATCTCCAGCAGGAACTGCTGCGAACCGGCGCCTCGCCAAAAGACGCTCTCAAGGCCATCGCACGCCAGCGCGGCCTGTCCCGCAGAGAAGCATACCGGCAGTTGTATGTCAAAAAGGAATCCTGAACTCACGGACGACGACATCCATCGCGGCGGTCTCCACACTGCTCTGCTCCGAAATACGCTGCCTCAACAATCGTCGTGGTCGTGAGCGTGGTTGTAATCGGTAGTGTATGGATATCGAAGAAGCCGATCACGACCACGATTCATGCCAGAAGGGGACGGCGGCAAACTGCCATTTTCATGCGTCACTGGGTGCGCCCCTGGCGCATGAGGGTCTGCTTCGAAAATAGAAGCTGAAAGCCAACAACGTCGGGGTCGATATCGGCATTGCGACCGCTGTCTCAATCGGTCTTGCCAGTCCGAAATAGCCAACCTGGGGGCGCGGCGATCCCGATCACGAGCATCACGTCAAGATCGGCGGTTGTAAGCCGCCCTTTTCATGCGCTGGGTCGCGCCCCGAGCATGAGGAGCTGTTCAGGAAGTGTTTGCTTTTCGAATGCAATTCGCCTCCAGCCAGCAAGAAGCTGCAGTCAACGAATGATCCCTCGGTTCTCCAACTCACCGGGGAGGAAACCCGCCTTGCGGCCATCCTGAAACGTGTTGCTGCGGTCCAAACGCAGCCGGACCAGCTTGGCTTCCACCTCCTGGATCTGACTGGCCAGCTGCCTGGCGGACGATGACAGCACAAATCCCATCGATCCCTTCGCGGGTCTGGCGGGGGACCAGCGCTCGGCCTCAGCCCGCGCCTGCAGCTGTTTGAGACGGTCTTCCGCCTGCAGAATATCCCGATCCAGCTTCTGCAGCCGGCTTTGAAAGGAACGCAGGGAAGGGCGCGGCGGCGGTTTTGCCGTCGGCGCGAATCGCAGAGAAGCATCGGATCCCGTTAATGAAAGGCTGATGCTTCCTCCGGGTGCGAGTTGTGCCAGATCGGAGGTTTCGATCCTTTTCACCTTGATATTCTGCTGGTCAAGCCCCTGCCGCCGCTCGGCTTCCTTGTGGGCCGCCTCCGCCAATGATTGCAGATCGAGGGCCGGGCACCAGCTGGAGCCCAGCCATACCAGGACTATTCCCATGCATGCTCGTCTCATGCTCCTTCTAAGTGCCGAGCCATCGTTTTGAGCGAGAGTTTTTGCGCGACAGGCTTCCAGGAGCCCTTCCGAGAATTAGGAGGGGCTCCTAGATCTTAAGGGGTGGGGTAACCAAAGGGAATGCATTCATGTAACAGCCGGCAAACCTCAAAAGCGAAGATTCCTCTAAGTGATTGCCCAAAATCTGCAGCCCCACAGGCAATCCCGCGTGAGAGATCCCGCACGGAATCGAGAGCGCCGGCACTCCCGCAAGATTTGCCGTGACGGTGTAAACGTCAGACAGGTACATCGCCAGCGGATCCTGGATCTTTTCGCCAAGTCTGAACGCGGGTGTCGGGCTCACCGGAGCCAGCAGCGCATCCACGTCGGCAAATGCTTTCTCAAAGTCGCGCTTGATCAGAGTGCGCACACGCATCGCGCGTCCGTAGTATGCCTCATAATAGCCGGACGAAAGCGCGTAGGTGCCGATCATAATGCGGCGCTTCACCTCGGCTCCAAAGCCGGCGCTGCGGCTGAGTTTATACATCTCAGAAAGGTCGCGCGCGCCGGGAGCTCTCAGGCCGTAACGCACCGCATCATACCGTGCCAGGTTCGAGCTCGCTTCGGCCGGGGCGATGATGTAGTAGTCTGCGATTGCATATTCCGTGTGCGGCATCGAAATCTCGACGAGCTCACAACCCAGGGCTTCTGCATTCCGCAGTCCTCGATCGACGATATCCTTCACGTCCGGATCGATTCCTGCACCGAAATACTCTCTCGGTATTCCGAGGCGCATTCCAGCCACTGACTGATCCAATGCGGCGATGTAGTCGGGGACGGGCGCCGCTGCCGAGGTCGAGTCGCGCTCATCACAGCCTGCTGTTACCGATAAGAGAAGAGCCAGGTCCCGAGGACTGTGCGCAATCAGTCCGATGCAATCAAGCGAGGAAGCGAAAGCGACGAGGCCGTATCTCGAAATCCGCCCATAAGTCGGCTTCAAACCCAGGACGTTGCAGAACGACGCGGGCTGACGCACGGAACCGCCGGTTTCCGAACCCAGCGCCAGCGACGCCATTCCAGCCGCAACCGAGGCGGCGCTGCCGCCGCTGCTGCCGCCGGCAACCCGATCAAGGCCGTAAGGATTGTGCGTGGCCTGCCAGGCCGAATTTTCGGTCGAAGAACCCATGGCAAACTCGTCGCAATTGGTCTTGCCGATGACGATCGCACCCGCGGTCTCCATTCGTGCCACTGCGGACGCGTCGTAGGGGGGAATGAAGTTTTCCAGGATTTTCGAACAGCACGTGGTCCCTACAAGCCGCGTGCAGATGTTGTCTTTGACGGCAACCGGCACTCCGGCCAGCGGCAAAGCACCAGAGGTGCGCACCAGGCGATCTACTTCCGCCGCACGCGCCAGCACACGCTCGGGCTCGACCGTCACAAAAGCACCGAGCGCCGGATCCGAGGATTCGATGCGCCGCAGCGCAACTCGCGCCACTTGGGCCGCGGAGATCGCGCCCGTATTGACCGCGTCGCGGATTGTCCAGGCACTGGTCAGATCCACCGTGTCTCTCATCATCCTATGACTTTGGGAACTGCGAATTGATCCTCGCCCCGGTCCGGGGCATTCATCAGCGCCTCCTCCACCGACAGGGAGGAACGTGTCTCATCGGCGCGGTGATGGGATGATCCGTGAGCGCCGGAGAGTGCAACATGACTGGTCGGTTCAATCCCTTCGACGTTCACTTCTTTCAGTTTCTCGATGTAGTCAAGGATGCGCTGGAATTGCGCGAGAAAAGCATCCAATTCAGACTCGGGAAAATGAAGTTTCGCAAGTTCGGCAATTTTCAGGACCTCTGCGCGTGTGATCTCCACTGCGGGCCTCCTTTGCCCTCATGCGCCGGGCGTGCGGCCCGAATCTGGAATGTTTTCCATTTTCACGCCCGGAACGGCCCTCAGGAACCAGCCGAAATAGCGGCGCGCCCGCACGACATCCTTGCTGATCTGATTCACAAGCGCCCGGGTATGCTCGAACCGGCGCTCCTCTCTCAAGTAAAGCAGCAGCTCGAGTGTGGCTGCCTGCCCGTAAAGATCTCCTTCGAAGTCCAGCAGGTGCGTTTCGATGGTCTGTTCGGAAACGGAACCGTCCGGAGTAAGCGTCGGTCTGACCCCGATGTTAGTGACGCCCCCGTACCGGCGCCCCTCGATTGTAAGTCGCGAGGTATATACGCCATTGCGCGGAAGCAGCTCGTTCGCGGTGCGCAGATTTGCCGTCGGCACACGGATGTCGGTTCCGATAGCGGCTCCGTGAACGATTCCACCGACGAGCGAAAAAGGGCGGCCGAGCAGCCTGCGGGCCAGAGCTACCTGACCGGCGACCAGCGCCTGGCGCACAGCCGTGCTCGAAACCCGGTTGCCGCGGAAGTGCACCTGGTGAATCCTGCCGACAAAAAAGTCCTGGCTGGCGCCAATCTCCTTCAACAGGTTGAAGCTGCCCTCGCGCCTATGGCCGAAGGCGAAGTTCGGGCCGACGTAAATCTCCTGAACTTTCAGCTTCCCCTTGAGAATCTTGACGGCAAAATCGCGGGCGCTGGTCTGGGCCAGCTCCTTGGTGAATGGAATCACCACCGCCAGGCGAATGCCCAGGGCCTCCATGATTGCCAGTTTCTGTTCCAGTGTCTGGATCTGCCGCGATGCATTGTTTGGGGCCAATACCTGCAGCGGGTGCGGATGAAACGTAACGATTGCCGGCGTTCCTTCGATGAGCTCCGCGCGCTCCACAAGATCGCGCATGAGCTGCTGGTGCCCAAGATGCACGCCGTCGAAATTGCCTATGGTGGCTACCATGTGCGGGAGATCGAGGGGCAACTCCTCCAAACGGCGGACTACCTTCATGTCGTTACTCCAGCCGATCTGCCCGCGAGGAGTCCCGCTAAGGCAGTTTGATCTGGTTGATCCTGGCCATGTACTTCATGCGCACTTCGTAAAGCACGCTCTCCAGGAGCTGTTCCTCTTCGGATGAAAGATTGCCTTTCGTCTTCTCCTGGAGCATGCCAAGAATATCCACGGTGTGGCGGGCAGCTTCCAGATCTTCTTCCTTCTTGTTGGTATAGGGATTGGGCACTTCACCCAACAGCACCAGACTTTGCGTGTAGTAAGAAAGGATGTAGGAAGGAAAATCGATGCGGGCGCCTGTCCCCGGTGGTGGCTCCGCAGCCGGGGTTCCGCCCTGCCGATTCGCAGGCGCATTTGCCGGTTCCTGATGAATCTGAGGTCGCTCCGCTGCATTTTCGCGCGGCTGTCCGTCCTCGCTGAACAACCGTTTATCCGTAACCCTGAAGCCTTGATCCTGTTCTTCCTCGTTTGACATGGCCTCCCCTCGCGGTTAGACAATCCGGATGCTGGCCAAAAATGCTATCACCCGAAACGCGGGGTCTCAAGGGAAAATGGCCCGCTCGATTTACTGGTGCGGTACCGCCGGGCGCTGCGGTACTATCTTCGTGCTCGCGCCGATGCCTCCGGCGCGAGCTTCGAAGGTTCCGGGCGAGAAGGATGGATGGATGGAAAAGCAAGCCGACATTCAAAAACTGGTTGATCTGGTTGCGCGCCTGCGCGGCGAAGGCGGATGTCCATGGGATAAGGAGCAGACTCGCGAAACCCTGAAGCCGATGCTCATCGAAGAAGCCTATGAAGTGCTGGATGCGCTGGATGGCCCCGACCCTGCAGAACTGAAAGAGGAATTGGGAGATCTCCTCTTTCAAGTGGTGTTCCATGCGCAGATCGGAAAGGAAAAAGGGGAGTTTGACCTTGCCGACATCATCGACCGGCTTTACGAAAAAATGATACGCCGCCATCCGCACGTCTTCAGCAATACCAATCTGAAAACCGCCAAGGACGTCCTGCAGAATTGGGAGGACATCAAGGCGAATGAGAAAGGCGTTCTTTCCTCCTCCTTGCCCGATTCCGAAAAATCGCTGCTCGACGGCGTACCCGCCAAGTTGCCCGCTTTGCACGAGGCATACCAGATGACAGCCAAAGCCGCACGGGTCGGGTTTGACTGGCCGAATCTCGAAGAGATTCTGGGCAAGTTGAAGGAAGAGTCGGCCGAGCTCGCTGCCGCGTTCAGCGCAGGCGACAGCAGCCATGCGGCCCAGGAAGTGGGAGACTTGCTGTTCGTCGCAGTCAATGCGGCGCGTTTTCTGGGCATCGATCCGGAGACGGCCTTGCGGCGCACCAACAGGAAGTTTGACCGGCGCTTCCGCTACATAGAATCAAGCATCAAACGGCAGGGCCGTGGGCTGCGGGATGCCTCTCTTGCCGAGATGGACGCCTTGTGGGATGAAGCCAAACAGCAGGAATCCTAGCCCTCCGTCAGGTGACGATGTTGAAATGCTCTATGTGCAGGCTGGAATCCGATTTGACGAGCACCTCGCGATGCAGCAGGCTGCGAATCTCCTCCAGAACGGCCGACTCGCTTTCGCGCAACGCCCGAGCCACTTCCGGGTGAACCCGGATCATGATTTCATGATGTTCATCCAAAGCCGGCTTCATTTTCTCGATCTCGTGATAGATGTTGTAGCAGGTCGTGGCTACTGACTTGACCATCCCTGATCCGAAGCAGTAGGGGCAGGGTTGGCAAAGCGCGCGCTCGAGCGACTGCTTGACGCGCTTCCGGGTGATCGCCACGAGGCCGAATTCATTGAATTCGAGGATCTTGCTTGGCGCCTTGTCATGCACGAGCTCCTGCGACAGCGCCTCCATGACGCGCTTACGGTTCTTGCGCTCGTCCATATCGATAAAATCGATGACGATAATGCCACCCAGATCGCGCAGGCGGATTTGCTTGACGATTTCCTTGACCGCCTCCAGGTTGGTGCGTGTGATCGTTTCCTCTAGGCTGTTGCCCCGACCCACAAACTTACCGGTGTTGATGTCGATGCTGACCAGGGCCTCGGTCTGATTGATGACGATATAGCCGCCGCTCTTCAGCCAGATTTTAGGCTGGAGAAGCTTGTCGATCTCGGACGTGATTCCGTACTCATCGAAGATGTGATTCTCTTTGGTGTAGAGCTTCACCCGGTGAACCAAATTCGGAAAGATCTTGTCGACAAACTCGACGATGTGTTGGTATTCCATCTCGTCATCGACCCGGATGGCGGCAAATTCGAAAGAGAACTGGTCGCGGAGCAGACGTTGCACCAGGCTCAGTTCCGAATGGATCATCCTGGGAGCGGAAACTCTTTCCGCGCGCACGTGGATGTCTTCCCAAACCTTGACCAGGTAATTGAGGTCGTTGGTCAGATCCTCCTCGCTGTGCTCTTCCGCCGCGGTGCGTACAATGAACCCACCCGAAAACCGATCGCGATGCTTGAGGATCACATCCTTCAGACGGACCCTTTCCGCCTCGGATTCGATCTTGCGCGAGACGCCCACATGATCGACCGTCGGCATATACACCAGATATCTGCCCGGCAGCGCGATATGGCTGGTCACCCGGGCTCCTTTTTTCGCTATGGGCTCCTTGGCCACCTGGACAAGGATCTCCTGTCCCTCGCGCAGCATATCGTCGATGGATTGTCGCTCCGGCTTCCTCGTGTGGCGCGCCGCGGCAAATCGCTTGCGGCGGGTTCCAGGTCCGCGGTGTCGCGGATTGAAACCGCTCATGTCCCCATCTCCTTCGACCGAAAATGGCAGGATCTCACCGCCTTTATCCCCAAGGGTCGCAGTGTCGAGAGGCGGCTCAACACTCGTTTCCTGGGCCGGCATAGGATGCTCGGGCGGCTCCGGAGAAGCCACTGCAGGCGCGCTGGGCGGCTCCGCTGTCGCCGGCGCTCCCGAATCCGACACTTCAGCAGGAGCGAGAGGCGCCGGCTGTGGGATCTCCGAGGGCTCAAACCCATCGATCGATGCAGGGCCGTAATCAAGGACCCGCTCTGTCTCCTGGCTCAAATTCCAGCGTTCCACCGCGGCCGGAATCGCAGCCTCGTCAGGTGCGAGAGAGGGAGCGGACCGGACGTCTTGCCGATCCTTGCGGTCGCGCCAGCGGGGCTTGTCGATCTTGCGGTCACGATCATGGCGAACCGGCCGATCCTGAGTTTCAATCTCGGCGGCCTCTGCTTCCGCCTTTTCTTCAGCCTCGCCGAGGACTTTGTCGAATTCCTCGGACTCCTCGACGAAGTCCGAAACATAAAGAAAGGCGTCTTTCTCCAGACCAATCTGCACAAAGGCGGATTGCATGCCGGGGAGTACTTTGGTCACCCGTCCCTTGTAGATGTTGCCGAGAATCCCCTTGTTCCTGTCGCGCTCAATGTAGAGCTCGGCAAGCTGGTCATCTTCCAGAATGGCGATCTTCGTCTCCAGCGAGCTGCTGTTAACGATCATTTCCTTGATCATGAATTGCTCCCAAATGTTGCGAAAGCAGGCAGGCGGCAGGCGGAAGCTGTGGTGCTCGATCCCTCTTAGTCCGACGGGATTGCCTGTAGCCAGCAAGGCTGCTGCAGGCGCCCCGCACAGGGGAACGAATTCGGGATTGGAAAACAGGAGCCGTAAAGCCGGACCATCTCGTATCGGCGGGAGGGAACGCCCATTCGCATGGGCCTCGAACTTGATGGCCGTTTTATGCCCGGGCCATTTCCACGGTCCCCGGAAAACCGGAATTGTAAGCCGTTATTTCAATTTCGGCTACAGCTACATAATGTCTGCGCGCTTTTATGCGTCATCCAGGCAATGTATGCCGCGGACTGTACGCGGGTTTCCTGAAATCCAAATCTCTCGGTTATATTCAGTTCCTTCCAGCCGTGCACAACCTCTGTTTCATGGTTGAACTTACTTCAATTCTCTTGTCCAGCAAATCAATGTGTAAATTGACGTCCCAAAGCGCGCCGGAAGCCCGCATCCGGGTCGGTTCATGTGCCCGATATGGCCGATGGGGCGGCGGGCGCGAGCGGGAAAATCTCTTGGCAAACTTCCTTTCTTCTATCTCCAAATAGCGCTAGTGTTTGCCTAAGATTGTATTATAAAGGAGGTGCCGCACGATTGCAATTTCAAACCAGGCCGACGATTCACTCCGAGAGGGATCAGTTTACAAAGCGCCGCATCTTTACATTGAGACCCAGGCTCATGGCGGCATAAAAAGACAGCAGTGATGATCCTCCTGCGCTCACGAAGGGCAGCGGTATGCCGGCGATGGGAACCAGACCCAACACCATCCCCGCATTGATCAGGATATGAAAAAAGAAGAGTGAAAACACCCCCATGATGATCAAGGCGCCGATCTTGTCTTTGGCTTCGCGTGCGGCGCGCAGCAGTCGAACCGAGATGTACAACAGGAGGCCCAACAGCGTAATGCTTCCCACGAAGCCCCTCTCCTCGGAAAAGACTGCAAAAACGAAATCTGTGTGGCGCGCGGGAAGAAACCCGAGTTGTCCCTGCGTCCCCTGTTTCCAGCCCTTGCCGAGGAAGCCGCCGGAACCGATGGCAATCTTGGATTGCTGCGGTTGGTATCCCAACCCGTGCGGATCGCTGGATGGATTCAGCACGGCCACGATGCGTCCTTTTTGATAGCCCTTCAGCATCATCCAGCCCGCGGGCAGAACCAATGCAGCCGCTATGAGCAGCACCAAAACATGTTTGCGCTTCAGCCCGGCCAAAAAGGAAACTCCGACATAGAGGGGAACGAAGGTGATCGCCGTACCCAGATCCCCTTGGAGCATGACCAGGAACATGGGCGCCAAAACGATGAGACCAGCGGTCACGAGCTCGTGCAATTCCAGGTAGTCGCGATCGACCTCGGCATAATATTTCGCCAGCGCGACGATGACGAGCACCTTAACCAACTCCGACGGCTGGAAACTGAAAATGCCCAGGCTGAGCCAGCTCTTGTTGGCGTGGACCGTGTGCCCGACGACCAGCACCAGGCCGAGAATCGCGAGACCGGCAAGATAGGCAATCGTAATGTAGTCAGCGTAGACGCGATAATCGAAATAGAGTAGAACCAGGAAGACAGCCATCGAGATACACAAATAGATAACCTGCCGGCCGACGTAATAGCTGAGGTTGGTCCCCTGGGTCGTGCTCCAAATTGCCGCGAGCCCCGCCGCTGAGAGCAGGAGCAAGGACAGAAACCAAAGCCAGTCAAAGTTCAGCAGCAAGCGCCGGTCCAGTTTCATCGGCCTGGACCTCCGGCCGCGCTCTTATTCGACAGTTCCGGGTGGCCCCTCTTGGCAAAATATGTCCGGAACATCTGTTGGGCCATCGGGGCGGCGGCGGCGCCGCCGCCTCCTCCATGTTCCAGAAAAATCACTACGGCGATCTCCGGGTCATCGCGGTTGGCAAAGCCGCAGAACCAGGCATGGTTTTGGATATCCGACAGGTCCGTCTTAATTTCTTTTCTGTGCTCTGAGCTGACGACCTGGACCGTTCCGGTCTTGCCGCAGATATCCAGGCCCGGAAGCGCGGCGCTGTGGCCGGTGCCGTTGTTGTTGACGCTTCCCCACATTCCTGCACGGATTCTGCGCGCACTTTCCGGTTTGATTGGCAGCTGCTGGACGGGCCACGGATCGGGAACGGGACCGCGTTCCGCGCGCATCAACAGATGCGGGGTTACCAATTTCCCATCGGTCGCAATGGCGCACACCGCGCGCAAAACCTGCAGCGGCGTCGCGCGAATCGGTCCTTGCCCGATCGCCACCGAAATGGTCTCGCCGCCAAACCACTTCTCTCCTCGTGTCTTCATCTTCCATTCAGGCGAAGGCATGATTCCGACATGCTCGCCGGGAAGATCGATCCCGGTCGCCGCGCCGAAGCCCAGGGCTTCGGCATGCTTTGCGATCGGCTCGATTCCCATTCGCGCGCCCAGGGTGTAAAAAAAGATATTGCACGAATGCGTGATCGCGGCCTCCAAATCGACGTATCCGTGGCCCGTCTCAGACCAGCAATGGAACACATTGTCAAAAAAAACCGCGGACCCGCGGCAAACAACGTGCGTGCTGTCGTCGACAAAGCCCTCATCCAACCCGGTTTCGGCCATGACCAGCTTGAAGATCGACCCGGGCGGATAGGTGTTCTGGATGGCGCGGTTTTGAAAGGGACGATTCGGATCGTTGGCCAGCTCGTTATAGTCTTTTGCGGATATGTGAGACGCAAAGCTGTTGGGATTAAAGGAAGGCGCGTCAGCCATCGCCAGGATTTCGCCGTTGCGCGGATCCATGGCAACGATCGCGCCCACATTGTCATCGAGGAGACTCTCGGCTTGTTTCTGGAGATCATAATCAAGGGTGAGCTGCAAATCGCCGCCGATGACGGCCGCCTTTTCATCCAACTGCCCTAATTCGCGGCCGATGCTGTCTACCAAGACTTGGCGTGCGCCATTCTGGCCCATGAGGCATTGGTTGTACGTGCGTTCGACTCCTGTTCGACCTACGACATCGCCGGACTGGATCCCGGGAAACACTTCGTCGGCCAAATCGTCTTCCGTGACGCTGCTGACGTAACCCAGCACGTGGGCCGCCAGGCTGCCGAAACGATAGAGCCTCCTTGGAACAGGCTCGAGCTGGATTTCAGGGTGTTCCCGTTTGTGCGCTTCGACGACGGAAACCTCCTCGATGCCCACATCGTCCTTGATAGCGATCGGGTGGAACGGTCCGGCCCGTTTGCCTCGGTGCAACAAAACCGCCAGATCCTCGGTGGAAATCCCCAACTTCTGGTTGATGAAGTCCGCGGTGCCTGCCGGATCTTTCATCATCTCCCGATCTAGCACGATGTTCAAGGAAGGCCGGTTTTCGACGAGAGGGACGCCGAAACGATCAAGAATCGGTCCGCGCGGCGCCATCACCTGCACGCTGCGGATGCGGTTCTGATCTGCCAGACGTGCATATTCGGCGCCTTGCAGGATCTGCAGCTCCCAAAGGCGCACGGCGAACAGGGCGAAAATCAGAATGACAGGGTAGAAAAGCCAATTCAGCCGCTGCTGGATCGCTTGCCGGCCGATTTCCAGCTGAAGCTTGACCATCAACTGACTCTTTTAGCGTAGGCCTGATGATAGGTATCCAGTGCCGCAAACAGCAACGCTCCCAAACCGGCCGTAATCAGAGCCTGCATGAGCGATGCTCCCAGGAACAGGCTGCTGCGGGATCGTTGCAGAAGATAAAACAGGGCAAAGATGCTGAGAGAGCTCAGGCAGGAGGAAGCGGCGATCAAAATAAACCGCATCCAGACCCCTTCAACCACGAAGCGCCGGGCAGCTTCCGCGATCACGAATGCCGCCAGGGTTTTCCCAAATCCGTTGTAGCCGAGCGGCCAGCCGAGAACCGCATCCTGCAAGATTCCCGTCAGTGAGCCGACAAACAGTGATTGGGCCCGGTTGCGATACAAAGCCCAGTAGGTGATGAGGAGCAGAGACAGATCCACGAAGTTGAAAAGGAAAAAATTATTCCCCGCGATCATCTGGGTGATGATCACGAGAAACGAGGAGCCGGCCAAAAACAGGTATTTCATAATGCGCCCTAAGTTACTTGCCCGCGCCGGGCGAAGGCACATCCGCCATGGACTTCGGGGTGCCAAGCAGGATCAAGACCTCTTCAATCCGGACCATGTCTGCACTGGGCTCGACCCGAATCACACGGAATCCCGTTGTTCCCTTTTGCGAGTCGACAACCTTGCCGACAGGCAGACCTTTGGGGAAAACGCCATCGAGACCGGAGGTGAGGAGATAATCACCGGCATTCACCTCCTCGGTATTGGCGACGTATTTCAAATCGAGCATGAGGTTCTCGGTGCCGTGCGCCACACCCGGTGTCCTCGTGCGATCGATCATCACGCCGACGGACGCGTCGGCGTTCGTCAGAAGTTGCACCTGACAGTCGTCGCGGGTCACGAGCACCGTTCGTCCGACGACACCTGTCTCCGAAATCACCGGCTGGTCTGGCCGGACGCCATCCTGCCATCCTCGATCGAGAAACAGGGTGTTGGATAAGAAATTAGGTGTTCGTCCGATCACGCGCGCGCCCAGAGCTCGACATCCGAGGTCGTCACGAAAGGCTAGCAGGAGCCGCAGCCGAGCGTTTTCCTCTTTCGCTTGCTCGAGGCCGCTGTTGAGCAACGTGAGTTGGCGCATGTCATCTTTCAGGCGCCCGTTTTCGGCGCGAGTCCCGTGCAGCCAGACGTATCCCGTCCAGAACCTGCTGAGCGTGCGTGAAACGTCGGAAGAACCTTTGAGTAGGGGCGCGCCTGCCACCATCACCCACCTTTTGAACAGTAGGGTGCCCGATGGATCCTGGACCTGAATGGAAATCAGCGTCAGGTGCAGGAGAAGAAGAGCGAGGACCACGTACAGGGGGCGCCCTTCTCCCTTCGACGCGAAATCAATGGACACAGATCCTCCGGAGCAGCTTGAAATCCGTCAACATCTTGCTGGTTCCAAGCACGACCGACGAGAGCGGATCCTCCGCGATAAACACCGGCAGCCCGGTCTCATCCGCGATCCTCTTGTCGAAACGCTTCAGGAGCGCGCCGCCGCCGGTGAGCACGATACCTCGATCCATTATATCGGCAGAAAGTTCGGGCGGCGTGCGTTCTAATGCCACTTTGATGGCATTGATAATGATGCCGATGCTGTCACTCAATGCCTCTCGAATCTCCTCGTCCCCAATCGTGATCGTCTTGGGCACGCCCTCGATCAGGTTGCGCCCTTTGATTTCCGTCGTCAGCGGGCGTTCGAGCGGAGCGGCCGAACCGATCTGAATCTTAATCGACTCGGAGGTGCGTTCGCCGATCAACAGGTTGTGTTTCCTCTTAATATACTGGATGATCGCCTCATCCATTTCGTTCCCTGCCACACGCACAGATCGGCTGTATACGATGCCGGACAGAGATATCACCGCGATGTCGGTGGTTCCCCCGCCGATGTCCACGATCATGTTCCCGCATGCTTCGGTGATCGGCAAGCCTGCGCCGATGGCGGCTACCATCGCCTGCTCTACCAGGAATACTTCACTCGCCTTGGCGCGCAAAGCCGACTCCTGAACCGCTCGTTTCTCCACTTGCGTGATTTCCGCGGGAATGCCGATTACAATGCGCGGGCTGACCAGATGATTGCGCCGATGCGCCTGCTTGATAAAGTACTTCAGCATCACCTCGGTCACGTCGAAGTCGGCAATGACGCCGTCCTTCATCGGTTTGACCGCAACGATATCCGCCGGGGTGCGGCCAAGCATCTCCTTGGCCTCCCTGCCCACCGCCAGAATTCGCTTGTTGTTTTTGTCTAGGGCGACGATCGACGGTTCATTGACGACAATACCGCGCCCTTTGGCGTACACCAGAGTATTGGCGGTTCCCAAGTCAATGGCCAGGTCGCTGGAGAAATAGCCGAACACTGATCTGAAATGCATAAGCCCCTACACGGCAACCTTGATGTTGTTTTTGGAGAGTTCCTTCGCACGGTACATGGCAGCGTCGGCCTTTTTGATCAAACCTTCGGCGGTCAGTGTGTGCTTCGGACAATTCGCAACGCCGAGGCTGACCGTCAGGTGGATGCTGAGATCCTGGGCAATAAACTCGTAATCCTCAACCCTCTTGCGGATCCGCTCCGCGATCACCAGAGCTCCGTTGACCGGAGTTTCCGGCAACACGACCACGAATTCGTCTCCGCCGTAACGGCTTATCACATCCGTCTCGCGCAGGATCTTGAGCAGGACTTGCCCCATCTCCGCCAGCGCGAGGCTGCCCACAAGATGGCCAAAGGTATCGTTGACCCGTTTGAACCCGTCGACATCGATGAAGAGCAAAGACACCTTTTTCTTGTATCGCAGGCAGCGCTTCACTTCGCCATCTAGATATTGCATCAGGTACCGGTAGTTGTACAGCTTGGTCAAGTCATCAGTAATCGTGAGGCGCTCGGCTTCGTCCAGGTGCCGAATCGTGCTGACTGCCACCGCAACCGGCCTCACCAGCATTTCCATCAACTTCCGATCGGCATCCGTGAAAATGCCGCCCCTCTTATTGAGCAGCTCGATGGCTCCGACCTTTTGCCCTCGAATCACCAGCGGCAGGCATAGGATGGAGTGGACATTCAAGCAGTCCGTGCTGAAGGGGATCTTGATTTCCAAGCCGCAATCGTTGTTCAGGTACGGCGTCCCGCTCCTCAGAACCTGATCCACTACGGCGCTGTTAACCTGGTGTTCAAACAGATCGAGGTCCTTGATGTTGGAGGTCTCGTAGGCGCGCTGCAGAGCCATACCGGCTTCATCGCACAGGTAGATGAGGCCCTCTTCCGCGCGCACCCTGCCGATGATCTGGCCGAGCAGATGGTTCATGGCCGGCACGCGATCGACGACGCTTCCCGATGATTCGATCGTCTTGACGAACGCTTCGAAAAACATGCGAAGGTCGTCGGTTTCCCCGCGCATCTGTGTCTGCTGCGCCCGGTTCGCATGCAGTGCGGAGAAGCTCTCCACCAGGAAAGCAGCCAGAGAGTAAGTCAGCGGCAGCTTCACGACCAGCCTGCCTTCATCCATCCGGAGCGGCCCGTATCGGTCATCGACGTCCGAAGGAATATAGCCGACGAGCTCCGCGCCAGGGAAAATCCTCGCAAGGAAATCCCGATCGTCAGCAAGCTTATCTTCAGGGGAGAAAACCGCGATCAGATCCACGCGAGGCGCCACCGGCATGCCTGTAATGGCACTCTCGGAAAAGAACTCGCACTGCCACGGCAGCACTTCGGGGAAAGATTCCCCGAACACCTTGGGGGGGTAGTCCTTGTAGATCACACCGATTTTCAGAACCTCAGACATGTCGCTCTTCCACAAACAGTCGGGACCACCATCGCCCTGCGCGCCCCAGTTGAGCCGTTCGTCTCAGCGGATTTGATCATGCCGCCCCTTCCGGCACAAGGAGGCGCCGACCGCCCCGTGCCGTCAACCGGTCGAGGACTCCTGTCGACAGCACCCGACAAAAATACAACAGGCCTCTGGTTGATTTCGGCTGAAACAGCAAACTTCAATATAGCTGACAATTAAGACCGTGCTGACCCGTCAGAAGCCGCGCCGCTGAGTCGACCCTGATGACCAATCCACCATGAACCACATATTATATCCAAACGCGGTCCAAGAAAAAATGCCGTAACTCACAATTTTCTCAATCCTTAATTAAGCCCTGCTTGGTCGGGGAAGTCCCCCTTCGGGATCACACCCCAGGCAAAGTCGCACGACTAGCGGCAAAATTGGAGACGGCCACTCTTTTTCGCCGGGAGAATCTTGGCAGATTCGGAAAGGAATGGCTAAAAAAAGTGGTTGTCCCGTGTACCGATTGAATAAGGAATCAAGGTGCGACCCTGAAAGAGCCAGGCAGGACAGCCCCGGGCTGTAACTGCTGGACCTCTTCGGGGTCAAAACAGCAACTGCTTCAGCTCTGCCGGCATTCCGGATCTTGTCGTCGGTTGCCGTGGCTGAATCGTGAAAATCCGGCACCTGATGCGGAAAGACTGTGGTATAGTGTATGTTTTTGCCAATCCGATTGGAGGCCAAAACCTAGCATGCTGGACATCATGCGCCGCAAACAGCGGCTGAAGCTCGTATTATGGCTCGTCATCATCAGTCTCGGCTTGGGCATGTTGGTGCTCTTCGTTCCAAGATCAGACCTTGGAACGCAGGCATTCGACAGTTATGCCGCTTCAGTGGCCGGAGATACCATTCCAGTGAAGGAATTCGCAGATGCATATCAGCGAATGGTGAATAATTACACCAACAGCGGCAGAAATAAGATCGATGCCGAAACGCTGAAACGCCTCGGAGTAGACCGGCAAGTACTGCAATCTCTGGTTCAGGAGCGGGTGGTGAGCTATGAGGCCAAGCAGTTCGGTCTTGACGTAACTCCTGACGAAGTGCGCCAGGCCATCGAAGCGAATCCCAACCTTCGCAACCAAAACGGATTCATCGGTGTGGAAGCCTACAAGCAAGTGCTGGCCGCAAACCGCATCGAACTCGCACAATTCGAGGAAGAAGAGCGGTACATGCTGCTCGCGCGGAAGCTCATGAATCTGCTCACGGATTCCATCAGCATCCCCGAATCGCACCTGCGCGAGAACTTTGGGCGTCAGAACCAGGAGGCGCAGGTACAGTACGTCCTCTTCGATAAGGAAGCGGCCAAGAAACGGATGACTCCGACGGAAGCGGAGCTGCGCTCCTATTTTGATGCCAACAAAGACAAGTATCACATCAAAGAAGAGCGGCGGGTCCAGTATCTGTTGCTCCCTATCGCCGATATAGCCTCGACCATCAAGGTCACCGATCAGGAGATCAATGACAGCTGGAATCAGTCCGATCATCCGGAGAAGGTGGAGGCAAGTAGAATCCTCTTCAAGATCGATGATCCTTCCAAGGATGCGGAGGTGAAGACCAAAGCGGAAGCAATCCTGAAGCGCGCGAAGGCAGGCGATAACTTTGCGGATCTGGCGAAAAAGAACTCGCAGGATGAGGTTACGGCTCCGCAAGGGGGCAGCCTCGGCCTGATTCCCAAAGGACAGGAAGGGAAGGCCTTCGATGACGTTGCTTTTGCGCTGAAGCCCGGCGAAATCTCAGATCTGGTGCAAACCGAGCGAGGGTACGAAATCATCAAGATGACCCGCCACGAGATCCCGACCTTGGAGACAAGCCGTCCATCCGTAATGCATGATATCCAGGTCGAAAGGGCCACAGAAATCGTGAAGCAGAAGGCGGAAGAAGCCCAGAATCTGGCGGCAAAGCAGAGTGACCTGGCAGCGATCGCCAAAGGGATGAGCATTCCGACACAGATGAAAGAGACGGGTTTTCTTAACCAGAGCGCCGATGCATTTGCCAATGGAGTCTCGCAGGAATTCCTCGACGAGATATTCACCTTGAAGGAAATCAATTCCATAGGCAAGGCGGTCCAGGTGCCTGCGGGCTTCGCCCTGCCTAAACTG
>JBEKIX010000024.1:0-33605 GCA_050011535.1 Acidobacteriota bacterium
TAGCCGCTCCACTCAGTCTTTTGAGCACACGCACACCTAATTGCAGAGCGGATTGGTCGCCTTGCTACCATGAATATGCTGTCTCCGTGTCCGATAACTGCGGGGCGATTGGCGGGGCCTTCGTGGGGAGGCCAAGGCAGGCTAAAATCTTCTGGATTGCATCCGGTGAATTTATCGCGGCAAGTATCCTCATCCGCGCACCACAGCGGGGACAGGCGAGAACATCAAATTCGAACACACGTTTTAGAAGTTCCGCCCATGCGTAATTCCTGGGCCGGCCGCCGCGCTTTTCGTTTGCCTTGCCAGGTTCGGTTTTCGTTGTCACAATTCGCCCTTGACAGCCGGCATGAGGCAGCGGGGCTGAGACCTCTACTTCGGGAACGACCAGAGGCCGGAAGGCCGCGCCGGGCGCAAGTACCCCGGAGTACCTTGTGAGATTGAACCTCGGTGGAGGTACGAGCGCTGCCAGACGTTCCATCAATTCCAGCGGCTCATAGATGACGTGCGTCGTTCCGTCCCGCCAGCGGCGCTTGAGCTGATAGAGCAGCCTGCCGTCTGGCAAAAGCGACAGCCGATCCGTGGCCAGCGGCGGGCGGCCCGCATAGCGCGCCAGACGCTCCAGTCGCATCCGGTCGCGTGCTGGAACGCAGACACCCGCATGGACGCTGTAGTCGGCAACCGCCGCACAGCACCGGCCAGCCGGCAGGTCGTCCACATCCACCGCATCGCCCACTCGCGTGACGCGCCTGCCGGCGCGCAGGCCGGCGGCTATGCGCCCGGAGATCGAGGCGCCGTACAGTTCGGCAAGCAGCGGCTCGTCTTGCGATAGCGTATCCACTTCATCGGCATCGGCCTTCGGACCAAGGCCGCGGCGCTCCATAAGCCTCCCGACACTCCGGTGAACGCGTTCCGCCACACGGGCGACTTCAGTATCACTGGGCGGAGGGACAGGCTGGAAAACCAGCTCGCCTCTGCCGCTCTCAACATAGATGCCGTCCAAAGCAAGCGTATGGAAGTGCGGGTCCAAATTCAATGCGTCGCTGAAGCGCTGAATGAAGGTGACGGCGCCGCAACGGGCCCGGCGGTTTGAGGAGGGAATGCCCGCCCTCCGGCGGATCGACGCAAACACGGCACGCACGAAGATCTGCAACACGTCTCTGACCAGGGAAGAATCATAAGCGAGGCGATAGCGCAGGGCAAAGGGGACCGACAGCACCCACTGCCGGACCGAAACTTCGGGAAAGACATGATCCACAAGATGCGTGGCCGTGTCGGCCATGCGCCGCCCCCCACACGACGGACAGAACCCCCTTCGCTTGCAGGAATATGGGACAACCCGATCCAGTCTGCAGGCATCGCAGTGAACCCTCAAAAATCCCCGGGCCAAAATACCGCAATCAAGAAATGAGCCGGACATTTCGTTGCGGGGCCCCATGCGTAGGAAAAAGGAGCGGGCAAGGGACGGCGTGAGCGGGCTCAGGGAAGCGGCTCCTGCGGAAACTCCAGATCGATGGAGCTGCACGACTTGGTCAGGCTCCAAGTCAAGGAATTGAAACGTGGAGAGATGTAAATCCCGGCCAAATTCTCTGGCCATGGAAAAACGGAGGCGGCGGTTGCCGGGAAAGCCAAGCCAGGAGCTGGTCGAACATCGCGCCCGACGGGGGCAGAATGATAAGGCCATCTCCTCCCGGGTCCAAGCCCACCGCCTCAAGGGTCAGAAAGCCGGTGACTCGAAAAGACAGGTTCTGCGATTTTAGAAATTGCTCAGTGAAACAGCAGTGGGTAGCGCCCCCATTTTCACCCATTTTTATGTCTGGCTGCGCAGTAACAGGCGTGCCTGGTAGATCCACGCCCGGTTCCCTTTTCTGAAAAAGCGCGGGTTGGACCGCGCCTGATCGAGTACGAGGTTCAATTGAGCGCGCATCTCCTCGAATCTGCCGCTTCGCTGAAGCGCGACTGCCAGCCAGTATCGCCCCTGGGGATCGGAGCCGCGGCGCTCCAGAAAGAACGTTAGAAATTCGATCGCCTTGTCCATCTGACCGGTGTGAAGATACCCCTTGCCTACCTCTCGAAAAATGTCCCCCAGGCCGTACTCAGGATTCAACCGGTAGGTAGTTTCATATTCTTCGAGTGCCTTGGGCCATTCCTCCTGCGTCTCGCAGATGCGGCCCATGTGGTAGTGGTATTCAGGCTCCTGGGGATCGATCGCCAGCGCCTGCTCGAAATAACCCCGTGCGGCCTCCATATGGGCGTTGCGAAAATGGAGCAAACCGAGTTGATAATGAGCGTCGGCATTGCGCGGGTTGAGCGTCAGCGTGTGCAGATGCCGGCGGAAACTTTTCAACGAAGACTTCACCGAGATCAGCTCGCGGAAGCGCTGTATGAAGATATAGAGCAGAGGAAGGATTATGAAAAGGGGAAGGGCAAGCAGAAATGTGGTGAGCACATAGAAAACTGGCAGCGTGAACCAGGAAAGGACAAAAACAGCCAGGGCCGCCAGCGTCGGGATGTAATTCATCTGTTTGATCGCCCATACCGTGTAAATCACCATGGACACGATCAGCCACAACAGTCCCACACTGATGCTGACGAGATCGCCCAGGACAAGGAAATGCGGCACAAGCAGCTGGATCGGCGCCGCAATCAGGAACAGCACGCCCCAGAGCGGACCAAAAGTAGACAAATGGCCAGTGTATTCTGCGCGTGAAATGGTAAAGCCGAGGCCGTCGCCGGCGACGGCATTGCTCAACGCAACCACCACGGGCACATAAACCATCATGAGAAAAACGAGCGTCTGGACCAGGTTGATGTTGAGAATCGTCTCGATCAAGCTCGGGGGCGCCAAGACATAAGGCGAGGTTACCAACGCGGCATACACTGAGTTTCGTACCAGCACAAACGTCAAAAACCCTGCCGCCAGGCAAACGACCGCGCAGCCGACGGCCCTGCGCGCAGCAAGCGCGCGGAGCGAACGCGGGCGGAATGCGAGAGTTCCCAGGAGGTCGAGAAAAAAGGTCATGGGCTGAGCTTGTAGCCGACGCCGTAAATCGTCAAGATGTGTTTGGGGTTGCGATAATCCTCTTCGATCTTCTTTCTGAGTTTTACGATGAAATTATCGACCGTCCTGTTCGTCGGATAGTTTTCCGTGCCCCAGACCTTATCGAGAATCACATCCCTTGAGACGGGCTGGTTTGCATTCGCGTGCAAAAGCTTGAAAAGCTCGACTTCATAGTGCGACAGGGAATGCTCTTTTTTGCCCCGCCGCGCCGTAAAGTGCTGCACATCCACGAGGCAGCCACCAACTCGAATAATTTCGGCTTCCTGCGAGTAGCCTATGCTGCGGCGTAAGAGCGCCATGACGCGCGCCAAAAGCTCGCCGACGCTGAAGGGCTTGGTAAGGTAGTCGTCGGCGCCTACTTCGAGCCCGCGGATTTTATCATAATCCTGCGACTTGGCCGTAAGCATGATGATGGGAGTGTTGATCCTCTGCCGGCGCATCTGCTCGCACACCTGGCAACCATTGAGATCGGGAAGCATCACGTCAAGGATAATGCAGTCGGGGGCTTCGCGCGCGACACATTGCAGGCCTTCCTTCCCGCTCAAGGCGGTCGTCACCTGGTAGCCCTCGAATTCGAGAATGTCCTTGAGCCCGCGTGACATCTCCGGTTCGTCTTCGACGACAAGGATTTTCTGCATCTGCCGCAACCAAATGTGGTCGAATGAGTCTGATTCGAAATTCGAGATTCGAAATTCGAGATTCGAGATTCAAAACCCTCAATCTCGAATCTCGAATCTCGAATCGGGAATCAGACGTTAGCTTCTGTCACCCCTTCGCGGATCGGAATCCTCAGTGTAAAGGTACTCCCGAAACCGGGTTCACTCTTCAGGCGGATTTCGCCGCCATGCATTTCCGCAACCTGCTTGGTTATGGAAAGGCCAATGCCGCTGCCGCGAATTTTCTTGACGCTGGCGCTCCTGCCGCGGAAAAACTTCTCGAAGACCTTGCTCCGCTCATCCTCGGGGATGCCGAGACCCTCGTCTTTCACTGCGATGTTGATGAACCCATCGTCCTGATGGACGGCGACGGCCACTCTTTTCCGGTCTCCGGAGTACTTGACGGCGTTATCAAGCAGATTGAAAAGGGCCATGCTGACGGCATTCGGGTCAACAACCGTGTCCGGCACCTTGCAGTCTACATCCGTAATCAACTCGAAGCCGTCCTTTTGGATTTGATACCGGTATGCCTCCAGCTCCTTGATGACGAGTTGCGCGATGTTAGTGCGCTCGAAATACAGGCTATGCCGCTCCCGCTCGAGGCTGGCGAAATCCAGCAGGTTGGCAATCAGGCGGCTCATGCGCCCACTCTCATTGTGAATAATGTTGTAGTACTCCTGCTTCGATTCCTCGCTCTTGACGCGGTTTGTGACCAGAATCTCACTGAACATCCGAATCAGGGACAGAGGAGTTTTCAGTTCATGACTCACATTGCCTATGAAGTCTTCCTTCAACTGGGTCAGCTGGCGCTCTCGCCTGCCGGCCACATATATGATGGCCAGGCTGCAGAAGATCATCGCCATGCTCAGAATGACGAGGAACTCGTTCGCGTGGCGTTGGTTTTTTGCAATACGTTCCATTTCCGTGTAGTTGCGCGGCACAGCCTGCAGAATCCATTTGTAAAGCGTAGTCGGGAAGCGCCTTTCGAAATAATAGTACTTGCTCCAGGGCAAAGGCTGGGAATAGACGCCATTGTTGTCAAAATCCACGATGCTCACATAGAAGTCAGGCTGCAATTCACGGAGATATCTGTCCACCATGGCCAGGATTCTATCCTTGTTCATTTCAAAGAAAACCAGAAACCTCTGGCCTGAGCGGTCTTCCTTGAGGACATACGATGTGAAGAAATAGTTATCGGGCCTCTCCTTGTGCAGATGGTTGGTCTGATTAATGACGAGGTGCTTTTTGTGGAGCTCCTCGAAGCTCGTTCCGCACTGGTGCCAGGAGTTGGCAATTTCGTTCGCATAGGGCGGATAAACCGGGTACTTGCTGTCCAGCCGAAAAATAAAGACGTTGTCGACGTTGAACTCGCCGTTCTTGATCTGATCGACCGCGTCCGGCCATGATGAAGGGGCGTTGATGTCGATCATTTCCGATAAGATGCCGTCGTTATCAATGATCTTCTGTTCAATCCGATCGACGTATGGAGACACGCGCTTGTCATTGCTCTGCTTCAGCGTCGTGTCGACGAGGTTTTCCTTACCTACCCAGTGGACATAGCTGAACGCGCTCAGAATGGTCGTCGATATCGCGATGAGTCCGATCGCAATTGCCACCGCGGTGGTGTTGAAGCGGAACGATCTCTTCATTGGGTTGCTATTCTATCATGGACTTGCGGGCCCGGGGCGCGCAGGCTGTCGTCGCCCCCGGCCTGCTTCTCGTTGGGGAAAATGACATTCCTCCAGCCGCCCGCTATCAATGCCGCGACGTTCAGGATCACCTGGGGCCAGATCCAGGATGCCGGATAAGCCAGATAGCGCGCTCCCCACTGCGGGTCGTACTTCTGCTTGAACCGGCGGATTCCCCGGAAGTCGTTCCAATATTCGCCGTGCTGAAACAATATTTTTGCCATGCGCTCTCCCACGCGCGGCTGGCTGGATCCTCCCAGCGCTGCCAGAGGGGCCAGGCCGAGATTGAAGGTGCGGAAATTGCGTTCGCGGCCCCATTCGATGAGGCGAAGCAGAAAAAGATCCCGCACTTCGCCGGGGCAATCGGGCAGGTAGCGCATCAGATCGATGGAGAATTCTCCATGATTCGGGCGTTGCAGGATATTGGCGAATGCGACCGGTTTGCCCTCCGGATCCTGCAGTAGTGCGCAGGGATAACTCGACAGGTAGGTCTCGTCAAACGATCCGATCGAAAACTGTTTTTCACGCACGCCCTTGCTGCGCAGCCATGCATCGGAAATGGCCCTCAGCGCCGGCATGAATCCGGCAACTTCATCCAAGGAAATGATCCTGAATGAAAACCCGGCATCGCGAAACCTGCGGAGAATGCCGCTCGAGGGTCCATCCGTATCCCTCCGGGAATCAAACCTGAGCAGATCCACGATTGCCTCTTCTCCGAGCTTGAAAAAGGAATACCCGAAGTCATTGAGCACCGGCAGCCACATGGCTGAGATCTGGTAAAACACGAGCGTGCGGTCCAGCTCGGCTGCTCTTTGGAGAAGGAGGCCCAGACATTTCCTTTCCATTCCAGCTTCGATGCTCGGATCCGAGTAGACCACCGTGTAGCGGCCGAAATTGCGATAAAGACAAAAGCCCCATTCCTCCAGGAACAGGATCGACTTGTCGGCGTTGGCCACCCTCAAGGCGTTGGTTCCCTTCCCCAGTTTCTCATGCATGGTCAGCGCGCGCCGGACCTCCTCTCGCGTGGGAGCGACGTAGTGGTGGGGTATGCTCATCAGCAGATAAAACGCGAGAAGCAACCCGAGCAGGAGCAACACGCCCAGGGTCCGAAGAAAGCGCGCAGGCTCCGCGGCGTAGGCCAGTGACTGCGGAGAAAGCAGCGAGAGCGCTCTGGAGATCTGGCTGCTGTCATACGAGGCGAAACCGGCGGCCGCAAAGACGAAAATTGCCAGGACAATCGGGGTGAGGATCGCGACCGCCGTTCCTCCGATGCGGCTTGGGAGGGTAAAGAGCTTCGCGTGCGTCCACAATAAGGCCGCGGTGAGCACGAAAAGGATCGACACTTCATATCCGACGCCATTCAGTGTGCATCCCAGGGCTCCACCCAGCAGCAGGGCTACCGTGGTTCGATACGCGTAGCGGTACCCCTTCATCAATCCGCGGGCCAGGACGCAGAGAAACAGACCGAAGATTGCACTGGCCAGGTGAGAGGTCTCCAGCACCAGGAGCGGAACGAACTTCTCGAGCGTTTGCAGGCGTTGAACCAGGGCGGGAGTTGCCGAGCTGATCAGCATCAGACAGCCGGCCAGGAAGACGATGGCGGCAACAAACCAGCGCCCCGGCTCCGCCCAACGTACCTTGCCGTGCACTGCGCGGCGCAATAGCAGAACTGTTGCCGTGGACCATGGAATCAGGTAATAGATCACACGGTAAGCCAGTAGCGCGGCCGCTTCCTTCCCCGGCATCGCGTCCGATGCCGCGAGCCAGAAGGCATCCGCGCTTCCCAATCCTCCGGGAACCATGCTCAGCACTCCCAACGTCTGCCCGACGAAGTAAAGGCGGACCAGGGGACCCGGAGCCGAGCTGATTCCGGCCGAATGAAAGCACGCCGCAAATACCAGAAACGCCAGCAGCCAGTCTAATGCACCCAACATCAACAAGGCCGACCAGTTCACCTCCATTTCCTGAATCCAGACAGGAAACCGATGCCATCGCTGGATTTTTCTGGCAAGACGGCCGGCAAAAAGCGCAGCCACGAAGACCATTCCCGCCCTGATCGCGAAGAGAGTCCAGCCGGGAGGCCAAGGGATCATCGCAAAAGGGATCCACAGCAGTAAGCCGCAGCCGAAGCCTACTGCGATTGCAGCGATGGCCTTGCGCAAAAGGTCAAAACTTACGCCGAACGGCCGATATAACCAGAAACGTACGGCCGGCCCCGCCACCGGGCCGAAAGTCAAAAAACAGCCCCAGGCAAAAGCGAGTGTTCCGATCCACCATCTCTCGCCTGCGCGTACCGCCGTGCCGCGCAGGCAAACTATGTCATAAATCCCCATCACGGCGAGATTTCCCACGGTAAGCAGGAAGGCGACAGCCAGCCAGAACGGATCCACTTGCTGGAGTGCGGTTCGAAACTGGCGATACTGGATGTTCCGGAGGTCAGACCACGTGATGGCAATGACGATGGCGATAACCGCGATCGGCCAGATCCAACGCGCATTGGCCAGCAGCAAGAGAACCAGGGGGTGCCTGGTCGGCGCCGACCCTCGCTGGATTCCTGAGGATGACGATTTGTCTTGCCGAATCTTCAAACGGGGCCCTCTCCAGCCTGAGACAAATTTGACAGAGCGTAGGATACACCGAGAGCTGCAGCACTTCCACCGTTGCTTCGAGAATAGCTGCTCCCACAAACGTTGTGATCGTGAGCGTGGTCGTGATCGGCTCTTAGTGGTCGTAAACCGCCTGTTTCATGCGACGTGGGGTGCGCGCTCCGCGCATGAGAGGCTGGCCCGAACTCGGGCAATTGAGATCACAGATGTGCGTAGGGAGGATGCCGGCGGCCGGCAAAAACAGCTTCAGCGAAAGCCGGCTGCTTCGGATCCGCCTGTTGAAGTCTGCGCAGGTGCGCCGGCAGAGGGTTTCTTGTCCAGGAGAGCGATGTTCTGGACACCCGATTGCTTCGCGATATCCAGGATTTGAAATACGTAGCCGTAATTCAAACCCGCATCGCCGCGGATGAACATATTCTTATCGACGCGGCTGCTGAAGATCGAGGATAACGTTTTTGGCAGGTCCGCGAGAGTCACCGGTTGAGTATTGATGGTGATATCGTGATTCAAGCTCAGCTCGACGACCACGGATTCGTTCTTGACAGGCTGCTGCACCGGGGACGGCTTCGGGACCCGGACCTGTTGGTCCCATTTCTTCATGGGAGTAGCTACCATGAAGATAATCAGAAGAACCAGCAGGATATCAATATAGGGCGTGATATTGATATCCGACTTATAATCCTTGGTCCCCAGAGACATTGCCATAAATCTATTCTCCCCTACTGAGCAGCGCCTTCGTGGCTGCTGAACGAGACGTCAATACAGGCGGAAAGTAACTTCGATATTGGCTTGAACGTCTACCGGCACGCCCTTGAACGTGCCCGGTTTGAACCTCCATTTGGTGGCGATGGTACTAATGGCCGATTCGTCCAAACCGAAACCCAACCCCTTGATGACTTTGAAGCTGTCTACCTTGCCGTTGGCGCGAATGATGGCCTGCAGCACAAGAACGCCTTCCGTCCTGTTCTTGCGCGCCTCCTCCGTGTAGGCTGGGCGCGGATCTTCAATGGCTATGGGCTCGGTTACACCGCTTCCCATGACATAAGGCCCGACGCCGTTGCCGATGCCGCCGCCTGAGCCACCCCCCATACCGCCGCCGCTTCCCGGCCCATAACCGGCGCCATAGCCGGAACCGACTCCGGTTCCATAGCCCGAGCCCATACCCCCACCGCCACCGGGCCCACTGGAGGTCCCAGTCGGACCTGTTATGTCACCGATCGCCATATTGGGATCGGTGGGGAAATCGATAGGCATCTGAACCGTCGCTTTGTTTGCTTCATCCACGGGCGCAAGCGGTTTCACTTCACCGGGGTCGGGCGGCATGTATTGCACCCTGGAAGTGTCGGGCATGCGCCCGGCCGGCGCTGGGAGCGGTTCGTGTCTCCCGCCGCCGCCGCCTCCTCCTCCGATACCCGTGAAAGGCAGATTCATGGGAGTGTTAATAAACACTACTGGATCTTTCTTCGGTTCATCCGTGACTTTGTGGAAGGCCACCATCATCATGGCGCCAATGATGAGCCCGTGAATCACCATCGAAACGACGCCCGATTCCATCCTCCGGGTGCGCAATTCCGCCCGTTCCTCAACGAGTTCCTGCTGGTTAGACCAGAGGGAGGGAATGAAGAGTGCATTTTTGTACTCGGTGAACACACCTTTCAGCAGTTCTTTCCAATCAACTGGAGCCGCATCCTCGGGCTTCCGGAGGTAGCCGAAAAGCGAGGCCTGCGTGCGGGGCGCTTTTTTATCCTCAAGAAACGTGCGAATCGGATGGCGCAACACGTTCCAAAAGTCCTGCATGACGCCAGACTCTTCATCTTCTTTAAGGATGTAGTGGAAGAGAGATGCCTGTGTCTGCGGACCGTAGTACCAATCCCGCAGTCTCTTCAACGCCGATCGATTCGATGAACTCCCTGCCGGCATATTAAGTGCTCCTTTGCCCTGCTGTAGACCTGACCAAATCCCCTCCGAGTCGATCCGGGAAGCCTTGGCACATTGGCCCGATCTCCATTTCCGGAGGTTTACAGCCCATTGTATAAGACGCCAAATCAATCGAAACGTGTCAAAGGATGAACCAAAATCGTAAAATTGGTTTCACGCCTGCCTGGCTATCGGCGTGAGGATTCCTCCCGGAACAGCATTTGCCCGCTATAAACAGGTTACACACGATATATACGTGGGACCTGGTCTTCCGGTTACGATCAGCAGCGATCATTCTCCCTTTACGGAAGCTCCCCTTTTTCCAGGTACTTCCACTTTGACAATTCCAAGCGCCCAGAGGTAAAATAGTGCAGGATAATGATTTATATCTAAGAGGGCGCGTCCCCTAAATCGGGCCGTTTACCCCGGCGTTCGCCTCGGTCAAAGCCCGCTGGAGTAACCGGCGCGGTAAAATGCGAGAAAAAATCACATTCTAGGGCAATGCTGACCGAGTTAAAGGATACCATTCCCCCGAATTCCCGTCCAGATTCAAAACCCGCGATGCAGGGAGGCCGCAAACCTGGCTGTGGGACAATTGCCGTCTAAGGTTGCGGCGCGCCGGACCTGATGCGCATGCAGTAGAAAGAACGATATACGAAGACCAGGGCAGCCGAGAAGCAGACTGCGGCAAGGATCTCGCCGGTCAGCGATCCGATGCCCACTGCCAATTCGACGGCCAACAGTCCGAAGAGTGTAGTGAACTTGATCACCGGATTCATCGCGACGGAAGAAGTGTCCTTGAAGGGGTCGCCGACCGTATCGCCCACGACAGTCGCGGCGTGAAGAGCCGTGCCTTTCTCGCCCAGGTTTACCTCCACGACCTTTTTTGCGTTATCCCAGGCGCCGCCGGCATTGGCCATGAAGATGGCCTGAAAAAGCCCGAACAGGGCAATCGAGATCAGATATCCGATGAAAAAATACGGTTCAAAAAACGCAAACGCGAGCGTTGAGAAGAAGACAGTAAGAAAGATATTGAACATCCCGCGCTGCGCGTACTGGGTGCAGATTTCCACGACTCTCTTGCTGTCGTGCACGGACGCTTTTTCGGCTCCCTCGAGTTGAATGTTGGCCTTGATAAATTCGACGGCACGATAAGCCCCGGTCGTCACGGCCTGCGTCGAGGCGCCCGTGAACCAGTAAATCATAGCGCCGCCGACGATCATACCGAGCAGAAACTGCGGATGCAGCAGCGAGAGCTTCTCGAGGTTCCGCGTCAATCCATCTGTCAGCAGGAGGATGGTCGAGAAAATCATGGTGGTCGCGCCTACGACGGCAGTGCCGATCAGGACGGGCTTGGCCGTCGCCTTGAATGTGTTCCCTGCTCCGTCGTTCTCCTCGAGGAGATGTTTGGCGGACTCAAAATCCACGTCGAAGCCATAATCGCGCCGGAGTTCCGCGTCGATTGCGGGTACTTGTTCAATAAGCGACAGTTCAAAAATCGATTGCGCGTTGTCGGTGACGGGTCCGTAGGAATCGACCGCAATGGTCACGGGCCCCATGCCGAGAAACCCGAATGCCACCAGGCCAAATGCAAAAACGGAGGGGGCGATCATCAGGGCACCCAGGCCCATAGTGCTTATGGAATATGCAATTCCCATCAAGGAGACGATCGCAATCCCTAACCAGTATGAGCTGAAGTTTCCGGCCACCAAGCCCGAGAGAATGCACAGGGAAGCACCCCCTTCCCTTGCCGAGGTAATCACCTCGTTGACGTGGCGGGATTGGGTCGATGTGAATGCCTTTACTAATTCCGGGATGACCGCACCGGCCAATGTGCCGCAGGTGATGATGGCGGATAGTTTCCACCAGAGAGTTCCATCCCCCAAGTTGGCGATCAGAGAGTACGAGACTAAATAAGTCACCACCACGGAGACTCCCGAGGTGAGCCAGACCAGATAAGTCAGAGGGGATTCAAAATCCATCTTGTCGGCTTTGCCGTAACGGCTCGACACCACAACTTTGTTGCAGAGGTAGGAAAGACCGCTGGCGACAATCATCATGATGCGCATGACGAAAATCCAGACCAGGAGTTTGACCTGGACAACCGCCTGAGGCACCGCCAGAAGGATGAACGCAATGAGCGCCACTCCAGTGACTCCGTAGGTTTCGAAACCGTCCGCCGTCGGTCCCACTGAGTCGCCGGCGTTATCGCCTGTGCAGTCGGCTATCACACCAGGGTTGCGTGCGTCATCTTCTTTGATATTGAAGACGATCTTCATAAGATCCGAGCCGATGTCCGCGATTTTGGTAAAGATACCGCCGGCGATACGCAATGCAGCGGCGCCGAGCGATTCTCCAATCGCAAATCCGATGAAGCACGGCCCGGCATAGTCGCCGGGAATAAAGAGCAGGATGCACAACATCATGAACAGCTCGACGCTGATAAGCAGCATCCCGATGCTCATGCCCGCTTTGAGCGGAATCGTAGATAGCGGGAAGGGCTTGCCCTTGAGCGCCGCAAAGGCGGTCCGCGAATTGGCAAAGGTATTGATGCGAATGCCAAACCAGGCGACGCCGTAGCTTCCCCCGATCCCGATCAGGCTGAAAACCACGATGATTGCTACCTTGATGGCCTCAAAGTGCTGGAGGAACCCGAAATAGAGCACCATGATGAAGCCGATGAACATCTCGAGGATGAGGATGAACTTGCCTTGTGTAATGAGGTAGGTCTTGCAGGTCTCGTAGATGAGCTCCGAGATCTCCCGCATGGATCGGTGCACGGGAAGGTTCTTGAGTTGCCTGTAGATGATCAAACCGAAGAGCAGGCCAAGCAGGCACATGAGGAGTCCCGCCTTCAGCAGCGTCCTGGCGTTGATACTGCCGAAGCTGACTTGGCCGAGGTCAGGAAGGATGAGACTGGCCTCTCCAGCTGCTTGCGTCGATGATGCCGGGCGCTCTTGGCTGGGAGCTTGAGCGAGGACGAGCGGGCCTGAAGCAATCGCAAAGACAAGAACGGCAACAACACAGATTCCCAATCTGCGCTCCCAATTCGTTCCTTTCAATTCGGGCCTCCTTTAAAACCCGCCATACTGCATTCGGCTGAAGTGAAAATTTATACCATACCGCATTTCCATAGCTCAGCGGGCAAAAACGAGCCGGCATATGAATAAGGCCGCAATCAAGCTGACGATGTCGGCAAATAAGCCAGCGACGACGGCGTGGCGCGCCTTCTTGATGCCGACCGCCCCAAAATACACGGCCAGAACATAGAATGTCGTCTCGGTGCTGGCATAAGCAGTCGCAGCCAGACGGGAGATGAATGAATCAGGCCCATGATTCTTGATCAACTCCGCGACGATCCCCATGGACCCGCTTCCAGACAGCGGCCTCATAATCGCCAGCGGCAGAAGCTCCGCTGGAAAGCCAACACGGCGCAACACCGGATCCAGCCATCGGGCCAGCAGATCGATGGCGCCTGCTCCACGCAGCATTCCGACCGCCACCATGATGGCAACAAGGTAGGGAATGATGCGCACTCCCACTTGAAACCCTTCCTTGGCGCCTTCGACGAAGCATTCATACACCTTCACTTTTCGGAGCGCTCCGTAAACGGGGATGAACAGGAGAAACAGCGGAATGGCCCAAACGGAAACCCATGAGACAATGTGCGTAATCATGCCTGGCCTCCTTTCTGCGCCTGCCGATCCACAGCGAAAATCCTCATTCCTTCCAGAAGCTTGGCCAGTGTCACTCCGGACACAAGAGCAATAAACGTGGCTGCAAATGCCGTCCCGATAATGGCCGTCGGATCCTTGGAGCCCGCGGATGCCATCAGGCTGATCATCGATGCAGGGATAAGCTGCACTCCCGCGGTGTTGATCGTGAGAAACATGCACATGGAGTTCGTCGCAATGCCCGGGGCGGGATTGAGCTTCTCGAGATCCTCCATGGCCTTCAGCCCGAGCGGCGTTGCCGCGTTGCTGAGTCCCAACATGTTTGCGGCGATGTTCATCATCATGCTGCCCATCGCGGGATGCCCGGCGGGCACTTCCGGGAAAAGGCGCCGCATGACCGGTGCGATGGCGCGCGCCACCAGGTTCATCAGGCCTGATTCCTCGGCGATTTTCATGATCCCGAGCCACAGGGCCATCACTCCGATAAGCCCGATCGCCAGTGTTACTGAGTTTCCAGCGGAATCGATTGCCGCTTTGGTGACATCTTCGATTTTGCCGTTGATTCCCCCGAGGACTACGGCAACAATGATCAAGCCAAGCCAAATGTAGTTGAGCATCTCTGAACCTCGACGATAGGCGCTGTTGCTGCGATTTTCTGAATCAGGATTCCAGGATTTTGTACGGTAAAGCGCCATTATATGCCCGGTGGGCTGATAAAATGGACATTCCGATTGTACGACCGGCTGCTTTGAAACCCGGGGGAACGATCGCGATCATCGCCCCTGCCAGCCCGATCGAGCAGCGCGACGATTTCCAGCGCGGGGTGGCTACGCTCGAGCGCATGGGATTCCAGGTTCGCTGGGACGATCGCATCTTTCATTCAGTCCGGTACCTTGCAGGAACGGATGAGGAACGCGCGGCGGAGTTCATGCGCGCGATCGAAGATCCCGCCGTGGATGCCATCGTCTCACTCCGTGGCGGGTACGGTTGTTCACGTCTGATTCCACTGCTTCGCCCCCGACGCATTCGCAATCATTGCAAAATTTTCATGGGTTTCAGCGATCTGACCACCTTGCATCTTTATCTGCGACGACGCCTTGGGTGGGTTACCTTCCATGGACCCATGGCATCGTCCCCATTTTGGGAAAGCATGGATTCCGCGCAGCTGCAGCATCTGCTGGCGCTCTGGACCGATCCGTCTTTCCTGCCCGTTTTCTCTTTCCCACAGTTCCAAGCTCTGGTTCCTGGATCGGCTGAGGGAGAATTGACTGGGGGCTGCCTCTCCCTCATCGTTGCCAGCCTCGGGACTCCATATGAGATAGCCACCGATGGAAAAGTGCTTTTCATCGAAGATCTTGGCGAACCTCCCTACAAGATTGACCGGATGATCACGCAACTCCGGCTGGCACACAAGCTGGATGGTATTGCCGGTGTTCTGCTTGGCAGTTTCCAGGATTGCGAAAGCCCCAGCCCGACATACACGCTGGAAGACACGCTGCACGATCTCTTTGGGAAGCTGCATGTGCCCGTCCTTGCAGGCTTTCCGGCCGGGCATGGAGCCCAGAATTGGGCAATCCCCCTGGGTATCAAAATCCGCTTGGACGCTTCGAATCGCCGCGTGGAGTTCTTGGAACCGGCATTGTCCTCAACAGATTAGAATTATAAGACCTTAATGCAATTATCAATCGCTTCTTCACGTTCTTTCCTCAAGGTGTATAATTCAGTTGGATGTTTGGTTTGGGTTTAACATGATAACGAATCACATCGTAGGTACCACAATTGCACTTTACACCTCGGCGAATAGTTGTTAGACTCCGTGCGGTTTAGAGTTCCCCGGCGGCCTGCGCTTGTTTCGCGATTTGAACCATGAAAAGTTTGCAAATATGACTGACTCGCCATTGAAGTTCCGGATTTCACTATCCAAGCTGCAAAGAGCGTCTGCGAAGTACTATCTACAGCTACGACAGCGGTTTGTGGCCAACGTCCTGGTAAGTGAAATGTGGGGTTCGATGGAGCAGGATTTGCTCGCACAAGCGGAGGGCATTAAGAAGCTTCCCTCTGCATTCTGGATGTCTTTACAGAAACAGGAGGCGGAATTGGCGCGGGCTGCGGAGTCGCTTTACACAAGGTTTTCAGCCGAGCAAGGCGGAGCGCTAACAGCCTGTTTCTCAAGAACGTTTGAGCTCGAGGAACCGGTCATCTTGAGCATTTACGCTCCGCTGATCCGGCGTCTGCGCACGAACTGGACCGAAGTGGCTTTGGACTTCTACGTATTGGTCAGGGCGCGCATCATCAAGTTGGCAAGATTGATCCAAACCTACGCCGGAGATCCGGCACTCTGCCAGCGTTGCTCCGTGCTCCTCGTAAATCTCGATAAGGAAATCCAAGAGCCGAACAAAGTCGAAGTGTCAAGAAAGAGGCAAACTTCCAAGAAAAGCGCAGGTCATGTCAAGCGCCCAGTCAAGGCTGCCGCAGGACGTAGCAAACTGGCCGCAGCCGAGAAATCTCCTGCCAGGCAGCGCGACAGGGTTGCCAAGCGCGCAAAGCCTCTCGTTAAGGAAATCGGGATCTCCCGACGTCGCGCGCGCCGCTAAGGGCTGCGGTGCGCCTTCCGCAATGATTGATTTCTCTCCTGTGATTCCTCATACTCTATTTGGGGAAGGCAAGCCCCAGTATCTTGCAACTATTTGAATCAAGGAGATTTTTGATTGTCCAAAGATCCGACTCCTGTGTGGCCCAATCCTGAAGAACTCAAGCGGGACATGGAGGAATTCTTTTCGCGAAAATATGGAGACCGGGTGCAACTCGGGTTGATGACTGCGCGTCCTGATCAAGCCCGGACGGCCGACGAAGGGACTGAAACCAAGGAAGCCCCCCTCGACTTGAGTTTTGATTACCTGCCGCGGGATATTAAAGCCTACCTTGATCGTTATGTGATCAAACAGGATAATGCCAAGAAGGTTCTCGCCACGGCGATCTGCGATCATTATAACCATATCAAGCACTGTTCGAGTGAAGGCCGCTGCAAGGAATATGCAAAGCAGAATATCATCATGCTGGGACCCACCGGAGTCGGCAAGACGTATCTGGTGCGAACAATCGCGGATCTGATCGGCGTTCCCTTCGTCAAGGCGGATGCAACCAAGTTTTCTGAAACCGGTTATGTGGGAGGAGACGTCGAGGACCTCGTTCGAGAGCTCGTCCAGAAGGCCGATGGGAACGTCCGCCTTGCGGAGTACGGAATCATTTATCTGGATGAAATCGACAAGATTGCCACGCCGGCCAATATTCTGGGACGTGACGTCAGCGGAGGCGGCGTTCAGCGGGGTTTGTTGAAGCTCATGGAGGAAACGGAAGTCAGCCTGCGCACGCCGTTCGATCTGACTTCGCAGCTGCAGGCGGCGATGGAGTTCCAGAGCAAGGGTAAGGTCGCTCGTTCCGTCATCAACACGCGGCATATCCTCTTTATCGTCAGCGGGGCTTTTAGCGGGTTGATCCCGATCATTCGTAAACGAGTCGGAGCGCAAAGCATAGGATTCAGAGGCCGGTCTGCTTCTTCGCTCAAGGACCATGAGCATCTTGAGTTTTTGAAAAGCACCGACTTCATCGAATACGGGTTTGAGTCAGAGTTCATCGGCCGCCTTCCCGTCATCGTCGCCTGCCAGGAACTGGAGGTCGAGGATCTGTTCCAGATTCTGGTGCACTCGGAAGGTTCGATCATCCGGCAATATGTCCAGGCGTTTGCCGCTTACGGAATTGAGATCGTGTTCACGGAGGAAGGACTTCACCGTCTCGCGGAGATGGCCCACCAGGAGCATACCGGCGCCCGAAGTCTGGTGAGTGTTTGCGAGCGCACGTTTCGTGAATTTAAGTACCACCTGCCCCATTCGAACGTCCGCAGATTTGAAGTGACGGCGGAACTCGTGAATGAACCTCTGAAGGTGCTGGAAAGTTTGAAGCAGGTTTCGGCGGTTACGCAGCTGGTAGACCTGGAGCGCAGAGTGATGGAGATTGCCAGGCAATGGTCCGACCGCAACGGGATCGAAATTCGCCTCAGTCCCGAGGCTGCGCAGATGCTCGCTCAAAAGGCGATTGACAGCGAACGGACCATTGAAGAGGTCTTCGCCACGACCTTCAAGAACTACGAACATGGGCTGAACTTGATCCGGAAGACGCGAGGCGTCAGCACGTTCGACATTACTGCGGACGTGATTCAGGATCCCGCCGGGACGCTGGACAACTGGATTCGCGCCTACTACATCAGGCAGCCGAATTGAGCCGCGCATGCAGGTTCCCGGGGAGCAACACAGCCCGGAAGGGAACGCCTTTTCGTGTTGCCGGACTTGTGGCATGATGGCGCGGGAAAAATATCTCTCTGCTCCCCGCCGGAGGAACATCCATGAAAGTGATGAAGATAGCGCAGGTGCCGCCACCCACGGTCTCCATCGACACAACCATCAGGCAGGCGGTCCCGATCATGGGAAACGCACAGGGCTGTGCCGTGGCAGTGATGGCAGGGGGCCGGCTGGCAGGCACAATTTCCAAGGACGATGTGCTTAAACGCGTGCTTGCGAAGGGTCTCGATCTCGACACGACCAAGGTCGGCGATGTCATGACTTCTCCCACCGAAACGATTTCAACCGAGACCGGTACCGACGAAGCCCTTAAGCTGATGTTCACGAATCGCCGCTGCTATTATCCGGTCGTCGATGCGCAGGGCACCCTTCAAGGCTGGCTGGCACTATGCCAGCTTTTTCAAGACCACGTTGAAGATCTCGGCCGCGAGTTGGATTCTCTCGAGGCGTACCTTTCCGCGGATGGACCCGGGGGCTAGGGGCTCCTGCCGGAGGCCTGCCGGATCGCATAAATTTCCTCAGCGGCAGCAATGGGAACCTCGAAGACGCAAATCACTTAAACTACATCACGAGAGGCGTGGGCTTTTGCGAGATTGGGGACTTCACTCGTTTCCGCCATCCCTTTCCAAGACTGCCGAGGTTCTCACCTCGAAAAAGTGCGACGTCGCAATTTCGAGTAAGGTGGAGATTCTGAAACGCAAAACGGTTACAATGGTCCGGTTTTTTGTTGGGGCCGGCAGGATCGCTGCCGGCAAGTCGCCTCGGTGACACGAGGATGTTTATATTTGGTTTGAACCAGATCATATGGTGTATTTGGTACAAGGAGAACTGCGATGAAAATCAGTCTGAAGATTGACGCGGCAACCGGGCAGAAATACATGGCGGTTCCGCAAAAAGGAAGGGCCCTGCTATTGGATCCTCTTACCAACAAGGGAAGTGCCTATACTATTCAGGAGCGCGAGGAGCTGGATCTTCAGGGTCTCGTTCCCCCTACCGTATCTACGATGCAACAGCAATTGGACCGGTGTTATGAAAACTTCGTTGCCAAAACAGCGAACCTTGAAAAATTCATCTACCTTTCAGGCTTGCAGGATCGAAACGAAACGCTTTTTTACCGGCTGGTGCTCGAGCATATCGATGAAATGATGCCGATCGTTTATACGCCGGTTGTGGGTGAAGCATGCCAGAAGTACTCGCACATTTACCGCAGGGGCCGCGGGCTTTACATCGATTATGACCACGGGAACATGATTGAAAAGATCCTCAGCAATTGCGGCATTGCGAACCCTTCCGTCATAGTCGTGACGGACGGAGAACGCATCCTCGGCCTGGGCGACCAGGGCGCCGGCGGCATGGGTATCCCGATTGGAAAGCTCTGCCTCTACACGCTGTGTGCGGGTATTTCCCCTTACAACACTCTGCCGATCACCCTGGATGTCGGCACCGACAATGAGGAACGCTTGAATGATCCTCTGTACATCGGCCTGAGACAGAAGCGCGTGCGCGGAGAGGCCTATCAGGAGTTCATTGACAAGTTCGTCGCCGCGGTTCAGAAGGTTTTCCCCAAGACTGTTTTGCAATGGGAGGATTTCCTGAAGGGAAATGCCATCAAGCAGCTGAAGCGCTTCCGCAACCAGCTGTGCACATTCAATGACGACATCCAGGGAACGGCAGGCGTCGTCCTGGCCGGCTTGTTCAGCGCGCTGCGCATCACCAAGAAGCCTATGCGCGATCAGAAGGTCGTGTTCGCAGGCGCAGGCGCGTCGGCTCAGGGTATCTCGGACTTGATCGTGACGGCGATGATGGAGGATGGGTTGACTCGAGAGGAGGCAACCCGAAGGATTTGGACGGTGGACAGTGCCGGCCTGGTGACCACAGCCCGCAAGAATCTGGAGGATTTCAAGGCCACCTATGCCAGGAGCGTGGAAGAAGCAGCCGCATACAAATGCAAGGATCGTTCAAAGATCACACTCGCCGAGGTAGTCGAGAACGTGAAGCCGACGATCCTGATTGGCACGTCGGGCACTCCGGGGACCTTCACGAAGGAGGTCGTGGAGCTCATGGCGAAGATCAACGATCGTCCAATCGTTTTCCCGCTTTCCAATCCCACATCCAAGGCGGAGTGCACCGCGGGCGATGCGATCCGCTGGTCCGATGGCCGGGCCATCGTCGCCACCGGAAGCCCCTTTGACCCCGTGGTTCACAATGGCAAGCGCTACCGCATCGGCCAATGCAACAACGCATTCATCTTCCCCGGCGTCGGCCTCGGAATTACAGCGTCGCACGCGAGGCGCGTGACGGAGGGCATGTTTTTGGAAGCCGCGCGCGCCCTCGCTTCGAAGGTCACGCAGAAAGATCTTGATGAGTCGGCAGTCTATCCCGAGCTCCCCAGAATCCGGGAGTGCTCCCACGCGGTCGCGGTCGCAACCGTGCATCGCGCCGTAAAGGAAGGACATGCCGATCCGGATATTCTCGAAGGCATCGAGGAAAACCTGCATCGCGCCATGTGGTACCCACAATACTTGCCCATCCGCTACGAGGGATAGTTCGAAAAAACCGAGTCCGTAGTCACAGAGGAGGAGATAAAACGCCCGGGAGCTCCATCCCGGGCGTCTCTTTTGGACCGATTTTGGATGCATCCCTTGTTTATTCCGATGAACGCCTGGTGGTAATCAACAAACCTCCCGGTGTCAGCCTTGCCACGACGCGGGCCGCCCCGCACGACGCAGCGCGTCGCCTGGTTTTTTCTCTCCCTGCGGAGACGCGGGCAGCCAACTTCCCGGGATCAGCGCCGCTTTGGCTCGTTCACAGGCTGGACGTGGGCACTACAGGACTTGTCCTCCTGGCGCGCGACGAAGAAATGCATCGTGAGCTTTCGACACTCTTCAGCACGCGCCTTGTCCGTAAGATCTATCTGGCTCTGGTTTGGGGACATCCCCGCCCTCGATCGGGCCGCTTTGAATGGCCCCTTGCGCCGGATACCCGGGATCGCCGCCGTATGAGGGTGGATCCTTCCGGACGGAGCGCTGCTACGAGCTTTCGTACGCTCGCCTGCGGGCCGCACGTCAGCCTGCTCGAACTACAGCCCGCAACCGGCCGGACGCACCAGTTAAGGGTCCACCTGAGTCACGCCGGACATTGGATCGTCGGGGACGATCTTTACGGCGGCGCGCGCCACCGCGGGGTGAAAGAGCCGGATCTGCAGTCTCTACTCAATCCACCTCATCTCTTGTTGCATGCCTGGCGAATCCTTCTGCCGGAATCCTCGAACATCATGCCGAAGAGATTCGAAGCTGCTCTCCCACCGCATTTCGCCGCCGTCCTGGAATCTATGGGAATGCTGTCTGCACTCGTCAAATTCGAGATTCGAGGTTCGAAATTCGATATTCGTGATTGAGAATATTGAATCTCGAATTTCGAATCTCGAATCTCGAATCAGCCTGATCTTGGTCTGGCGATAGGATATCGTGTTCATGTAATATTCGATTGCGGGTAAAGTGCGGCACGGACGATGACATTCGGCGCCGATGGCTGCCGGATCGTGGATTCTGCTATAGCAACAAAACAAGGAAACTGCGCATGGTCTGTCCTCATTGCCAGGCTGACAATTCGGGGGATTCCGTTCGCTGCAAACAGTGCGGAACAAAACTCCCGGGCCCGGATGAGACGCAGGGAATTGCAGCGGACAGAACCGCCGACGAGACTGTAGCTCATTTGGCTCACGAAACCCCCGAAAACCCAGCGCGAGAGATTCTTCGACACCGCGCAGACCCTTGGACGCACCCACGTGGGGCCCTGTCACAACCTCGACATCGGGCATTTCCATGCAGCTGGAACCCGGCGCAGTGATTGGCGCACGCTACCAGATCGAGTCCATTCTCGGTGAAGGCGGCATGGGCACCGTCTACAAGGCCCGGGACATCGAACTGGACCGGACCGTCGCCCTCAAGCTGGTGCGGCCGGAACTGGCGCTGGATCCAAATACCATGCAGCGCTTCAAGCAGGAGCTGCTTCTCGCCAGAAGGATCTCCCACAAAAACATCCTGATTGACCGGTCCGGCACCCTCTACGTCGGTGACTTCGGGCTGGCGAAGTCTTTCGAGAGCGAGGACGGCATGAAGACGCGCACGGGCCTGATTCTGGGCACGCCGCGTTATATGTCTCCAGAACAGGTAGAGGCCAAACCGACAGATGGCCGCAGCGATATCTATTCCTTCGGCATCATTCTGTACGAAATGGTCACTGGAGAAGCCCCATTCTTGGGTGATTCGCTGGTCAAGGTCATGTATCAACGGGTGGCCGAGCCCCCCAAAAACCCGAAGTCGCTTTGTCCGGATCTCCCCGACTATCTGGCCGCAATTATCATGCGCTGCCTCGAACGAGATCCCGAAAAGCGCTACCAGACGGCGCAGGAAATTCTCCATGACCTGGAGGCCGAGCACGCTCCCCAGGTCACCGTTGAGGCTGAGGGGACTGAGGAGACGTGGAGCATCCCTAAACCCAAAAACCTTGGGTGGCTCATGGCCGGGGGCGCATTGCTCGTCGTGGCGATGGCTCTGGCGATCCCGGGCTCACGCGAGTCGCTTCTGCGCTGGCTGCCCGCACACTCGCCTTCCGGAGCTTCCCAGGCGAAGTATATCGCGCTGCTTCCCTTTCAGACCGTGGGCGACGACGAATCGCTGAAGTATGTGGCGGAGGGAGTCGTCGAATCGCTTTCCGCCAAGCTTTTCCAGCTGCCAAACGTTCATCTGGCTTCGAGCGCGGCGGTCGACAGAACGGACAAAAAGCAACCGGTCGAAAAGATCGCCCGAGTGCTAGGCGTCACGTACGTCGTCAAGGGAACGCTGCAGGGGACTGCGGAAAAATTCAGCGCCGTCTTGGACCTGGAGAACGTCCCCGCGAATCACCTCGTGTGGAGCGAGGAGTTTTCCGGCATGCGCCAGGATCTTCTCACGATCGAAGATCAGATCTACGGCAAGCTGGTTGCCGCTCTGGAGCTTAAGCTCAGCAACGACGAGCTGGCGCGCAGTGTTTCCCGGCCTACGGAGGACATTGACGCGTACGAGCTATACTTGAAGGGACAAAACGTGCTGCGCGGCCAGAGGAATGTAGCAAACTTCACAAGCGCGCTCAGCATGTATGACCAGGCCATAAATGTCAACCCCTACTACTGGTACAACTACAACCAGCTTGGCGCGGCCTACCTTCGCGTCGGCGAAAACGACAAGGCGCTGGAAGCATTTCGCCGGGTAACCGAGATCGAACCCGAAATCTCCAACGGATACTTGAACCTGGGAATCGTTTACTACCAGCAGGGCAAATGGAACGAGTGCATCAGCGCTTTTCAGAAGGCGATCGCACGCCAGCCGTCCTTTCGCGCCTACTCGAACCTCGGTGTGGCGCACTTTTATTCAGGACGCTATCGCGAGGCGGCGGATATGTTCGAAAAAGCCGTAGCGATGAATCCGAATGAGCACATTACCGTCGGCAATCTCGCGGACGCCTACCGCTGGCTGGGAGAGGGCGAAAAGGCGGCTGCCACTTATGATCGTGCCATTGCTCTCGCCTACAAGGCATACCAAGTCAATCCCACCGACGCGGGTACGCTCGCGAGCCTGGCGCTTTATTATGCGAAGATGGGCAACCGCCAGCAGGCGTTCGATTTCATCCGTCGTGCGCGCAAGATTGACCCAAACAACAACGCTCTCATATACGACGAGGCCGTCATCCACGCCCTTGCCGGCCAGCAGGCGGAAGCGTTTACCGGCTTGCATGAAGCCTTCCAAAAAGGGTATCCACCGGAAGAGGCAAAAAACGATCCCGAACTCCAAGCCTTGCGTTCGGCCCCCCAGTTCGCGAAGCTGCTGCAGGAATTCCACCGCGCGCCTTAGGACAGCGGGGGCACGCCACCGACCTTAGCGAGGTGGCTGCTGCTTATGTATCGGCGTTCATCCTGCGGACGGACACCTTCTTCCAGGCCAATGCCGCCAGGCCCGCCATCAACAAGTTCCAGGTCGCCGGCTCAGGGATGTTCGTCTGCACTCCGAAGTCGCTGTCGCCCCAGCCGCCCGAGCCGTTCGGGTCCGAATTCGGCGCGCCAGAAGGTAATGGATCGTTCAGATTGATCGTGAAGAGGCTGCCGTTGACAATCGCGGCGGGTCCGGGTCCCAGCCGCGAGTTTCCGTTGCTGAATAAAATGTGGAGTGTATTTCCGACCAGCGTGGTCTGCACGGTCGCGAAGGCGGTGCCGCCGAATACGTAATCGTCCGGGAAAGTCGTGCCGAGCACGAGTGGCACGGTGACGAGCACGCTCGTCCAATCGATGCCGCTATCATTGTAGTAGACGACATAGCCGCCTCCGCTTGCGTCCGAGCCGAACGGGAAGGAAGAGGTGGTAATCATAGTGGCGTCACTGCTGGATGTGTCGATAATCATCTAGGGGTCGCCCGGCCGAACCTAATCTGCTTGCGCGATCCAAACCGACACAGCCAGCAGCAGCAAAACAATCAGACTCCATGATCTTTTCATTTGGATGGTTTCCCCCTCGATTCGGCTATCTTGGTCCGAGTAACACGATGCGGTTGCCAGATAAGTTCTGAGGGAAAAGTCCCTCAGGCCCTTTATGAGAAAGTTATCGTGGGCCCGCCCCCTATTCCAGCACCCGACCGCATACGATTTGAATCTTTCCGCTATGCGCCCAGATACTTCCTCAGGAACTTGAGCGTGCGGTTCCATGCAAGCTCTGCCGCTTCCTTGTTGTAACGCGCCGTGTTGGTGTCGTTGTTGAATGCGTGGTTCGCTCCCTCATACATGTACAGCTCGTAGGTCTTGTTGTTGGCCTTGAGCGCGGCCTCGAAGTCCGGAATCCCCGCGTCGATACGCGTGTCGAGGCTCGCGTAATGGAGGAGAAGCGGCGCCGAGATCTTGGGAACCTGCGCCGCGGGAATCTGCGCGCCATAGTATGCGACGGCCGCGTTCAGCGAAGTGCCGGCTGCCGCGACCTGGTTAGCCATGCCGCCGCCCCAGCAAAATCCCACAATTCCGACCTTGCCCGTGCATTCGCCATGGTGCGCGAGATAGGACACAGAGGCGGTAAGGCGCGCGACAGTATCCTCCGCCTTCAGGCCGCCGATCATCTGGATCGCCTGGTTTTCGTCCGAGGGAGTCCCGCCCAGCGGCGACAACATGTCGGGCGCCAGGGCGAGAAAGCCCTCGACTGCCAGGCGTCGCGTAACGTCCTGGATGTGCGGATTGAGGCCGCGGTTTTCATGAATCACAATCGCGCCCGGGCGTTTTTGCCCGCCCTTCAGCCTGGCCATATATCCCGAGAGCTTGATGTCTCCAGCGGCATATACAACGCGGACAGTGGCGAGCCGGCTGTCGTTCTCGGCGACCGTCTGGGCGCGGGCATAGTCATTCTCAAGCAGAGGCAGCAGGGAAAGCGCGGCGGCCGCGCTGCCCGCGAGTTGTCCGAGACGGTCCATAAAACTCCGCCGGCTGATTCCCCCATGCACGTACTTGTCGTAGAGGTTGATGATTTTCTGCTCCAGTGGACCCTCCTCTCAGTCAGGAACGCTTCCCGATTCATAAATGCTAACTCCAGGGAGTGCGCTGCGCCATGACCAAGTGCCGCAGCTTGAAGGCAGCCTCAGGACCGTCCCGGATAACGGCGGCCCTGCCAGGTTCCCCGGCGCAGCAGCGCCTGCTCGATGCCTCGCTGCACTTCTGCCTTGGTCTTGCCCCAGTGCGGGCCGAGCAGATGTTCTTCCGAGGCTAATCCGAAAAGGCGTTCCAGCCGGATTGCCGGGTTCAGCAGTTCGAGGAAATCGACGACCAGTTCGACGTATGATTCATAGTCGAGAAGCGTGAAGGGATCCGCCAGGAACCGGCGCGCAAGCTCCGTGTGGCGGACAACGTGCAGGTGATGCAACTTGAGAAAGTCCAGCCCGACATCGGAGACCTCCTGGGCCATGGAGACCATCTCCTCTCTGCATTCCCACGGGAACCCGAGGATCAGGTGTGCGGAAATGTAAACTCCCCGTCCACGAGTCAGCCGCACCGCGCGCAGCCAACAGCCATAATCGTGGCCGCGGTTGATGAGGGAGAGGGTCTTGTCGGAAGTCGATTCGAGTCCGTATTCCAGGATGACCAGCCGCGTTCGTGCCAGGTTTTCAAACCAGGTAATCTTGGCCTCGTCGATGCAATCCGGGCGCGTGCCCACAGCGAGGCCGACGACATCTGGGTGATCCAGCGCTTCTTCGTACAGGGGAATCAACCGCTCCAGGGACGCGTAGGTGTTGCTGAAAGGTTGAAAGTAGACAATGAACTTCCGCGCGCGATAGCGCTGTTGCAGATAGGCAACGCCTTCTGCAACCTGACGGGAGACGGGGTCCGACCGGCGCGCGGTCGCGGGGCGAAAGGAGTCGTTGTTGCAGTAGATGCATCCGCCGAAGCCTGCCGTGCCGTCACGATTCGGACAGGTGAAGCCGGCATCAACGACGATCTTGCCGACGCGGGCGCCAAACTTTTCCTTGAGGAAAGCCCCATAGGAATTGTAACGGGCTCCGCCGGCAAATGGGCCCGTTGCCTGTTGTTCGCTGTCCGACCTCATAGGAGGAAATCATACCGCAAAAGAAAAAGGGCAGCACATGCTGCCCCTGGCAATTTCGATCGTATCCCCAGGACGCTTAGATCTTGACGCGTTCGCCGTCCTTGGGGCAGACCCAGTACATTCCTCCCGGCACCTGGCGATACTTGATCACCCGAGTGGCCACCATGCCGTTGCCACAAGCAGGGCAGGGCTTCTCAAAACTCGCCCCCTTGTCTCCCAAGCTTGCACGTGCTGTCTTCGACAATTTCTCTGCCATTTCCCAGCCTCCTTTCCTATGATTGCTGTACCCACAAAAGCATCGAAGTCTACGCTCTTCGGGATCGATGTCAATGCCTTTGTTTGGATTTTTCTTGGGTGGGTAATAATTTCTGGGGACTTGTCATCCGCAAAAATGCCGCACGATCCAGTGCTCAGAGATTCGCGCCATCAGGCTCTCCTCGGCTGCTCCACCAAGACTGTGTCAAGCCTAATCGCCAGTAATTTGCGATTGATAATTCTGAGGCTGACTGATAGTTATATGTATCATTCGAAGGCAAGCAAAAAATGAACCCTTGCTTCATTCCCGGAGCATGAAATGAACCGCAACCAGATCCTCAAAATCATCGCTGCCCATCGTGAAAATCTGGCCAGGGATTTCGGGGTCAAGTCCCTGGCATTATTCGGCTCCGTCGTGCGCGATGAAGCTACGCCTGCGAGCGACGTGGATTTGCTTGTGGAGTTTGATGGCCGGCCGGTTGGATTGTTTCACCTGTCCCGGACCCAGCACTACTTGGAGAGCATTCTTGGTATGCCGAAAGTGGACCTGGTGTTGCGCGACAGCATCAAGCCGGCGTTGAAAGAGCGCATCCTGCGAGAAGCAATCTATGCCGCCTAGAGATTGGGCTTTCCGCGTTCATGATATCCTCGAGGCCATTGCCAAAATCCAGCGCTACGTTTCGGGCGTAGTTCTCGAAACCTTCGAAAACGATGAAGAAATCATGGACGCCGTGATTCACAACCTCGCCGTCATCGGCGAGGCCGCAAATCACATCCCCGCGGAAATCACCGGTCGGCACCCCGAAATCCCCTGGCGCCAAATGGTCGACCTGCGCAACCTCTCCGTTCATGCCTACTGGAACCTGCGCCCTGCCGCATTATTTTATCGCACGCAATGCCTGACGGATTGCATGCGCGTCTATCAGCCGGCCTGAACTGAACCGGAAGAGAATGCTCGATATCAACGTCTGATAGGGGAGTCCCTCTTCGGCGGCTCTTTGCCGCAGGTTATCGAGCACAGCCTCATTGAGGCGCAGGCTGACAGTCTTCGTCTTGCCTGCGGTCTTGAGGATTCGCTCTTTCTCAGCGGGCGCGGCCGGCCGATAATCCTCCAAGGAGTCCTCGATCCTTTGCTCGTACCTGTCAAGCTTTTGCCTACTTGGTTTTCTTGCCATAACGCCTCTGAAGCTTGCGACTGGGATAAATCGTTTTAAGAATCATGTTTCCGTCCTCATCCAATAGGAAGGGAACGGCGTAGATCCGGCCATTCAGATCGACGACGAGTATTTTTTGGTTTTTTCGAACACGGTGTTCCAGGATATCGAGAACGTGGCCGGATATGATTTCGGCGACAATATCCTCGAATCGCACGCCCCTTTCCACTTCCAGCTTTTCATTTTTTGATTCATCCCAGGCAATCACGCTCTAATTCTGCATCATTGTATATACATTGTCAACAAGGTGGAACGCCGCCGGCGAGCGGCGCGATCGATTGCAGCCGCTTGGCTCCGCAAGGCGGCTGCAGCGGTTTTTTGCCTACGCCAAATCATTAAAACAAAAGTGCAGGTCCCCCGAGAGGAGAATTCCTTAAATCGAGAAAACGGGGTCTAAAACTAAACGCAAGCCCATGACGTGCTCCATTGAGATGATCTCCTGCAGCTTGAATTACTTCCTCAGGTCCGGCACCTATCCCCTTGCGTGCGACCGTAAGGCACCACCCTTGCGAGAGATCGACTCTTCGCAGAAAAGCAAATCGCCAGCTTGTCCGGTGATTCTGCCGTGACTGTCACGCTTCTCCCTTGACAATCGAGCTTTGGCAATAGCCGCGAACGGAATCTGATTTGAATGCACAGTTGTCAGGGTTGCACGGATAAAAGTATCCACAAGCGGCCAGAGTAACTGGGCAGTAAAAGCCGCGCAGCTGGTGGCACTGTTTGCCAATTCCGCTACCAAACATGCAATGTCGGCAATTGAGGTTGCCACACATGCGCGGCACGAAGTCGAACGTGACGTCTAACTGTTCGGGGTAGAAGGTCGAATTCTGGTCCGACATTTTCGTATGGATTTCGCGGATTGTCTGCGGCATGTCCAAACTTTCACGCCTTGCTGCAAGGTGCGGTGAGAACAGCCCGTCCCGGAAGATTGCGTTGTTATTCCAGACATCTCCAGGCAGTTCCATTTCAGCGAACGCCTCTTTCTGAACATTCTCGCGACGCCAGCGGACAGCTTCATTACGGTCAATTTTCTCAAGTGCTCCAACTAAGTAATTATTAAACTCGGGGCTTTTGAGATAGTCGCGAATCGAACACCAGAGACGTTTTTTCTTAAATGGGTTTCGCTTGAACTTCTCGGAAAGAATGGCAATGAATCCTTTCGGCTCGCGACTAAATGCGCTGAGTTCTTTTTCGATACTTGTCCTCAGTGCGGCCATTCGATCTTGCACGCTATTTTCGCTCACATTGCCAATGTCCGCGTATGTGAGGAAGTGCAGTGCCGCGGCCAGTTTGCGGACTGCTTTTCTTTGATCAGTTTCGCCTTTTACAGCCAAGTAAATGAATTGCGTGAAGCTACATTCTGCCAGACGGTCAAGAATGATCAGTGTGCGATAAATTGAAAGCGCATCAGCAGGCATGTATCGCGAGGTGAACTCCACAGTTTTGGTTTTTTTTGAGTCTATCCCATAGAATTTGAGACGGTCGTTGGGGCGCTCCAAAGAGCATTCCAGTCGAAGGCGTCCCTCTGCCGAGGGGAATTTCATGTGATTATCGAGTATGGTCCGATCAGGAGCCGTGCGACGCTTTGTGAAGTCCCTGACCAGATGTGATAAGACATAACCACCCACATCCCAGACTCGTTGGAATGCGGTTTGACGATCCGTGATGTAGCACAACCAGTGCGTAAGGAGTTTCTCGTCAGGCGTGAAGTCGTCCTCGCAGTAATTGATGAGGTTATAGTTGCCAACCTCCCGCCAGCGGACGCCGTCGAGAGCGGAGAAAATTTGCAGAACATCCCTTAGTTTTGACGGCTCTTTGATTTCAATTGTCTTCGACATAATCCACATCTCTTTCTCTGTGTGATCGCCCTCACGATTCCCCGTTTTGCGAGGGGGTGTGGGTCGGACCCAATGGTGCTAACTTAAGCAAAAAGTCAAGAAGACGCCACGTAATCTTCCGGCTGACGACCGGCTCTTCAGGGCCATTTTTGTGAGATTCGTGAAATTCGTGGCCGTCTGATTTCTGTGCGAGGATTTTCCATCAAGGCAGCGGCATTGGGTCCAACCCCGACTTTCAACATTTCCCGACCTTCGTTCAACAAGTGACTTCGATGGCTTCGCCGGTGCGGGCAAGCAGAAGATAGGCGGACTTGAGTCGTATTCCCAGGGCCTCCAGAGCCGCTGCATAGGCGCTGACCTGTCCGCCATATTTGTCTTGGAAGTACAGCGCTTTGTCCGGCATGTCGCCAGGCAGCCGGTCTGTTTTGTAGTCGATCAGCACCCAGTTGCCTCCTTCCTCAAAAAGCAGATCGATCTTCCCCTCCTCGATTGCTGCGCCGTCGCCGTCCAGCGGGCGTATGTACGGCAGTTCGCGCAAGACTCGGCCGCCAGTGACGCGCGCGCGGCGCACACGCTCCATAATCGGAGATTTCAACGATCGGCTCAGCATCTCCGCCACCGATTCGATCCCAGCACCATCGAGTCTCTGGCGGGAACCTGCCTCGCGAGCCAGATCCTCCGTTCCGTCCTCCGCATCCAGGTCGATCGTTTCCATCACTTGATGGAACGCGGTACCGATCCTCGCGGCCCGATCCCTGGCAAAGTCAAGATCAGTCTCCTTCCCTTCTTCCTGCCCGGCTTCAGAGGAGGGAACTTGCAGGTCGTGCGCATGCGGTGTTTCTGCAAGCAGCCGCCGCAGCTCGTCGTATTGCGCGGCCAGCGTCGCAGGCAGGTCTCGCTCGGGAACCTCTTCCGCAACCGATGACGGGGCCGGCGCCGGCGGAAGGGTGTTGGCATCGATAAAACGCACCGGCGAATTTTCCCGCTTGGGAAGCTCCTGAAGAAAGGCGGCAAGCGGCTCGAGCCGGGTTCCCGCAAAGTTCGCCGCCCAACGCTCGCCGTCCGGGATCCATTTTCCCTTGGCATGAGTACACAAGATCAGGTGGTCGCGGGCTCGCGTCAACGAGACGTAGAGCAGCCGGATCAGCTCCGCTTCTTCTTTTGCCTTCTCACTCTCGGTCAGGTCTTCCCACCCGATGGTCTGGAGGCCGGATTCCTTGGACCCCAAGCTCAGCCCGAATGTTTTCGAGCCGTGCGGATCCGCGAGATACTCCGCGTACCGGACCTTGCGATGAATCCCGAGGCCGGCGACAATGACGATGGGAAAATCAAGCCCCTTGGCCCTGTGGATCGAGAGGATCCTCACCGCGTCGCTGTGTTCTTCCATGACGCGGCTTTCGCTTTCGGCGATTCCCTCCTCCTCCATTCCGGCCACTGTCTCGACGACTTCCGAAAACGTGGCGTCCTGCTGCAGCGATCGAAGCGTGCGCACAAGCTTATTGAGGTTCGCCAGGGACTGGATGCCGCGCACGGCCAGCACCTCTCGCGCTCCCGTCTGCTGAAGGAGGTTTTCGAGCGTTTCCGACGCCGTGCGCTCGTGCCTGTGCTGGTGCAGGTCGCGCAGGATCCGGTAGGGCCGAGCCAGGGCGCAATCGGAGGGAACCTCGACGCGGTAGTCGAGCGGCAACGCCTCCGCCTTCGCCCTCAGCAAATCTTCATCGGAGACGCCGAAAAAGATAGACCGCAAGGTGGCATAGAGAGCGATCGCGTCATTGGGATTGGCTATGGCGCGCAGAACCGTGATGGCCGAGGCGACCTCGCTCCGCGCGTAATAGAATTTCCCCCCTTCCAGAACGTATGGGATTCCCGCTTTGCGCAGGCAATCTTCAAGTTCATCGGCGCGGGTCAGCACCGGCAACAGAATCGCGATGTCGCCAAAACTCGGGGCACGCCACGTCTTGTCACGATCATTCTTAGATTCGACCCCCCAATCCGCGTTGTTGCGCATGGAGGCAATCAGCCCTGTAATCCGCGTGGCTTCGACGGTGACGAAGTCAGGGCCGGACCCAGCGAAGCTCCCGTCCTCCTGGCGGTCGCCCAGCAAACAAAAACCCGCAGTCTCAGGCCTGCCCACGCGATCGCCGCGGCCGCCGAAGGGAAGATAGTCAGGTTGGAAGGGCGTGTCGGCGGCTTTTTTCATGATGCCGTGGAACGCTTCATCCACAAAAGAGAGAATGGCGGGCACGGAGCGGAAATTCGTGGTCAGCTCGAGCCGCTCCAGTCCCCGCTTCACCATGCATTCCGGATCCGCCACATTCAGGTATGTCTCGATATCGGCGCCGCGGAACCGATAGATCGACTGCTTCGGATCGCCCACGATGAAAAGGCGCCCGGGAGGAGTGAGTCCCTCCTGCCCATCGCCTTCTTCAGCGCCGGCGGCGAGCAATCGGATCATCTCCCATTGGACGGCATCGGTATCCTGGAATTCATCCACCAGGAGCAGGGCATAATGTTTCCGCAAATCCTCACGCGCCGCGCGGCTGCAGCGGAGCAGGTCGCGCGCGTGCCAGAGCATGTCATCGAAGTCCACCAATCCATCGGTCCGCTTGCGCCTTTCCCACTCGGGAAGGAACTCGCCGATGATCAGGCGCAGCAGGGCATCGAGAACGCGTCTGATCGGAAGCTTTAGGTACCACGGCCGGAAATCAACCACGTTCCTCACAAATTCCTTGACGGCATCCAAAGTTTCCCGGCCACCATCCCAGTTGCGTGCCGTGCCACTGTTGCCGGGTTTCCTTGGAGTTGCGGCTCCTGCAGGATCTGACAGCCACGCAAGTGCGGTGTGCAAAGACGGCACGAGTTTGTCATCATCGTTGAGCACAAGCCCGGCGTACGAGGCGCCGCGGTCCAGCAATTCCGCGAGTGATTGCCGCGCTTCCTCTTCCGTGGGCGGTGACGGCAGAGTCAGGATGCGGATCTCGTGTGCGTGCTGACGGATCGTGCGCGCAGCCGAGCGCAGCGCATCCAGCCTGAGTCCGGCGCGCAGCGCACTTTCCAGCGGCGTCTTCCGCTCCTCGATTGCGCGCTGGAGCCACGCTTCCCAGACTTCCCGAAACAAGAGCTCACCCTGAATTTCGTCCAGCGCCCTGAACTGCGGATCCAGTCCGGCTTCGATCGGCCTCTCCTTGAGCAGCGATACAGCGAAGGCGTGAATCGTGGAAATGGCCGCGCCTTCCAGATCAATCAGCGCCTGGCGCGCACGATCTCCTTTTTCCCCGCCGCCTGCGCCCTCACGCTCAAGCTCTTGCCGGAGGCGGATCTTCATCTCGCCCGCCGCCTTCTCCGTGAAGGTGATGGCACAGATGCGGGACAAGCGGACGGGTTCGCCGTCCGGGCCGGATTCGAGCACGCAGTGCAGAATGCGCTGAATGAGAATTCTCGTCTTGCCCGTGCCGGCCGAGGCTTCCACCATAAAGGAGTGGTTCGTGTCCTCGCGAGCGCGCCGGCGCTGTTCCTCGTCGAGGGTCATTCCTCATCCTCCTCGGCGCGGTCGATCTCCCGGAGTCGGTCAAAACGCACGACAGCCGGGTCCTTCGCTTTGTCCGCCTGCCTGCGCTCCCGGTCCTTGCCGCAGATAGGCAGGAAATCGCACCAGTCGCAGTGGCCCTCCGGGCGAACGCTTCCGCTAGCGCGCGCAAAAAAGATGCCGCCTTCGATTCCTTCGCGAACAATC
>JBEKIX010000025.1:0-31654 GCA_050011535.1 Acidobacteriota bacterium
CTTACCAGCGCCGGCCGTCGATTGGATACGATAGTGCATTACAGGCGCAGTCGCTAGCGAAGTTCCCTTCACGTGGGAAGCACCGCAGGTGAGCTTGATGCTGAAGGGGCGACAGATAATGCATGCGGATAAAGGCGCCTTTCGCCCCTGCCGGGGCTCTTGCGGTGTTCATCCTGACCGGGGGCCGCGCGCTTCGCGCTTGCCCCCGGCTACTTTCTTTCCGCCCCTCCGGGGCTCAGCGGGTTGATCTCGCTGCTGATGCCCTTACGTTCGTAGTCCGCACGGGCCTGCGATGTGAACGGTCACGTGTCCTTCCCGAAAAACAGCACTTTTGCTTGCATATCGCCTCCGTCCCTTGGATAACATAGCATGTATGAGGGAATCCCGGAAACGGCATGCCGGCGAGCGCGGCATTTCGCGGCGCGCATTTGTTGCGCGGGCAGGCATGGGTGTCGCCGGCATGGCGTTGGCGCGCGGGCGCGGCGGGGCGCAGGAAGGCCGCGGCGCCGCGCTTGCCTTGGCGCGCAACCACAATCGTCGCGCCGCCGTAAAGGCCGCCGTTGGCCTCCTTGGTAGAATGGATTTTGGTGGCAGAGAGATTTACCTCAAGGCCAATTTCAACAGCCCGGATTTCTGTCCCGCGACGACACATCCGGACACCATCGAAAGCGTCGTGGAGATCCTGCGCACATACAATTGCGGCCCGATCACTCTGGTGGAGCGCAGCGGCATGGGGAGCACGCGCGCGATCTGGGAACGCCTGGGCGTTCCCGCACTGGCGCGGCGGCTCGAGTTGCGGCTGATGGACTTGGATGAACTCCCGCCTGAGGAGTGGCGCAAAGAGGAGTTGCCCGATTCCGGCTGGAAAGACGGCATCGAAGTCCCCGGTTTTCTCAATCGGGACGTCTTTGTCGTACAGATCTGCAATCTCAAGACGCATCGTTTCGGCGGCGTCTTCAGCGCCAGCCTGAAAAATTCTGTCGGACTGGTGGCGAAGTACGGACGTGTGAATCCTGATTACAACTACATGAGTGAACTCCATGCGTCGCCGCACCAGGGTGCGATGATAGCGGAAATCAATCTTGCCTACGCGCCGAAGCTGATAGTGATGGATGCCGTCGAGGTCTTTGTGGCCGGAGGGCCTGAGGCGGGTGAGGTGGCGACTCCGGAAGTGGTGATGGCCTCCGCGGACCGCGTGGCGATCGACGCGGCCGGAGTGGCCCTGTTGCGGCTGCACGGGCAAGGTCCCGACCAGCCGTTGATCGGAAAACGTGTGTACGAACAGGACCAGTTGAAGCGCGCCGTGGAGTTAAGACTCGGTGCGGCGAGCGCCGATGAAATTCGGTTCCTGACCGCGAACGCCGCCGACTACGGGCTTGCGTCCGAACTCGAATCGATTCTCCGCGAGAACCCCAAAACGAAATGAGGCAAGTAACACCGACCTCGTCAGAGGTGCGTCCCATTGGGGACGCGCGCTGGAGTTCCTACATTTACCTGGAGATTTGGAGAGGCAGTATCTGGAGTTTCCCGATATGGGCGCAGAGGCCCGAAGAGGCAGTACCTGGAGTTTCCCATATGGGCGCAGAGGCCCGAAGAGGCAGTACCTGGAGTTTCCCATATGGGCGCAGAGGCCCGAAGGGCCGCCAGTGAATAGGCCCGGCCGTGAGGCCGGGAGTTTGGTGCCTCGGCAATGAGCGCCGAAGGTGCGGCACTTGGTGCCAATATTTTCTTAACCGCTTCACCTGCGATCCAGTTAGATAGTGCATGGCAGGCAAGTTTCTCTGTGTAAATCTGCACATGATCTGGAGTACCAAGGGGCGAAAATGTCTTATTGATCCTCAATGGAGCCATCGTTTGCACGCCTACATGGGTTCCATTGCGCACTTCAAAAATGCCAGGCTCATCGAAGCTAACAGCCAACCGGATCATGTTCATCTTTACACCTCCATGCCGTCAACGATCTCCATCGCGGATTTGATCAACGCACTCAAGGCCAATTCGACACGGTGGATTCGACAGACTTTCCCGAATCGGAGATGGTTCTCGTGGCAGGAGGGGTATGCGGCGTTCAGCGTGAGTGGTTCTCAGGATAAAGCTCTTACTGAATACATTCGTGATCAGGATGAGCATCACAGACGACGAGACTTTAGGACAGAACTTCTTGAACTACTCGATCGCCACGGGATCGAGTATGACCTGCGATATGTTTTTGATTAAGTGCCGCGCCTTCGGCGCTCGTTTCTCTTTCTCCATGCATATCCCGGCCTAACGGCCGGGCCTATTCCCTGGCGGCCCTTCGGGCCTCTGCCAAATCCAGAATCTCCAGATGCTTCCTCTTCGGGCCTCTTCCCCCATATCGGGAAACTCCAGATACTGCCTCTCCAAATCTCCAGGTAAATGCAGAAACCCCTGACGCGACACTGAAGTGTGGATCTACTCTCACTGCGTCCCTGACGGGACGCATGTGGAGTTTGGCCATATTGGCTATGCCTGGCTTTGCACATGAACCTCGATGGAAATGAAGTGCCTTGACGAACGTAGATATTGGTACATGGCGTTAAGGTCAGGTCAGAGGTTGAGATTGCATCGATGTTTGGAGGGCGGATGAAAAAGGATTTGGGATCCATTATTCTCACGCGCCAGGAATTGCAGATCATGAAGGTGGTCTGGGAGTTAGAGGCGGCGACGGTCAAAGAGGTGTGCAACGCTTTGTCGCAGCAGAGGCGCACGGCATATACGACGGTCCTCACCTTGATGGGCATCTTGGAGGAGAAAGGGGTCTTGATCCATCAGCGTTCGGGGAGGGCCTACCGCTACCGGCCACTGCTGTCGAGAGACCAGGCGACCAGAAATCAAGTGCAGGACGTGGTTGCGCGCTTTTTTGACGGCAGGGCGGAGCAGTTGATCGCCACTTTGCTCAAGAACGACATGATCAAGCCAAACCAGCTTGTGGGCCTTACGAGAACCCTGGTGCCCGCCGAGGGGATTCAGGTCGCCTGAAAGCGGGCTGCCTCCGGAAAATCCTCACTTGCCTGGCGCATAATAGCCCTTACGATAATTGAGCCTTACGCCTTTCTCCGTTAGCTTGACCTCTATTTTGCGATAGCTGCCGTCTCGCTTGGTATTGCTGGAGACGTAGCCGATACTGTATTGGCTGCGCAGTTCCTGACTGATATCGCGGAATGCGGTGTCCAGATCCTCCACCTGGAATGGCCAGAGGGCTGTGCCGCCGGTCGCGGAGGCGAAGTTCTCGAGGACCTTGTCTCCTGCCCTGGTGTCACCTCCGACTCCAAAATATCCGCCGCGATTGATGCTGATGGCGAAAATGGTGACGTTGGCGTCCAATGCCATCTGCGCCGCGCGTTCGTAGGTTTCGTTGCTGGCTGAGTCGGCGCCGTCGGACAAAATCACGATAGCCTTGCGGCCGGTTTCCCGGATGAGCTTTTCATCACAGGTCCTGACAATCGCATCGTAGAGTGCGGTGTTGCCGGCAGCCTGAAGCGAACGAATCTTCTTCTCGAGTTTGTTCGGGTCGCTGGTGAGGTCCTGAACCAAAGTGACGCTGGAATCGAAACCGATGAGCATGCCGCGGTCCCGTTCCTTGAGCATGGCGTAGAAAAAGCTGGTCGCGGCCTCCTGCTCGAACTTGAGTTTCGGCGCTACACTCTGGCTGGTGTCGACGAGAAGGGCGAGTGTGAGGGGGAGATTGCTCTCGCGCGAGAAGTTCTTGATTTCCTGTTTCTGGCCATCCTCCAAGATCGTGAATGCGTCCTGAGGCAGGTTGGTGAGAAAAGACTTGGTCTCTTTGTTAAAAACCGTGCAATAGATGTTGATCAAGTCGACGTTGACGCGGTAGGTCTGATCGTTGATGCCGGTGGGAAGCTGTTGCTTGTCGGATTGGGTGGAGGTGGGCGGCGGATTCTGGACGGGGGGCGCGGCCTGCTGAAGCCATAACGCCCAGCCAAGCATCATCGTGGAAACAAGAGTCGTGATTGACGGCATGCTGATTTCTGTATCCCCATGCAACAATTGAATTAAATATCTGTTGGATTATAAGTGCCGCCCCCTCCGGAGTCAAGGTCGTGTCCAATTATTGATGATCAGATATTATAGTGACGCTAATCCAAAGGTAGATGTGTCGCCCTTAGGAGGGTTCTTTTTTCACTTACTCCCAACCCCGGGCTCACGCCCGGGGCTACTCTCTTTGCGCCCCTTAGGGGCTGGGCATCTCGTCTCTGTTACTGTATTTCATGATTGTCAGTAAGATGCTGGAGGTGATGATGTTCTTTCCGTTCTCCTCTGCGTCACTAGATATGGGCAGCCGGCGGAGCCGGCTTTGGAGTGCGGCGCCATAGCCTGCTGGTCATACCCATTTCTGCGGGCCTAGACATAAGCGCAAAAAATGTGCCGGCCCTTTGGGCCTCGTTGATAGCATCTCCCTAACCCCGCGCTGACGCGCGGGGCTATTCACTGCCGGCGCTTCGCGCCTGGGTTTGTGGCCATTAGCGTATGCCGCGAAACATTCGGCTCAGCCTGAACTTCTGGGAGACGACACGGCGATAGCCCCAGTCTGATTCAATGCCCGATAAGGCCCGAAGACGACACGGCGATAGTCCCAGTCTGATTCAATGCCCGATAAGGCCCGAAGACGACACGGCGATAGCCCCAGTCTGATTCAATGCCCGATAAGGCCCGAAGGGCCGGCAGTGGATAGGCCCGGCCGTCAGGCCGGGATTAGAATGCGCCTCATCATCGAGCGCCGAAGGTGCGACACAGCAAGCCTGAGATGCGCGTAACGAGCAGGGCAGGGCGCGGTGTTCCAAAGCGCCTTCGGCGCATACCCATGTCCGGAAAACGGTCAATCAAAGTCGGTCCCGGGGCACAGATTTTTGAGAAAGCACGACAGCTCCGCGGGCAGCGGCGCTTGGAAGGAGAGCTTCTCGCCTGTCCGCGGATGGGTGAACTCGAGGCTGTGGGCATGGAGAAAGTGCCGGCCCAGGTTTTGCACCGCGGCCCTGAGGTTTTCGTCCGCAAGGTTAAGGGCACGGTTGCCGCCGTAGAGAAGGTCTCCAACGACAGGGTGCCCTGTGCTGGCCAGATGGACGCGGATCTGGTGGGTCCGGCCGGTTTCAATGCGGACGCGCAGCAGCGAAAACGGGCCGCATGCGCGTTCTTCGCGGTAGTGAGTCACGGCTTCGCGTTTGCGACGTGAGCGGACCGAGATCTTCTTCCTGTCCCTCAGATCGCGGCCGAGCGGCAGTGCGATGGTACCGGTGGATGGGGAAGGGTGGCCATAGACGAGCGCGAGGTACTCCTTTTTTACCTGGCGATTTTTGAACTGGCGCGCAAGTTCACGGTGCGCCTGAGGATTCTTTGCCACAGCCAGCAGTCCGCTCGTCAGCTTGTCGAGGCGGTGGACGATGCCGGGGCGCATGACGTCTTCCGTCTGCAGCGGTCCCAGATGATAGAGAAGAGCATTGACCAGCGTTCCGGAGCGCACGCCCGCGCCCGTATGGCAGACGAGGCCCGCGGGTTTTTCGATCACCGCCAGATCGCTGTCCTCGTAGATGATTGTGAGAGGTATGTTCTCGGGTTGCGGTTGCTGCTCAGGCTGTACGGATGGAACCAGGATGGAGATCGCATCTCCGGTGTGTACCAGGTAGCCGGTCTTGACGCGGGAATTGTTGACGAGGATGCTGCCGTTGCGGATCCAGCCCTGGATTTGAGAACGGCTCGACCCGGGAGAGCGTTCTGAGAGGTAGCGGTCCAGCCTGAGGCGCGTGGCCTCAGGCGGAACGCTGATGATTTCGCTGCGATCGGTCACGCGGCGGAAACCTCGGGGCGGTGCCGCCGTCGCAGGTACGCATAGGCCACCGCCGACACCAGAATGGTTATGATCCCGATGAATTGCGATGTGGAAAGCAGGCCGTGCAGTACGAAGCCGCGATCGTCGTCTCCGCGATAAAACTCGATCACGAACCGGAGAGCCGCGTACAGCATCAGGTATTCCAGAATGATCTGCCCGAGGAAGTGTTCTTTCTTGAGGCGCCACATCAGAAGCAGAAAGAGCAGGAACGTTCCCACCGATTCATAGATCTGGGTCGGATGCAGCGGGATGTTGAGCGGGACACCGACATTTTCATAAGAGTACTGGTTCGTAAACGTGATGCCCCAGGGCATCGTCGTCGGTCTCCCGTAGCAGCATCCCGCGGAAAGGCAGCCGATGCGGCCGATCGCCTGTCCCAGCGCGATTCCCGGCGCCGTGATGTCGGCGACCTTCCAGCTTGGCAACTTGGCTTTGTGGAGGTACCAGGCGGAGGCTGCCAGAGCGAGCAGGAGGCCTCCATAATACACGCCGCTTGAGCGGAGCGTGGCGAGTGAAAATATCTCGCGCGGGTTTTCCGAATAGTACGAATAATCGGAGATGAAGAGCAGCAGCTTGGCGCCGACCAGCGCGGAAAAGATGATGATCAGTCCCAGGTTCCAGATGGAATCGGGATTCAGTCCCGCCTTCGCCGCGTTGCGGCTCGCCAGCCAGATGCCTGCGATGAATGCCAGGGCCAGCATCAGTCCATAGGTGTGAATGGTGAGCGGGCCCAGATCCAATATTTTGGGGAACATAGATTGGCCTTATTCTTCCTCTTCCTTCTTATCCTTGTTGGCTTCGTCGATGATCTTCTGTCCGATGTGCGCCGGGACTTCATCATAGTGGGAGAATTCCATGTGATAGGTTCCCCGGCCGCCGGTCATCGACGTGAGGACCGGCGCGTAGCTGACCATTTCTGCCATCGGCACCTGGGCTTTGATCACCTGCATATCGCGCTTGACATCCATTCCTTGCAGCCGGCCTCGCCTGGAGGTGAGGTCTCCCATCAAGTCGCCGGCGTACTCCTGCGGCGCCATGATCTCGACATTCATGATTGGCTCGAGTAGAACCGGCAGCGCCTGATCCATGCCTTTCTTGAAGGCCATGCTGCCGGCAACCTTGAAGGCAAGTTCAGAGGAGTCGACCGGGTGGAAGCTGCCGTCGTAAAGGATGACCCTGAAATCAACCACCGGAAACCCTGCCAGGAATCCCTTGGCAGCTGCATCGACGATGCCCTTTTCCACCGCGGGAATGAAGTTGCGCGGGATGGAGCCGCCGAAAATCTCATCGACAAACTCGAATCCGGCGCCCCGGCTGAGAGGCTCCAATTTAATCTTGCAGTCGCCGAACTGCCCGTGGCCGCCGGTCTGTTTCTTGTATCTGCCCTGAACATCGGCGTGGCCGCGAATGGTTTCGCGATAGGGCACCTTGGGAGTCTTGAGGATCACCTCGACGCCGTAGCGCTTGCGCAATCTGGCAACCGTGACCTCGACGTGAAGCTGGCCGGAGCCCGAGAGCAGCAGCTGCTTGGTCTGGGGGTCACGGTTGTACTTGATGGCAGCGTCTTCTTCCGCGATGCGCGCCAGGGCGCTGCTGATTTTATCTTCGTCGCCTCTCGCCTTCGGCTCGATCGCAAAGGTGATGGAGGGTTCGGGAATCTCCACGGCCTGAAACAGGATCGGCTGCGACGGATCGCACAGGGTGTCGCCGGTGGTGGTTTCCTTGAGCTTGGTCACCGCGAAAAAGTCGCCCGCGTGCACCTCGCCGATAGGCGTCATTGCTTTACCCTGAAGCACCTGCAGCGGGCCGAACTTCTCATGTTTCCCGTTGGTCTGGTTGAAATAGGTCGTATCCGAACGCATGATGCCGGAGTAAAGGCGGATGATGCTGATGCGCCCGGTAAAAGGGTCAGCCACGGTCTTGACCACGTACGCTGCATAAGGATCCTTGCTGCTGACGGCATGCTCCACCGGTTCCTTCGTCTTGGGATCGATGCCGGGGACCTTTTTGCTGCCGGGCGCCGGCAGAACCTCGACAATCACGTCCAGGAGCTGCGGCACGCCGATGTTCAGTGTGGCGCTGGCGCATAGAATAGGGAAGATGGAACGCGCCTGAACGCTCTTTTTCAGTCCTGCCAGCAGGTCGGCGGCAGAAAGCGTGCCCTCAGAGAAAAATTTCTCCATGAGATCGTCGCTGCTTTCCGCAACCATTTCGATTAGTTTATCGCGGCTTTTTTGGGCGGCATCCTGGTATTCGGCCGGGATATCGGCAGTCCGGAATTTTCCGGACCCATCCCTCTCGTAGATATACGCTTTGCTCGTCAGGAGGTCGATGACGCCCGAAAACTCGCGCTCAGCGCCGATCGGGAGCTGTATGGGAATGCCGGAGCGGCCAACCATCTCTTCGATCGAGGCGAGAGTGCGCTCAAAGCTGGCGTTATCACGATCCATTTTGTTGATGACCATGAGGCGAGGCAGTTCAAACTCGCTTGCATACTCCCAAACCTTCTCAGTCTGGACTTCCACTCCCGCAACCGCGTCGATTACCACGACGGCGGCGTCGGCGGCGCGTAAAACCAGCTTCGTGTCGGTCAGGAAGGGGCGATACCCGGGCGTGTCCAGAATGTTGATCTTCGTCTTGCTCCATTCGCAATGGGCTAGCGCGCTGCTGATGGAGATCTTGCGTTCGATCTCTTCCTCTTCGTAGTCTGTGACGGTGTTCCCGTCCTCGACGCGGCCCAGCCGGTTGACGGCGCCAGCATCGAAAAGCATGGCTGAAGTCAATGAAGTTTTGCCGCAGGTGCCATGTCCGATGATGCCGATGTTTCGAATGGATTCACTCTCGTAAACCCGCATAGAAGGCTCCTTTCAGGAGTAAAAACCGTATGAGTTCAAAAAGAGAAAGATCGTACCACAGGCATTCGATGCTCGCAACGACCGCGGTGATTTCGAAATTTGGGACGCCACCCTTTTTGCCAGGAGAATCCAGGCAGATTCAAGAAGGAAGAGCAAAAAAGGGTGGCGTCCCAAATTTCGAAATATATACTTTGCCAGGAAACCCACAAACGGGAGGTCTCATGCGCAATGCGATCGGCATTTCTATTTGGTTTCTTTTGTTTGTCACTGCAGCCTGCGCGCAGTCGCAGAGCACATCGACTCCGCCGCTGAGCGGAGAAAAGGCGATGGAAAATGTGCGTGCCCAGGTTGCGTTCGGTCCCCGGCCTCCCGGGACGGAAGCGCTCAAAAAATGCCGGGAGTACCTGATCAAGCAGCTCGAATCGTACGGCTACCAGGTGGAGCAGGATTCGTTCACTGCCACGACTCCCTATGGACCCAAGCCGATGGTGAACCTGATCGCGCGCAAACGCGGCGGCGGCAGCAACGTCATCGCGATGGCGAGTCATTACGACACAAAGTATTTTGAGAAAGTGCACTTCGTGGGGGCAAACGACGGCGGCAGCAGCACGGGACTGCTCCTCGAACTGGCGCGCGTGCTTGCTGGAAAAAAGGACGGGTTCGATTACTGGTTTGTGTTTCTGGATGGTGAAGAAGCCTTCGTCGAATGGAGCACGTTCGACAGCACCTATGGCAGCAGACACCTTGCCAAGCGATGGAAAGACGACGGCACGGCGAGCAAAGTGCGGGCTCTCATCCTCCTGGACATGATCGGCGACAAAAGCCAAGGCATCATCAAAGATACCAACTCAACGCCGTGGCTCATGGATCTTGTGTGGAGCACTGCGCTCGAAGATGGCCTGCGTGATACCCTCTCGAACGTCCAGGAAAGCATGCAAGATGATCACGTTCCGTTTCTGGATGTACATATTCCGTGTGTCGACATCATCCGCAATTTCCCTCCAACCTGGCATACCGCCGGCGACACGCTGGATACAATCAGCGCCGCGAGCATGGAAAAAGTGGGGAAACTAGTGCTCGGCCTGCTTCTGCGTGTAGAGAAACACCTTTTGGAAAAATAGAGGCCTAAGAACACGTACGGGGACATTCAATTCGAGATTCGAGATTCGAGATTCGAAATTGTCAATCTCGAATCTCGAATCTCGAATCGTTGCTGATCTTTGCAATCGGGGGCTAGGTTTCTTCGTAGGGTTCTTTGAAGCCGCATTCCTTGTTGTTGCAGAAGCGGATCGTGCCCAAGCGCTTGGTTGTCTTCACCAAAGTGAATGCGGCGCCGCACTCCGGGCACGCCTCGGGGAGCGGCTTGTTCCAGAGTACGAACTCGCAATCCGGATACCTGGAGCAACCATAAAAGACTTTGCCGCGCCTCGACTTGCGCTCCACGATGTCTCCGCCGCATCCGAGCGGGCAGGGAACGCCCGTGCTTTTCAGCTTGATGTATTTGCAGTTCGGATAGTTGCTGCAAGCGGTGTATTCGCCGAAGCGGCCGTGCTTGATGGCCAGGTTTTTGCCGCACACGGGGCACTTCTCCTCGAGCGGAGTGTCGTGCTTGACTTCGACGTTGTTCGCCCCCTTCACGATTTTCTTGGTGTTGCGGCAATCGGGATAACCGGAGCAGGCGAGAAATTCGCCGAAGCGGCCGCGCTTGAGCACCATAGGCCGGCCGCACTTTTCGCACGTGATTTCCTCGACCTGCTGGGTTTGCGGCTCGCTATCGCCTCTGTTCTTCATGATCTCACGCGTGTTTTTGCATTCGGGATAGCCCGAACAAGCCATGAAGCGGCCAAACTTGCCCCACTTGATCACCATCTTGCTGCCGCACTTTTCGCAGATCTCGCCGGTTTCGATCTCCTCGGTCTTGACGTCTCGCATGTGCTTTTTTGCGGTCGCAAGGCGCTGCGAGAAGAGATCCCAGAAACTCTGAAGAGAATCCTGCCAGCGCTCCCTCCCCGATTCGATCCGGTCGAGATGGTCTTCCATCCGCGCCGTGTACTCGTAGTCGAAGATATCCTGGAAGCTGCTGATCAGCAGCTCCACCACGAGTTCGCCGGTCTCGGTGGGATAAAACCTTCCCTCGCGCTTGTCCACGTACTCGCGATCCTGAATGGTGCTCAGGATGGAAGCGTAGGTGCTGGGCCGGCCGATGCCGCGCGCTTCCAGCGCTTTCACCAGACTGGCCTCGTTGTAGCGTGGCGGCGGTTGCGTAAAGTGCTGCGTGGGCTGCAGCGCTTTGACCTCGAGCGTTTCGCCCTCGGAAAGTTCAGGAAGCAGGCCATCCGGTTCGCCGTCCTCCGTCTCTACCTTGGATTCCTCCGGCTTGGTTTCCTGGTACAGAACGAGAAAGCCTTCAAACTTGAGCACAGAGCCGGTGGCCTTGAACTGCGCTTTTCCCGCATCGATGAAAACGTCTGTCTGGTCAAAGATGGCTGGATTCATCTGGGAAGCCACGAATCTCTGCCAAATCAGCATGTAGAGTTTCCACAGGTCGGGTTCGAGGTAATCTCTGAGGCTCTCAGGGGATCGTGCTACCGAAGCGGGGCGGATTGCTTCGTGAGCCTCCTGCGCGGTTTTCTTCGATTTGTAGTAGATCGGATGGTGCGGTAGAAACGCGTCGCCGATCTGCGTCTTGATCAGCTCGCGCACTTCGGCCAACGCCGTCTCGGAGACGCGCGTCGAGTCCGTGCGCATGTAGGTGATCAGTCCCACCGCGCCTTCCTTGCCGAGTTCCACGCCTTCGTACAGGCGTTGAGCCAGGAGCATGGTTTTCTTGACGGAAAAATTCAGCCTGCGCGCCGCTTCCTGCTGGAGATTGCTGGTGATGAAGGGCGGAACCGGGTAGCGTTTTTTCTCGCGCCTGTGGACCGTCTTGACGAGAAAAGGCGTGTGGCTCAGCTCCTCTACGATGGCATGCGCGGTTTCCGCGGTGCCGACCTTCCACTTCGCGCCGTCGTAATTCGTGGCTTTGGCCGCAAATTCGGGGGGCGCATGGCCGGCGAGGCGCGCGATGAGGTTCCAGTATTCCTCTGATTTGAACGCGCGGATCTCCTGCTCGCGCTCGACGATCATGCGCAGCGCGACCGTCTGAACACGACCTGCCGACAATCCGCGCCGCACTTTTTCCCAAAGCAGAGGGCTGATCTTGTAGCCTACGAGCCGGTCGAGAATGCGTCTTGCGAGCTGGGCCTCAACCTTGTGCGTGTTGATCCGGCCGGGGTGCTTGAAGGCCTCCTGGATCGCGTTCTTGGTGATCTCGTGGAACAAAACCCGATAAACGTCCTTGGACTTACCCGCGAGCTCTTCCGCAAGATGCTGGCAGATTGCCTCGCCCTCACGGTCAGGGTCAGCGGCAAGGTATATGACCTTCGCTCCCTTGGCGGCGGCCCGCAGTTCGCGAACGACTTTTTCCTTCGAAGGGATGATGCCGTAATGCGGCAGGAAATCATCTTCCACATCGACTCCCAGCTTGTTCTTGGGCAGGTCTTTGATGTGTCCTATCGATGCTTTTACGTCAAAGCCGCGACCTAGATATTTCTTGATCGTCTTTGCCTTGGCGGGAGATTCGACTATGACCAGAGAATTTGCCATAAGAGGGCGCACACTATAACAGCGATTTACAGAATTCCCAAAAAAATTATTACTGGTGCTGGGCGATTCGAACAAACAAATTTCCAGGCACCTGCCGCAAACGCCCCTGCATCTCCAGGTTGAGGAGGAGGGTGCTGAGCTGTGGAACCGTCATACCGCTCTTGGTGAGGATTCTGTCAAACTGCACTGCCTGATCATAGGCCAGCATCTCGAGAATGTTACTCTCTTCCGGCGTCAAGAGATCCAGTTCGGGAGTCTTGCCGGGACGCGTGTCTTCGCGTTCCAGGATCGCGTGACGCACCTCTGCCGGTAACTCTTCGGCAATATCTCGCCAAACCTGGACTAGTTTCGCTCCTTGTTTGATCAGATAATTTGGTCCAAAGCTCTGCGGCGACGTCAGGTTTCCAGGGACTGCGAAAACCTCGCGATTCTGTTCCATAGCCAGACGTGCCGTAATCAGGGACCCGCTGTATTCGCTGGCCTCCACGATCACGGTTCCTAGCGACAGCCCGCTAATGATGCGATTGCGCACCGGAAAGTTTTGTGGCGCAGGTGATGTTCCCGGCGGAAACTCGGAGAGCAGGAGGCCGTCTTTTGCAACTTCCTGTGACAGCTGCCGGTGTTCCCGGGGATAGACGACGTCGATGCCGCAGCCCAGAACCGCGGCAGTGCAGCCACCGCCTTCCAGGCAGCCGCGATGCGCAGCGGCGTCGATGCCGCGCGCGAGACCGCTGACAATCATGATCCCGCGCTTCGCCAGATCGAACGCGAGCCCTTGCGCCATCTGCAGTCCGTAATAGGTCGGCCTGCGCGTGCCGACAATCGCCACCGCGGGTAGCTCCAAAACCGAGTGTTGTCCGCGGCAGTAGAGGACCAGAGGCGGATCGTAAATCTCCCCGAGCAGGCAAGGATAGTCAGGGCTTCCGCGGATGAGGAGCCGGCAGTTTTCGCGCGTGGCCCAATCGATTGTTTCCTCCGCCATCGAGCGGTAGCGGCGTGTGGAGATTGCCGTGGCAGATTCCGCGGGCGCTCCGAGCGCTTCAAGTTCCGGACGGCTCATTTGGAAGAGTTCGTCGAGCCGCGGAGAGGATTTCCACAGACTGCCCTGCATGACAGTGCCGACACCGGGAATGAGGGACAATTCGATGGCGGCGCGCTCTTGATTCGGCTTCGAGTGATCCATGGTAGGGATACCTGTTTATCAGTGAGTTATATGCCATCCGCTGAATGTGCCGGGGACCTGTGGGACACCCTCACCACGAGTCCCATAGGGACGGCTGAGCAGTTTTCAGAGATATCTCTCGTTGCATTGGAGCACGCCTTTTCCATCTGCGTTCTTCATGTCAGTCGTCCCTACGGGACTCGTCGTTGACCTCGTGCTAAATCCCGGCACTGAAGTGCCGGGCTATTTTCATGGCGTCCCTCCGGGACGCCGAACAGGAACATTCCGCGGATCCCTGAATGTGGCAGGTCGTATTGTCTGCGCGCATTTCGTATGAGAAATGGGCCAAGCACATACGCGTCCCGTTAGGGACGCGACGAGAATAGCCCGGCACTTCAGTGCCGGGGACCTGTGGGACACCCTCACCACGAGTCCCATAGGGACGGCTGAATCATCCCCAGATGTACCTCTCATCGTATTCGATCCTGTATTCCTTCAAAAACTGTAAATACTCTTCCTGGAAACTCTTCACCCGATGGTGCTCCTCCTGACGCGCAATATATGCCGCTACCTCGTCTGCCTGAGATACACCGATGCTGAAGGCGCCGTACCCCTTCTGCCAGCCAAAATTTCGAAAGGAGGTAATTGTCTCGCGCAACCATTTTGAGGAACCGCCTTTGACGAGTTGGACGGCCTTTGCCACAGGAATGGCGGCCGGTATCGAGAGTAGCATGTGCGCATGATCCACCGTCCCGCCGATGGCAAGGGCCTTGAATTGGTTTTCCCGCGCGATACCTCCCATATAGGCCCAGAGCCTGTCGCGCAATGCTGGTGGCAAAACCCGTTCCCGCTTATGCGTACTGAAGATGATGTGGATGAGAAGGGATGTGTAGGAGTTGGCCATGTGTGCTCACCATGTCATTCGTCCCTACGGGACTCGTCTTTATGCTGCTGCGTGATCCCGGCACTGAAGTGCCGGGCTATTTTCATGGCGTCCCTACGGGACGCGCCCTTGTGATGTCACATGATCGAGGTCCTCAAGTGCCGGGCTATTTTCATGGCGTCCCTACGGGACGCGCCCTTGGTTGTGGCTGTGTTGCCCTTGTATGGCGTGTCACTGTCTGACTCGTAACCTGCCGGCAAATGGCTTTCCTCCTTCCGTTAGTGCTTTCCATTACTGCCGGTGCTGTAGTAATTTCATGCGGGCGGCCGCTATTTCGCAGATTCGGCAATTAATGCTCAGAGGAGGGAAACCGGTTTGGGCCTAAGGATCTCGATAGTGAGCTATCTCAACGCCGCGCCTTTGGGATGGTATTTCTTGCATGGGCCGGCGAAACACGACTTTCAGATTGTGCCTGACTTGCCGGCGAAATGCGCCGAGCGCCTGGCTGCCGGCGAGGTCGACGTCGGTCTGATACCGTGCATTGAATACCAGAGAATTCCGCATCTTCGGGTGATCCCTGACATAGCGATCGCGGCGACACACGAGGTGCGCAGCGTCCTGCTGGTGCAACGGTTCAACTCCAGGGCGATCAAGACGGTCGCTCTGGATACGAGTTCCCGGACTTCAGTGGCGCTGACGAAACTCCTCCTGCAATGCCGGATGGGGTTGCGACCGGAGTATCTAGCGCACAAGCCGGATGTGTCCGAGATGCTTCGAAAATGCGATGCGGCCCTGATCATCGGAGACGCCGCCCTGCATTGCAATTCCGACGAGTATCAGTGTATGGACCTTGCGGCCGCCTGGAGAGAATGGCAGGCGCGACCGTTTGTATTTGCCTTCTGGGCCTGCCGTGACAAGGCCGCGGAGACGAAGGAACTTGCTGAGATCTTCCTGACGGCCAAGGAATGGGGAATGGCAAGAATCGAGGAGATCGCCGCGTACTATTCGTCCACGCTTAAACTACCGGTCGAGTTTCTGATACGCTACCTGCGATATAACCTCGACCACAACCTGGTTCCTGCCCACAAGGAGGGTTTGGAGCGGTTTTACCAGCTGGCCTTCGAGGCGGGCCTGATCGAAGAATGCAAACCCGTTAACTACCTAATCTAATACTTCAGGGACCGCCCTCTAACTCCACATTCCAATAGAAATAGTCGCGCCATGATTCGGGAGCGCTGCGGAAGCCGAAGGTGATCTGCAGCATGCTGGGAACCCAGTCGGGCTCCTTGGGCCGCCGGATCAAATGCATGCCGGCTTCCTCGGGGGTTCGCCCGCCTTTTTTATGGTTGCACTCGATGCAGCTGGTGACGATGTTGTTCCAGGTCTTGCTGCCGCCCTTTACTACAGGGATGACGTGGTCAAACGTCAAATCCTCGGTCGAGCACTGGGCGCCGCAATACTGGCAGGTGTGCAGATCCCGGGCATAGATGTTTGCCCGGCTGAATTTGACGTGTTGGAATCGTTTTCGCATGCGAACGTACTTCAGGAGGCGCAGGACACTGGGCATTTTGATTGTGAAGCTGATGCTGTGAATTTCGCGGTCGTATTCGGCGAGCACTTCCACCTTACCCTGAAACAGCAGGGTAAGGGCGCGTTTCCAGGGGACGATATTGACCGGTTCATAGCTGGCGTTGAGGACGAGTGTGTGTTCCATCGGACGATCCGGCGATCTCTATTGACAAGGCGATAAAGATGGCGTTGGATTGACGGTCGGCGATGAAAAGGGGACTCGCTCCCAAAGGTGAACGACGGGGTACAGCTCAGAAGCTGTCCCGGATGCTGTCCGACAAATCCAACACGCAAGGCCCATAACGCTAAGTGACTGCTATTCAAGTACAAGCATTGTCTACAGTCAAGTGTTTTCACGGCTCTGGGCTGCGGCGAGCAATTGCACACAACGACCGGCTGAGGTAAGAGGCATGACAGTTCGTCCGGGAATCGATGTATTGCTGAACGATAAGAGCGCTCTTCTTTCAGGAGCGCGAGTGGGCGCCGTGGTTCATCCGGCATCGATTTTGCCGAATCTGGAGCACACGGCTGATGCTTTGATTCGTGAAAAGAGATTCCGGCTTGTCTCGCTTTTCGGCCCGCAACATGGCGCGCGCGGCGAAAGGCAGGACAACATGATTGAGTCGCAGTTTTACTGGGATCCGGATTTGAGTCTGCCGGTGCACAGCCTGTATGGTGAGACGCGATGGCCGACTGAGGAAATGCTGTCCGATCTGGACGTTCTTCTCTTTGATCTGCAGGACGTGGGCACGCGTGTCTACACCTTCATTCACACGCTGGCTTACTGCCTCCAGGCTTGCGCTCGCGACGGGAAAACCATGGTGGTGCTCGATCGGCCCAACCCGATCAACGGGGTTCAGGTGGAAGGAAGCCTGCTCCTTCCCGAGTTCAGCTCGTTCGTCGGGCTTTACCCGTTGCCGATGCGTCACGCCATGACCATGGGAGAGCTGGCCATGCTTTACAATTCTGAATTCGGCATCGGCTGCCGGCTGGAGGTGGTTCCGATGCAGGACTGGCGCCGCGACCTTTGGTTTGATCAGACGGGGTTGCCTTGGATCATGCCCTCGCCCAACCTGCCGACGCTGGACAGCGCAACGGTATATCCGGGAACGGTCCTGCTGGAAGGGAGCCGGGTTTCTGAGGGCCGCGGCACCACGCGTCCTTTCGAGTTCGTCGGAGCGCCTTACGTTAATGGGCGCGCATTGGGGGAGTGGCTCAACAAGCAGGGGCTTCCCGGCGTGCAGTTCCGGGCGGTTAACTTCGAGCCGACTTTTCAGAAACATGCCGGGAGCATGTGCGGCGGCGTACAGGTCCACGTTCTGGACCGCGAAGCGTTTGAACCGGTGCTGACGGGAGTGGCGATCCTGTGGACCATCCGGGCGCTCTATCCGGAGTCGTTCGCGTGGCGCCAACCTCCGTACGAATATGAGGCGATAAAGATGCCCATCGATATACTCTGGGGCGGAAGTTCGATTCGCCTGCAGATTGAAGACGGGATGTCGCTGGACGAGATTCGCAGCAGCTGGCAAGGTGATGTGACCAGGTTTCAAGTGCTGCGCGAACGGTACTTGCTTTATGAATGACACCGATTGGATTTTACACCGATTGGATTTTGGTTTCCTTGGGCGCTATCCTGTGATTCGAGATTCGAGATTCGAAATTCGAAATTCAATAATTTCAATCTCGAATTTCGAATCTCGAATTTCGAATCGTTAATCTTCTGGAGGAGAACATGGCTGATCCGCGCACAAGAGAATCCGCGTGGGAGTTGCTGGCGCAATACACGAAGAGCGACAGTCTGCGCAAACATGCGCTTGCCGTCGAGATGCTGATGCGAGCCTATGCAAAGAAATTCGGCGAAGATCCGGAGATCTGGGGAACAGTGGGATTGTTGCATGACTTCGACTATGAAATGTATCCGACCATGCCGGATCATCCCACCAAGGGCGCGGAAATCCTGCGACAGAACGGGTATCCGGAGGATATCATCTATGCGATTTCATCGCATGTCACCGAACTGAACCTGACGCGCCACAACCTGCTCTGCAAGGCGATCTATGCGTGCGATGAGCTGGCGGGATTTCTGGTGGCGAGCGCCCTGGTGCGCCCGGGCAAGTCGATTTTGGGTATGGAAGCGAAATCGGTGCGCAAGAAGCTCAAGGACAAGGCGTTCGCGCGCGCCGTCAATCGTGACGACATCTATCGCGGCGCCGAAGAACTGGGTGTCGACCTTGATGAACACATTGCCTTTTGCATCCATGCCATGGAAGAGAACGCCGCTGTGCTGGGACTTGGCGGGCAATGAGCGGCCCATAAGCCGCCGCCCTGCGATCCGATAGGCCTTTTTGGAGATTCTTCGAGTTCCTTGGGCCTTTGATGTGGATTTTAGCATCGTTCCGAGGAAACCAGATCCCTGTTGCTGCGCTGGACAGTTACGAGGGGGAAATATGATCATTGGATTGACAGGAAAGAACGGCGCGGGCAAGACCGAGGTCTCGCAATACCTGGTGAGCCGGGGATTCGAGTATCACTCTCTTTCCGACGAGATTCGCGAGGAAGTTAAGAAGCGCGGCATGGAGATCACCCGTGATGTCCTGACCGAGGTAGGGAATGAGCTTCGGAGCCAGTTCGGCGCCGGAGTGCTGGCGGAACGCGTTCTTCGGCGGTTGGGGCACGAACGCAATTATGTGATCGATTCGATCCGCAATCCCACGGAAGTGCTCGCGCTGAAAAGGCGCAAGGATTTCGTCCTTATGGCGTTGAATGCCGCGGAGGCGGTGCGTTTTGCGCGCAGCAGGCAGCGCGGGCGGGAGAGCGCGCCGCAGACAATCGAGCAGTTTATCGAGGAAGAGAACCGAGAACTGCGCAGCGACGATCCCGCCAGCCAGCAACTGATCGCCACGGAGCAGATGGCCGACATATCAGTCAAAAACGATGGATCGCTGGAGGATCTGCATCGGCAGTTGGGTCAGATGCTGCCATCTCTGATGAGCAATTTTGACCGCCCTGAATGGGATGAGTATTTCCTTGACATCGCGCGGGTCGTGGCTTCCCGCAGCAATTGCATCAAGCGCAAAGTGGCGGCGATCATCGTTCGGGACCGGCGCGTGATTTCGACCGGCTACAACGGCACGCCGCGAGGCGCCAGGAACTGCAATGAAGGCGGCTGTCCCAGGTGCAACAGCATGGCGAAGAGCGGCACTTCGCTGGAGGAGTGCCTCTGCTGTCACGGGGAGGAAAACGCGATCACGCAAGCAGCCTACCACGGCACCAGCCTCAAGGGAGCGACGTTATACACTACGTTTGCCCCCTGCCTCCTGTGCACGAAGATGATCATCAACAGCGGGATTTCCGAGGTGATCTACAATCAGGATTATCCGTTGAACGATCGCTCCTTGTCTCTCCTGCAGGAGTGCGGCGTGGTCGTGCGCAAGCATCGCGTCTGAAGTGCGGCGCCTTGGCGCCGCACTCAAGAGCGCCTTCGGCGCGCGACTATTCGGAATACTGCAGGACCTTCTGCTTGAACGCGTCCAGGGTCAGTTTCCCGGCTTTGTAATCAGTGATCCACGATTTCTGCGCCGAGACCAGTTCGCAATGCGATGACGTTCTGTCGCCGCCGAAGAGACCGCCGCCGTCGTCGGTCATGATCACCAAAGTTATATATTCGTTTGGTTTTATGGTGGTCAACGAATCCCCATAATTTGCAAGGGCCTCAATCAGATACGTCTTGATCTTTCCGAGTGCCTCGGTCAGTTTGGCACGCTGCTGTTCCTGGTCTTCGCGGCTCTTCCTTGCCTGCTCCTGCAGGTTCGCCAGTTGTTTCTGGAGATCTTCCTGACTCATGACCTTCTTGGGTGTTGGTGGTGTCGGGGCCTGGGGTGCGGCCGCGGGCTTCGGAGGCTGTGCCGGTTGCGCCGGTGCAACGCCGCCCACTATGCCTCCGACCACGCCTCCGGCGACACCCTGTCCGACTCCGGAGCCCACTCCCTGTCCGGATCCAACCCCCTGGCCAGCCTTGGCAAGGGCTCTTTCCTGGAGGTCCATAGCGCGGCTTGCCTCGGCCATCTGGCGAGTCGCATCTTCATAGGATCGGGTCAAGTCAAGATAGCCGAAACCATTGCCTCCGAGACGAAGATTCGATGCCGGGACCACGAAGACTGCGCCTTGGCCATAAAGGTAGAAGGCATTTATGCCGGATGCCGACAAACGAAACATTGCGGTCGAGGCACTCACTGGCCCAAAGGGAGTTGTTACCACATTCGGACGCGGCGCGGCAGCGGCCTGCCCAGAGGGTGTCGTGGCCTCCTTCGCAGGAGATGTCTGCAGGTTCTGCGCGACAAAGCTGATTGTCGTGGCGAGAATCCCTTTCATGATCTCCAGTTCTTCCTGGGATTTCTTGACGTCGAAAAGATCTGTTCTGCTTCCCTGCGCCCAGGCGAGTGCACCCAGGCAGAAAATGATGGTAAGGCTTAATAGAGTTTTCTTCATTTTTGCTCTCCTGCTTGTTTCAGGTTGAGATTGGCAACTTGAATCAGCGTGTCAAGAATGGCATCAGTCTGTTTTGTTTTGACTTCACGGCTATCGGCATCAAGCCTGAGCCGGGAGTCGATGACGTTAAGGTCTTGTTCGTGCTGCTGAGATATCATCTGATACAGCTCAACCAGCGATTTCTGAGTGGCTGTTCTGGTGTCGTCGGCGGTCAGGGCGATGCGGTTGTCGAGACGGGTTTCCAGGCTGGAGAGGGCCGCCACGAGCTGGGTTTTCTGCTCCTGAGTGACGTCGGCGTGCGTGCGCGCCAAATCATCGCGCAGATTCTGGATCCAGATGAGCACGGCTTCCTGATTTTTCTGCTCCGCGGTTTTGAGGATATCAGCCTTGAATGATGCCAGGTCGGAAACTCCCTGCACAACGGGGCGCCCGAAACTCAAGGTCCAGGCGCCATGGTCGGATCTGAACTGCACGTGGAATGCGGCGGCGACACCGGCCATGAGCAGGATTGCGGCGAGGCTTGCGGTTGCCATCTGCCATGAAGGCGTCAAGCGGCGGAAGAGCTGCCAGGGTTTGGTCTCGACTTCCTCCGGATAGACAAAAAAGTGGCGTGGCAAAGGCTCTTCGCCGTACGACTGCAGCTGATGCAGTGTATGGGCATAGCGATCGTGCTCGGCCCGGCAGGAAGCACATCCGGCCATATGCTCATTCAGGGCCAGCTGCTCTTCCGGGGAGAGATCATCGACCAGGGATCGCTGGATATACTGTTGATGTTGGCTGCATCCCGCAATCATTTTATTATCCTCCACCTGATCAGGTCCGCGCGCCCAATCGGACCTTTAACGAGTCCAAGGCGGCGTAAAGCCGCGATTTGATCGTGCTCAGCGGGACCCCGAGGACGGCGGCAATGTCATCGAAGGTCATCTCCTGAAAGAATTTGAGTTCCACGACAGCTCGCTGTTCCGGGGGCAGGAAAGCCAGTGCGCCGCGCACCCGCTGCCGGTTCTCCGCGCGCAGCAGCTCGCCCTCCTGGCTGTCAGAGGCGCGCAGCTGGTCCGCCTGCGTAGCTCCCTCGCGTCCGTCGTCCAGGGAAAAATGGGCGCCTTGGGGCCGCCGCCGGGCGCGGGAGATGCAATGGTTCAAAGCGATTCTGTACAGCCAGGTCGAAAACTTCGCATCGCGGCGGAAGCGCCGGATGCTCTTGTAGGCCGACAGAAAAACCTCTTGCGTCGCTTCTGCGGCCTCGTCCGGATGCTGAAGCATCCGCAACGCGAGATTGTAAACCCTGCTTTCCCATTTCAGCACCAGGCGATTGAATGCCAGCGCATCGCCACGCTGGCTCGAAATCACCCAAGCATTCTCCTGGACAAACTCCGGCGCAGCGGGCAATGACGCATCCCGATTCCACATGGCGGTCAGATCGTCTTTCATTCGCCCCGTCTGTTCCCTCGTCATTTATCCTGCCACTCACCAATATTTGACATATGTCTCCGCAAAAAAGTCGAACAAATATTCACCTGACAGTGTTTTTCCGCTTGCAATCTCCTGAGGCTAGAAACTAGCTTTTTGGCTGGAGGGCCTTGTGACGATCGAAACGGAAGTCAAGATAGCGATAGATGACATGGACGAATTCAGGCGCCGCCTGGGCGTCCTCGACCGTTGCCTGGTGTGCAGCCGCCATTTCGAGGACAACTTCGTGCTGGACTTCAAGGATGGGCGCATCCGATCGCAAGCCTGCCTCCTGCGCGTGCGCAAGACGGAGGGCAAGGAATCTGTTACATTTAAGGGTCCGCCACGTCCATCGACGACTTTCAAGAGCCGCGAAGAGATCGAAACGACGGTCGACAGTGCGGATGTCATGCTGCGCATCCTCGCTCAGGCGGGCCTTGAGACCTGGTTTCGTTACCAGAAGTATCGGGAAGAATATGCGGTTGCCGTGCGCACCGGTTCGCTCCCGGAAATCCAATTGGCGATCGATGAGACCCCCATTGGGAATTATGTAGAATTGGAGGGTTCGGAGGAAGGTATTCTTGAAGCGGCGGCCGCGCTTGGGTTCACGCGGACGCAGTTCATACGCGACAGCTATTACTCACTCTTTGCACAATACTGCCGGCAGCGAAGCGAAACGTCCGGGCACATGGTTTTTGAGCATCAGGGCGGGACCGGCGACGACACGATCCAGAAAGGACCATGAATGAAGGCCGTCTATATCGAAAACATCAGTGTTCACGAAGGCAGCGAGGTGACGCTCCGGGGATGGGTTTACAACAGGAGGAGCAGCGGCAAGCTGCAGTTCATCCTGTTGCGTGACGGCACCGGCATCATGCAGTGCGTCGCCTTTAGAGGCAATATTCCCCCGGAGCAGTTCGAAGAGCTGGACAAGCTGACTCAGGAGTCGAGCCTCGAGGTAACCGGCAAGGTACGCCTTGACGAGCGCGCTCCCGGCGGATTCGAACTTGAAATTTCCGGCTTCCGCATCTATCAGATCGCCGAAAGCTACCCCATTACGCCGAAAGAACATGGAACGGCATTTCTCATGGAGAATCGGCACCTGTGGCTGCGCAGCTCCCGCCAGCATGCCGCGATCCGGATCCGGCACGAGATCATCAAAGCGACCCGCGATTACTTTGATGATCAGGGATTCACTCTGGTCGACACGCCGATCTTCACTCCCAACGCTTGCGAAGGTACGACGACGCTTTTCGAGACCGAATATTTTGATGATAAGGCGTATCTGACGCAGAGCGGTCAACTCTACAATGAGGCCACGGCCGCGGCATTCGGCAAGGTCTACTGCTTCGGCCCGACTTTCCGCGCGGAAAAATCGAAGACGCGCCGCCATCTTATGGAGTTCTGGATGGTCGAGCCTGAGGTGGCCTTTGCGCACCTGGAAGATGCAATGGAGTTGGCCGAAGGCCTTGTCTGCTTCATCGTCGAACGCGTCCGTGCGCAGCGCAGGCCGGAACTGGAAACTCTCGGACGCGACATTTCGCGCCTGGAAGCTGTTTCACGTCCGTTTCCACGACTTTCGTACGACGATGCGATTGTGAAGCTCAAGGCAGCCGGCGTCAATATTGAATGGGGCGGAGATTTTGGCGGCACCGACGAGACGATCCTCTCTGAAGGATACGCGTCGCCGGTGATGGTGCACCGCTATCCGGCGCAGGTGAAAGCCTTCTACATGCAGCCCGATCCCGAGAGGCCTGAAGTGGCGCTCGGTGTCGATGTGCTGGCGCCGGAGGGGTATGGCGAAATCATCGGTGGGGGAGAGCGCATACACGATCATGACCTACTTCTCCGCCGGCTCCGTGAGCACAACCTTCCGGAAGCGGCTTTCCAGTGGTACCTGGATTTGCGCAAGTACGGGAGCTTTCCTCATGCTGGATTCGGAATGGGGATCGAGCGTGTCGTAGCCTGGATCTGCAAACTCGATCATGTGCGTGAGACGATTGCTTTTCCACGTATGCTCTACAAGATCTATCCATGAGCGACGGCACTGCGCGCCGTCGCTAGCCAATCCTGAATGTGCGAGTGGGTGTGATGAAGGTTGCCGTAAAGAGCCGTCTCGAGACTCATGCTTCGAGCGGAGTTCTGCTTCTTGGGGCTCTGGTGGGGATCGCCAGCTTTGCTTACTATTACCTGAACGGGCTCTCGACTGCCCATTTTGACGCGAAGGCTCATCTGGTGATCGCCCGGCGGCTGATCGACTCGCCGACGCCCGGCTACGCGCAGATGGGCGCCCAGTGGCTGCCTCTGATTCACATACTGTACCTGCCTTTTGTGATATTCAATTCGCAGTATCGGACGGCGCTGATGCCGAGTCTGCTGTCGGTTTGCGCCTTCGCCGTTTCCGGGTGGTTGGTATACCGCATCGCCCTTCGAATGACGGGTTCGACTGTCTCGGGGATATTTGCCGCCGCGGTTCTGATCGGCAATCCAAATCTGCAGTTTCTGCAAAGCGCTCCTCTGACTGAGCCGATCTACCTGGTTTTGGCGCTTCTGGGCATGGACTCCTTTTTGCGGTGGCGGGAAAAGGGCAGAAACGGCTTCCCCTGGCAGCCGGCACTCTGGGCTGCAGTCGCCGCGATGTGCCGGTATGAAGGATGGCTCTTTATCGGCGGCGTGATCGCCCTGACGGCTTACGAATGGTGGTCACGGCAGATTACCCGCGCGCAGGCGTTGCGGACGGCAGGCGCGTTTTTCGGCGTGTTCGCAGTTCCGGCCATCCTTCACTTTGGGTTCATCTATCTTCGCGTCGGAGACAGCTTCTTTCAACGAGTGGCAAGGGGAAATCCGTTGCGTTTCGAGACCTACAGGCGTCCCTTTTTGTCCATGTTTTATCACTTTGGCGAGCTTGCTCAGGCGGCGACGATCATTCCTCTGGTCATTGGCATCTGCGGAGTGATTTATTGCCTGCTCGATCGCAAGAAATTTCGACGACACCTCCCTTATTTCTTGCTGTGGTTGCCGGCGTTGATCAATATCTCGGCCCTTTACTGGGGCCTTATGTACAGGGTGCGCTATTCGGCGCTGTTGATTCCTGCGGTGGCTGTTTTCGGGAGTTTGGTGGTCGGCGGGGGAAAAACAGTCAGACGTGTGATGATAATTTGCTGCCTGACAATTTTCGTGCTCCCGTGGGTGTCGTGGGTGTTTCCTCAGGAGTGGGGATATCACTTCATGTATGCCGGCAACGGAATTCTGCTGCTTCCGGCGGCAGCGCTTCTTCTCCTCCTGGTGGCCGTGGCGCGCCGCAGCTACTCCTGGCCATTACTTTTCCTGGCCCTGCTCAGCATGCATGTTCCAGCGCTGGAAGGCGAGAATCATGCCATGGCCGCGGAATCGCTCGAACATCAATACATTCAGCAGGAGCAGCGGCAGTTGCTGGAGTATTGGAGCCGGCATTATGATGGGCGGCGTATCCTGATTGATCAGGGGCGACTGGCGCCGCTCATGTACGATTCCGAGATCCCGCTCAAGGAGTTTGTCTGTCACGATGGCGCCTGGGGGGCCTGGGTTCGCGCGGTATCTTCTCCGCGGACCGAGGTGGGGTGGATGTGCGCGGAGAAGGGAGACGAGATTTGGGAACTGCTTCAGGTTGACCCCCATATGGCGGATGGGTATTCTCTTGCCGTTAAAACGGAGAACTATGTCATGTATCAGCTGAGCCCTGAAAGACGGGGCGACGATGAGCCGGCCAGGCGAATGCCGTGAAAAGCCAGAAAAGCGATCCGGGAGTTCAAAAAAAATTCGATTTTACACCGCCCCGTCCCCGTCCGTTTCTTGCCGGCCTCCCGGCGAGAATTGACAGCTACGAGGAAGGTGTCGCGCGCCTGTTTCAATGGCGTACAGGTTTGGATTACTATGCCACGGTGGATCAGATAGTGGATTTTATAGTAAATACTCGCCGAACAAAGATCGTGGACCTCTTAAGCGACACCGGCACTCTGACTCTCCGGCTGGCAGGACGCAAAGCGTTTTTCGGACGAATTCACTCCATGGACAGTAACATCACCCTGTTGGAGCGTGCTCGTCAAAGGGCGCGGCTCCTGAATCTGGGACAAGTGGTCGAATTTCAACAGTTCGCGGAGCCGGGATGGCCGCTTGCCGATGGGTTTGCAGAAATCGCAGTATCGATGTTTGACCTTCACCGCCACCCGGCAGAACGCTTCCTGCGGGAGGCGTATCGGATCCTGGCCGGAGGCGGATACCTGTTGCTTGGCGAGGTGATTGAGCCGCAGACGTTCCTCAATCGGATAATGCGAATCTGGCAGAGGTTCCACCTGAGACTGGTTCAAAGAAACGCGGTAGAGGCCGGCGCCGTTTATCATGATCGGGAAGAGTTGATCAGGCTGCTTTTTGACACGGGATTTCGACAGGTCGTGATTCAAGGGCTCAAGAGTCGTTCTTCACGCCATCAGGGTGTGTTCAGCCTGGTAGCCGCCACCAAGTAGAGGTAACTGTTTAGCATTTTTCTGAGATTAGGATCGCATGACCGAAAGGCAAGACTATGTCGCTGATCTGAAAGCAGAGTATGCTTGTTGCGGCTAAACGGTTGCATATAGAAAGTAGTCGCGGCACGTAGGACGACGCGCGCCGGGCAAATCAAGCTGTGGCAGATAAGAAACCTATCCCGCTACTGCGGGCACAATTCCAGGGATTCATCATATGAGAATGACTCGCTGCTTTCTTCTTTCCTGTGCATTGCTTCTGGGTTTGCCGGCATTCGGAAAGACCGTCACCATCAAGAAAGTCGGGATATCCCCCAACTTTCTGGTGCTGAGCGTCGACGGCAACATGGCCTATGTTTCCTCGTACGGAACGGGCGAGCTTCTGGAAGTGGACTTGAAGCAACACGCCGTTACGCGCGCGGTCGAGGTGGGAAGCGCGCCTCTGGGATTGGCGCTCGCCGACGGCGGCAAGAGCGTATATGTTGCGTGTCGCGAAACGGGAACGGTTGCGGTGGTGAATCTTCAATCATTCAAGGTTGAGGCTGAAATCAAGGTGGGGGGAGCGCCTAACGCCGTCGTCATTGGTCCCCTGGGATACCGGGCTTATGTGACGAACTTCGGGCGTACCAAGGAGGGGATGCTCAACATCATCGACACGCGTGAGCACAAGATGACGGGAACCGTCAAAATGGGAATCTCGCCGATTGCGCTGGCGGTGTCGCCGATTTCGGAAATGGTGTATGTCGTCAATGGCGGCTCCAATGAAGTATGGACCGTCGATCCCAACCAAATGGCCGTGACCGGCAAAATCGCGGTTGGTGATGCTCCCGACGGAATTGCGATCACGCCGGATGGCTCGCGTTTGTTTGTCTCCAACAGCCAGTCCAACGATCTTTCCGTGATCGATGCGCATCTGGGAACCGTGCTCGTGACGGTGCCTGTCGGCAAGAGCCCGTTTGGCGTGGCCGTCAGTCCGGACGGCAAGCGGGTTTTCGTGGTGAATACCAAGTCCCGCACTGTATCGGTGTTACCCACGGACTTGAGCTCGTTGGAATCGACTACGTTCGACGTCGAAAAAGGGCCCGTCGGGATTCAGATCGCGCCTGACAATCGGACGGTCGTCGTGGCCAACGAGTTGAGTAATTCGCTGTCGATCGCGCAGGCTGGCTGAATCCATAGAGAGCGTCATAAATAAAGCCGCAAGCTGTAGTTTTTGGGGTTGTGAGGCTTGTGCTATGATACGGCGCTATGCTGCAAGTCGGGCTGACGGGAAACATAGCCACCGGGAAAAGCCACGCATCCGGTGTCTTCGCCGAACTGGGAGCCCATGTAATCGATGCGGACCCCATCGTGCACGAACTGTTCCTCCCCGGCAGCCCGACTTATGCAAGAGTGGTGACTGCATTCGGCAAGGAAATCCTGGCCGCCGATACTACGATCGACCGGAAGATTCTCGGCGCTATCATATTCAGCCAGCCTCCGCGGCGCCTGCTCCTGAATGCACTGGTCCACCCTGACGTGATGGCTGAAGTCATGCGTCGCGTCTTTGACCTGGCCAGACAGGAGTTTAAAGGCATCGTCATCATAGATGCAGCGCTGCTTGTGGAATCGGGCTTCTATCGCATGCAGGATCGACTTATCGTTGTGAATTGCGATCCGGCATTGCAACTGGCTCGGATCATGAGCCGTTGCGGGCTGAGTGCGGAGGCTGCGCACCTGCGCATCGAGGCCCAGATGCCCGCGCAGGAGAAGATCAAACTGGCACACTACATCATCGACACTTCGGGCACTTACAGCAGCACCAGGGAGCAGATCGAAACGATTTACCGCGACCTGATGCTCTACACTCATGAACGCCGCAACATGGAAGCTTCGTGCAAATGAAACTGAGGGCAATTTCATTGACATGCCGGGCGAGCTGTGCTACTAACTTGCGTCTTATTATATGAGGTAGTTCGCTTTAGGGCAATTTTGGATCGTAACGTGCGGGCCTGGGGCAGCCATGATGTGCCCCTGACTCGGGATGATGTTCATAGCGAGTCATAGTCGGGACGCTCGGCCCGAATCCTCAAGAAGACGATTGCAACCAAGGACCTCAGGCGCAGATTAGAGGTGTTATGCTTCATTACCTATGGCTAGTTCCCATTCTGCCGTTGACAGGCAGCGCGGTCATCGGCATTTCGGGGCTTATCAAGCTGCGCCGGACCGGTGACAAACTGAGCAAGCGCGTAGTTTCGCTGGTGGCTCTGCTGTCCGTCGGTCTGGCATTCGTCGTTTCGCTGGCGTCCGGATACCAATTATTTGTGGTTCAGGGAGGAGAGATCTTTAGTACCGATCTCTTCAAGTGGATCAGCAGCGGATCTCTGCCGCTCTCGAGCGGCGGACTGGCCACTTTTGAGGTTCCCTGGGGACTGCAGCTTGACCCGCTGTCGGCGGTGATGATCCTCGTCGTGACCGGCGTAGGTTTCCTCATCCATGTCTATTCGACCGGATACATGTGGGAAGACACCGGGTACTACCGATTCTTCTCATACCTGAACCTGTTCATGTTCGCCATGCTGACTCTCGTGCTTGCGAACAACTTCGTAATGATGTTTGTAGGCTGGGAAGGGGTGGGTCTCTGCTCTTACCTGCTGATCGGGTTCTACTTCGAAAAGAAAAGTGCCGGAGACGCTGGCAAAAAAGCATTCGTCGTCAACCGGATCGGCGACGCCGGGTTCCTTCTCGGCATGATGCTGTTGTTCGTTCATTTCGGATCGTTGCGGTTCGAGGAGGTCTTCAATCGTGCCACCGCCATGCCGGCGCAGGCCGGTCACGGTTTTCTCTTCTGGGCCACTATCTGCCTGTTCATAGGAGCGATCGGGAAAAGCGCGCAGATACCGCTCTATATCTGGCTTCCGGACGCGATGGAAGGTCCAACACCGGTCAGCGCCCTCATCCATGCAGCCACCATGGTGACCGCGGGCGTATACATGATTGCGCGCTGCAACGCTCTTTTTAGCCGCGCCCCTGAAACCATGGCGATCGTGGCAATCGTGGGCGCGGTGACGGCGATCTTTGCCGCCACAATCGGCGTGATGCAGAACGACATCAAGCGGGTTCTGGCATATTCGACGGTAAGTCAGCTTGGCTACATGATCGCGGCCTTGGGAGTGGGCGCGTTCGTAGGTGGAGTCTTTCACCTGATGACCCACGCGTTCTTCAAGGCTCTCCTGTTCCTGGGCGCGGGCTCGGTGATCATGGCGATGCATCATGAACAGGACATGCGCAAAATGGGCGGCCTGCGCAAGTATCTGCCCTGGACGTATTGGACCATGCTGATCGGCACGCTGACGATCGCCGGCGTCCCGGGTCTGGCGGGATTTTTCAGCAAGGACGAGATTCTGTGGCGTGCCTGGAGCAATGGGCATCCGGCGATTTGGCTGCTGCTCTGGCTCGGCGCCGGACTGACGGCGTTCTACATGTTTCGCCTCATCTTCATGACGTTTTGGGGCGAAGAGCGCATGGACGAGCACACGAGGCACCATATTCATGAGTCTCCGAAGCGCGTTGTCTACCCTCTGTTCGCACTGGCGATTCTATCAGTGATCGGGGGCTACGTGGGCTTGCCGGGCTGGACCCGTGTGTCGAGCGGATTCGAACGATTCCTGGAACCGGTCTTTCGGCTGCCGGCGGAGCGTGAAGTGACGGCCGTGCACACGGGCGGGCAGGAATTATTGTTCACCGGTCTGTCCGTGCTCGTTGCCGTGCTTGGGATTTTCATTGCGTACCGGCTCTATGTTGTGAACCCCGAGATTCCCGAGCGCATCGCAAACCGATTCCGCCGGGTCTACTCTCTGGTCTATCACAAGTATTACGTGGATGAGCTGTACGATGCTTTGTTCGTAAACCGCGCCAAGGATCTTGGCAACGCCTGCTACTTTGTCGACTCGAACTTCGTCGACGGCGCCGTAAACGGCACGGCAGCCACTACGCGCGGCACGGCGACGGTGTCGCGCGTGTTCGACAAATATGTCGTCGATGGCCTGGTCAACTTCGTGGGTTGGATCAACATGGCGCTGAACCGGCTGGCGACTTCATTACAAACCGGGCTGGTGCAGCGCTATGCCCTGGGCGCGATTCTCGGCATACTGGTGTTCATTTTGATCTGCTACAACGGGCTGTTTAAGTTCTAGGTCCGGGGATGCTTCCGGCTAATCACGGGTGAGGAGTACGTACCGATGAACTTTTTCATGAGAAACATTCTGAACATTGTCTGCTATCTTCCCCTGGTTGGAATGATCGCAATCATGTTCATTCCGCGGAAGAACGAAAAGGCTGTCAAATGGACTGCCAACATTACGGGGTTTGCCGGCTTTCTGGTCTCCATCCCGCTTATCGTGCTGTTCAACGACGCGCGTTACATCGACCCCGCCACGAACTTCCGGTTTGTCACTCAGCGTCCGTGGATACCGCTGATAGGCGCCAACTACAAGCTGGGGATTGACGGCATCAGCTTGCTTCTGGTGCTTCTGACCACGCTGCTGGGCGCCATCTCCATCCTGTCGTCCTGGACTGCGATTAAGGAGCGTGTCCATGAGTACTACGCGTTCATGCTCTTGCTCCAGACGGGCATGCTCGGTGTTTTCATCTCCCTCGATTTTCTCGTTTTCTATGTTTTCTGGGAGGTGATGCTGGTTCCGATGTACTTTCTCATTGGCGTCTGGGGCGGGCCAAGAAAGCTCTACGCCGCGATCAAGTTCTTCCTGTACACCCTTGCGGGATCGGTTCTGATGCTGGTCGGCATCCTTGCGATCTACTTTTACCAGTACAACACCACAGGGGTGTACTCATTCGATATTCTTCAGTTCCAGAAGCTCGGGTTCCCGACCAATCTGCAATTCTGGGTATTTATCGCGTTCTTTATCGGGTTTGCGATCAAGGTGCCCATGTTCCCGTTCCACACCTGGTTGCCTGACGCCCACGTCGAGGCCCCGACGGCCGGTTCCGTGATTCTGGCCGGCGTGTTGTTGAAAATGGGGACCTACGGTTTCGTCCGCTTTTCTCTGCCGATGTTTCCGTGGGCGACGATGCACTTTCTCAAGCCGTTGCTGATTCTGTGTTTGATCGGAATTATCTATGGCGCGCTTGTGGCCATGATGCAGAAAGACATGAAATCCCTTGTGGCGTACTCTTCGGTAAGCCACCTGGGGTTTGTCATGTTGGGGGTATTTGCCGCCACGCCGGTTGCGTTGCAGG